>CAYTMR010000052.1:0-21790 GCA_964438855.1 uncultured Micromonosporaceae bacterium
GCTCCAGCGAGCGGACCGTGAAGCTGAAGTGCTCCGGCTTACCACCGGTGTCACCGTCGAAGACGAGCGGCTTGCAGGTGACCTCGAACAGTTCATTGATGGTCTGCAACCGGGACGAGATGTCCACCGCCTCGATGTCCGGCTTACCCCGGGCGGTCGAGTCGGTCAGTGAACTCGACCACATGCCGTCGAACTCGATCGTGCGGCCATCGGGAGTGGTCACGCTGGTGTTCTCGATGATGAGACCGGTCAGCCCGCTGTGGGCCTCCAGGATGCGCACGATCGGCTTGTTGTCCAGCAGCCGGCGCAGTCGCGACAGACGCACGCTCGGCGTCGTGCCGATCTGCTTGACGGACTGGTTCAGCTGGGTCGACGAGATCCCCTGGGTGTAGGGAACCTCCACCAGCTCGCCACCCCACTCACGCAGCACCTCGATGACCCGTTGCCGGGTCTGCTTCTGCACCCCGGTCCGCCAGTCGTCCCCGTGCACCACGTAGTCGGGCTTGAGCCGACGCAGGTTGGGCACGTAGTCGAGGGTCTCCTGGGCGACCACGCGCGTGACCCCCTTGAGGTTCTCGACCACGGCTTTACGCTGCTCGAACGTCATGTGAGGCAGCCGTTTGTAGCTGGCGATCGCCGCGTCGGTGAGCAGCCCGATCGTTACCTCGCCGAGTTCGGCGGCCCGTTGCAGAATGTTGATGTGCCCAGGGTGGATGAGATCGGCGCTCATCCCGACGTAAACGGTCGGAGTCTTGGTCACGAGGTTCCTCCTGAGGGGTGAACGCGAGGAAGCCCATAGGTGAACGGCAGCCTAGCGCGCCCCATACTGTAGCGCCGCCGGCCACCCCTGCCGGACCGGCCGCCGCGCACCGGAGACGCGCTAGCGCAGGACCCACGCGACCACGGCGAGTGCGGCGAGCGTAACCAGCGCGGTGCCCAGCCACCGCAGCCGGTGGAATCGGCCCACGACCACCGGAGCGGACCGCCACACCCGTGCGCTCACCACCAGCGCCACGGTGGACAAGCCCACCCCGGCCGCCCACAGCCAGGTCGACACGGCCCACCAGACACCGATCGGATAGGCGAGCGCGGGCGCGGCGAGCGCCCACGCGCCGTTGGTGACCAGACGCAGCCGATCCACCACCGCGCGGGTGGCGACGTAGAGCAGCCCGAGTCCACCGGCGAAGCTGAGGAACCAGGTGGCCACCACCGCCAACCAGTCGGCGCGCTCACCCTTAACCGTGCTCCCCGCAGGGGGATCGACTCCCACGGCGAGCAGGTGCCGACCCAGGGTATCCACCTCCCGGTCGGTGTTGCCGAGCACCACCACGCCGCGCCCGGTGGCGCGGTCGAAGCCGAAGAAGGAACGGAACCCGCCGGTGCCACCGTTGTGCCAGGTGATCTCTTGGTCGCCGATGCGGTCGGTGAACCATCCGTACCCCACCCGGCGGTGGGTGCTCTCGTCGAATCGAGGGCGTGCCGCGTCGGCCCCCGGCGCGGTGCCGGCCATCGTCGCCGACAGGACGGTGGCAAGGTCCTCGACGGTCGACCACAGCCCGATGCCGGCAGGGGCATAGCCGGAGGCCTGCCAGGGCGCCATCGGGCGTCCTCCGCCGGTGCCGCCCCGCGCTGCCTGCGGCGGTGGCGGTGCGCCGTCGAGGTGGAAGCCGGTGTGCCGCAGACCCAGCGGATCCAAGATCCGCCGTTGCAGCAGCTCGGGGAAGGGCGTCCCGGTGTGCTGGGCCAGCGCGTAGCCCAACACCGCCACCCCGTAGTTGCTGTAGGAGACCGGATGCTCGTCGCCGCGTACCCGGGCGGTCCGCAGCGACGCCGCCAACCAGAAGGTGTCCTGCCCGCCGTACGGGTCCCGCCCGGCCCGGTCGCGCAGGTGCATCCCGATCGCCTGGGCGACGCTGGTGAAACGCACCGACGCCAGGCCGGAGCGGTGGCTGGCGAGCTGCGCGAGCGTGGTCGCGGCCAGGTCCGGGTCGTCGAAGCGGTGGTCGGGCAGCAGATCCTGCAGCGTGTCGTCGGGGTGCACCGTGCCGTCGGCGACGAGGTCGGCCAGGAGCATGCCGGTGAGCACCTTCCCGATCGAACCGACCTCGAAGGCGGTGCCCCGGTCCACCGGCGCCCCGTCGCCGCGGTCGCCCAACCCGGCGACGCGCACCTCGCCGTCGTCGATCAGCGCTACGGCGAGCCCGCGGTAGCCGGTGGGGTCGGCGAGGGCGGCGCGGACGGCGGCGGCGAGCGCCGCATCGCCGGTGGTGGCCTCACCCAGGGTGGCGGGCCGGGGGCCGGCCAGCCAGGCGACCGCGGTGGTGATGCTGCCCACGGCGATCAGCCCAACGAGCCATCGGCGACGGGACATCGGTCCTCCATTCAGTGGCGGGCGGCGGTGAGGATGACGAGCAACGGGACCACGCGCTCAGGCGGCACCGCGTACTGGCCGCGGCCGGTGGAGCGCAACCAGCCGGCGGAGGTGAGCTGGCGTAGGTGGTGATAGAGCTGGCCGGTGGTGCCGAGCCCGTCGACCTCGGCCAGCGCGGCGGCGTGGCGTCGCCCGCCGAGGACCTCCCGTAGCAGCAGCAGCCGGACCGGGTGGGCGAGGGCGGCCAGGGCATCGGCGGGCCGGGTCCACTCTTCCTCGCTGAGCAGACCGGCCGTGGTCGCGCCGTACTGCCATTCGTAGCGCTCGCCCGGCACCGCCTCGACGACGCCGGTGTAGAGCACGGCGCCGGTCGGGTCGGGGAGGCGGCGTCGCAGTCCTTCCAGTGCCCAGAACTCCTCGCCGCGTGTCGGTGCGGCCTCAGTCGCTGGGGCGTGGCGGGGTGGCGTGGCGCTGTCCAGGCGTTCGGTGAGGTCGGTGAGTCGGTCGGTGACCTCGGCCAGGCGTGCTTCCAGCGCCGCGACCCGCTCGGCAAGGTTGCTCATGGCTTCGATATTACGTAACTACGTAGTTATGGTGCCAGCCAGGGCGTGGGTTCCGCCGGATTTGGCACTCGCCGTGGCCGGTTATCCTGATCCATGGCCGTCCGAAAGGCTTCTCGGAAAGCAGCCAGCCGCCCGGAGCCGCCGCCCAGGCGCCGCGGCAGCGTGGCCTGGCTCCTCGTCCTGGTACTCCTGGCGATCACGGTGGGTCTGTCCGCGCGGCTGGTAGGGGCCTGGACCTGGCCGGAGCTTCGCAACCCGTTCGCCGTGCAGGAAATCGACCGCAGCGGCCCGGCGCTGTTGGAGTCGATGCGAGACCTCAGCCGGTACGTCGCCGCCGAAGGCACCTTCCAAGTCGTCATCGACCTGGAACGCAACCGTCGCTTCGTGCCCGACACCCTCGTGGGCGACCGGATCCTGTTCGTCGCGGTCGGCAGCGTGGAAGGCTACGTCGACTTTGGAGCGCTCACCAGCGACGCGATCCAGGTCTCTCCCGATCGCACCAGGGTAGAGATCACCCTGCCGCCGGTGCGCCTCACCGAACCCCGGCTGGACGTGGAGGCGAGCTACGTCGTGACCGAGGAGCGCGGACTCATCAACCGGATCGGCAGCCTGTTCGACTCCGATCCGGACCGACTTACCGCGGTCTACCGGCGGGCCTCCGAAGAGATCGGGCGCGCTGCCGGCGACAGCGGACTCGTCGAGCGCACCCGCCAGAATACCGAGTTCATGCTGCGTGGCATGCTGCGACAACTCGGGTTCACACAGGTGGTGGTGGCTCACGCCCAGACCTGACCCGGCCCGCCGCGGTGACGTACGCTTCCGTTGACCCAGTTGCCTGTGGTGTTTCGGAGCCGCAACCGTGAGCGCGGAGCCTGGCGTACCTACCCCGGTCCGGGTCGTGCTGCTGCGCGACGGCCGGTGGCCTTCGCTGCCAGGCGCCTGCTGCTGGCGGCACAGCGTCCGCGCCGCCTTCACCGCGGCCGGCGCCAACGTGGCCGAGACCACGTGCCTTCCGGCGCTCAGCCAGGAACAACCAGGCACCCCGCCACAGCTGGGCCGCGACGCCGTGCCGGTGACCCCGCAACGCCTGCCGTGGCTGCCGTCGGCGGTCCGCCGACCCCTGCGGGCCGGCTACCGGGCCGGTCGCAGCGCGGCCCGGGCGCTGCGACAGTCGGCGCGCCGCTCACCGGGCGCCGCCACGCCCAACCTCGACGGCGCCGCGGTGGTGATCGCGGAGACGGTGGAGGCGGCCTGTCTGGCGCTCGACGCCGGTGCGCCCCGCCGCGGCGTGTGGGTGCTTGCGCTGCCACCGCAGCGACTCTCCGACGACGACGCCGGCGGTCCAGGACCGGCGTTGGCCGAGGTGGCACACCGGGTCGGCGGTTTCCTCGTGGACAGTGACACCGCCCGGGACTCCGTCGAGCGGGCGACCGCCCACACCCGCCCGGCGGTGATTGTGTTCCCTCCCATCGCCGTCGACCGCCCGTGCCCAGAGTGCGGCCCGACCGTGGCGGAGACACCGGCCAGCCTGCCCGCCAGCGTGGCGCAGCTGGTGGCGTGGCAGGCCATGCTGCGTGGCGAGCCGTCACCTGAGTCGACGCCACTGCACTCGTTCGCCCAGTGGCGTCTGGCCGGTGGCCAGTGGTCGCCGATGCCCCTGTCGCCGTGGGGTGACTCCGCGCTGGCACGCCACGACGTCGGCGAGCCGGCGAAGTGGACGGTCGACGAGCAGATCCGTGGTGCCCAGGCGGTGTTGGCTGCCGTGACACCCCAGCCACCCCGCCGTCCACGCCCCACCAAGTCCGTCCTGCTCAGCGGTCACGACTTGAAGTTCGCCCGCGACCTGGCCGCCCGCCTCGACCAGCGCACCGACCTCGACGTGGTCGTCGACGAGTGGCCCCATTTGAGCTACCGCAACCGGCAGACCACCGCGCGCCTGCGCCGCGCCGACGCGATCTTCGCCGAGTGGGCGCGGACCAGCGCCGTGTGGTTGTCCGCGCACAAGCGACCCGGGCAGTTCCTGGCGGTGCGACTGCACCGGTTCGAGCTGGACTCGCCGTACCCGCGCCGGATCGCCATCGACAACGTGGACGCGGTCGTGTACATCGCACCCCTGTTCGGCCGCCGCATCCGCGACGAGCTCGGCTGGCCCGCCGACAAGCTCGTCTACATCCCCAACTTCCTCGACGTCGACTGGCTGGACCGGCCCAAGGTGCCGCAGGCCCGGTTCACGGTGGGGTTCGTCGGCGTCGAATGGTCGCGCAAGCGGTTCGACCTGGCGCTCGACCTGATCGCCGCGGCCCGGCGCGAAGACCCCAGGTTCACCCTGGTGGTCCGGTCCGTGATGCCGTGGCACAACCACTTCGCGTGGCGCAGCCGCGAAGAACGCGAGTACGCGACCTGGTGCTTCGAGCGGATCACGCACGACCCGCTGCTGCGTGACGGGGTCTTCTTCGATCCCCCCGGCCGGGACATGGCCCGGTGGTACCGCCGCGTCGGCCACATCCTCTCCACCAGCGACGAGGAAGGATCGCACACCGCGGTCAGTGAAGGCATGGCCTCAGGCGCGGTACCGTTGATCCGTCCCTGGCCAGGAGCGTCCGAGCTTTACGGTCGAGAGTGGATACACGACTCCACTGACGCCGCGGTCGCGGCGCTGCTCGCCAGCGCCGACGCTGAAGACTGGGAGAAACGCGCCGCCCGCGCCAAAGCGGAGGTCCGTCGCAGCCACGACCCGACAGCGGTGGTGAACGCCTGGGCAGATCTCCTCCACGGCGACGTGGCCGGTGCCCGAACCTACTTCGCCGAGTACCTGAGCGGAGACGAGACCGGATGCGGATAGGTGGAGTGAGGGTCGACCGGCGCCGCGCCCTGATCGCCGCGCTGGGCGTCGCCAGCATCGTGGCCGCCACCGCGGTGACCGCCTGGGTGGACGTGGAGGTCGGCCTAGTCCTGCTCACCGCCACCGTCGCCGCGGCACTGGTCGCAGTGGTGCTCCAGCTGGTGCTGTCCATACGGACCCGGCGCGACCTGGCGTCGGTGCGGACCGCCTCAGCGCGCCGATCCACCGACACCGTCGCGGCTGAGGTCGCACAGCTCCGCGCCACCGTCCGACAGTTGCAGCAAGACGTCGCTGGCCACCTCGCCGGACTGCGCCACGATCAGCGCCGCCGGTACGTGCTCGACCTGACCGGACGAGCGCAGCAGGCGCGGCAGGAGGCGGGAAACCCGCCCTACCAACCTCGGGGCGACGAAGTGTCGCTGATCCGCGACAGCAACCTGTTCGACCCCGACTTCTACCAGTCGCAGGTCGGCATGCGCACCAGCGACCCCGTCAGCCACTACGTCGACGTCGGCGTGACGCTCGGGTACGACCCGCACCCGCAGTTTCCGACCGCCAGCTATCTCGAACGCTACCCGGACGCGCTCACCGTCTGGCGGACCCCACTGGCGCACTACCTGGCCGCCCGCCGCGACCCGGCCGTGAGCTTCGACCCGCCGCTGGTGCGCACCGACCGCCCCGGAGCACCGCGCGAGGACGACCTCAAGTGGGAGTATCTCGTCCGAGGACTGCACGACATGCCCGACACCTTCGTGCTCTACCGGATCATCGGCAACGACCTGCCGCCCCGGCACCGGGTCGGGCAAGGACTGGCCAATCTGCGGTTCGTGCTCGACAACGAACCCGACCTGCCCGGCTGTCGCAAACGCTGGGTGGTCAACCGGATCGTCGACCCGGAGATGGAGCAGCGGATCATCGCCCTGCTCGACGAGCACGGCGCCGAGTACCTGCACATCCCGTTCGACCCGGCGGTCTACCGCACGATCGGCTGGCGCTTCCGCGACTTCGCACTGCCCGGATTCACCTACCGCGACGAGTTCCACGCCTTGCCCCCCACCGAGCAGCAGCGGGCGCTCGACGTCGTCTACCACGACAAGAACCTCTACGTCATGAACAACAACGGCGCCCGCAACGCCGCGCTGCGGGAAGGTCGTGGCGTGGCCAAGTGGGTCCTGCCGTGGGACGGCAACTGCTACCTCACCCGGCAGGCGTGGGACCAGATCACCGAGGCGGTCACCGCCCGCCCTCACCTGAAGTACTTCACCGTGCCGATGGCGCGCGTGCTCGACAACGAGGTGCTCCTGCGCCCCAACCCACAGGTCGACCCGGTCGAGGAGCCGCAGATCATCTTCCGGCGCGACGCGGCGGAGGAGTTCGACGAGAACGCCCGCTACGGCCGCTGCCCCAAGGTCGAGCTGCTGCGCCGGCTCGGCGTCGCCGGGCCGTGGGAGAACTGGTGCCGCGGCCGTTGGGACCCACCGCCGGCACCCCTGGCCGCCGAGGCGGGACAGGTCGGCACCGCTGGGTGGGTGGCTCGCCTCTACTCAGGACAGCGCACCCTGGAAGAGAACATCACGCAGCGCGGCTGGCGGCGGATGGAGGCGGTCCGCGACTGTATCGACCGTGTCGACGCCACCCTCGCCGCCGAGCACTTCGACCCGCAGCGGCCCCGCCTGCTCGACCCGACCGTGCTGGAGGAGCAGCGTGAACGCTGGCGAGCCGGCGACGCTGACCTGGAGCGCGTGGTCGGGCGGCTGATCGTCGCTGCCGACAGCGTCCGCGGCGGCCGACACGAGTCGCTGGCGGCGGCGACCGAAGCCGTCGCGGTGCTCGGACTGGCCGGCTTCCTCACCCGCCGCGGTGCCTACCTCGCCGGCTGTGTGGACGTGGTACGCACCCGGTTCCTCAACCGCCGCAGCCGCCTAGACCCGCAGCAGTGGCACGGCCACGGCCTCCACTACCTGCCGGACCTGGCCCGGTTCCTGGATCGGGAAGCGGCGCTGACCTCCGCCGAAGTGGCCAGGCTGCGCCTATGGCTCGAAGAACACCGCGAATGGCTGGAGGGCAGCGACGAGGCGGCCATCCGGCGCTCCGCGCTCGACCAGGACGGCACCTGGTACGACGCCGTCACCGCCGCGATCGACTCCTACCTCGGCGACCTTCCGGCCTTGCTGGCGACCCTTCGCCGCACCCACGAACGGATCGGGCAACAGTTCGAGCCCGACGGTCGACAACTCGTCGGGCTGACCGAGCCGGCCACTGTGGACCACAAACTCGCCAACCTGCAAGGTTGGGTGACGCTGGCCACCTTCGCCGCACACACCGGCCAGGACCTGTGGGCGTACCGCAGCCACGACGGCCGCAGCCTCGTCGCGGTGGTGCAGGCGATGCTGCAAGACCTGGAGGCCATGGGGCAACCGCGCCGGCAGGAGTCACTGGACGCCGACCGCATGCGGGTCATCGCCTTGGCCGCCGCCGACTACCTGCCGGCGGCGGCGTCAGGGCACCGCACCAACCCGTACGGGTTGCGTCAGCTCTACCCGGCCTCCAGCGGGATCCGACCGTTCTGGGTACTCGGCGGTGCCCCCACGTGGGTGGCACCGCTGACGGGCCAGCCTCAGGTGGGCTGACGTGCCCCGCTGGACGGACCGACTCGCCTGGCCGCGTCTCGTACCAGGGGTGAAGCGGTTGCACCGTCAGCTCGACGAGACCCGCAAGGCGCTACAGGAGGCGCGGCAGGCGCTCGCCGACGCCGAACGGAAACGCGCCGACGAGCAACAGAGCGCGTGGAACAACGCCAAACGCTATGCCGTGGCCTACCGACGCCTGGTGGCGGCGTCCCTAGGCCAAGCGCCGAAGGAACTGGGGGTCGCGCGCACCACGGCACCTGGGTCCGGACAGTCACAGTCGGCCGCCGAGCACATCCGAGGTTTGCGGGAGCGCAGCCTGCTGTTCGACGTGCTCGCCTCCGGAGCGCCGATGACGGAGGCGGTGGCGACGACGGTCCGGGCACGGCTACGCGCCGGTGACCAGGTCAGCGCCCGCTCACTGTCGCACGCGCTGCTGGCCGACCCCGCCACCGCGACAGCGGGAGCGCTGGGGGCCGCGCTCGTGGCCGCCGACCGTCAGCTGCCCGAGCTGGCCTGGTCGCATTTCCAGCAGGTCCCACCGGAGGTCTGGCGGCCACTGGCGCCGGTCGAGTTTCTCCGGACGGCTTTTACGGTGGACTCGGCCGCAGCGCTGACGACCGCGCGGGACCTGCGGCACCACCCGCCGGCTGATCTCGCACCAGCTGGCTGGATGACCTTGGTCCGCGCGCTGCTCGACGCCGGCGAGGTCGACCTGGCTGGCGACACGTTCGACCTCGCTGACCGACTCGCCCAGCAGGACCCGCAGGCGTGGGCGAGCACCGACGCGGACCGGGACTGGCTTCGGCCCTGGATCGACCGGTTGCGCCGCCCGCCGGCGGCGCCGCAGGTCCCGGCGGGGCACGTGACCCTGGCGGTGCTGGGCCACCACGACGTCGACCGGCGGACGACCTCGTCGGACATCGGAGAGCACATCCAGACCGTGGCGGTGCTCGGGCACGTGCTGAGGCATGAGAATCTGCGGGTCCACGGTCCGCCCGAATGGGTCGACCTCGTGACGCGGTTGCGGGAGCGGGTGCCGCCACAGTCGCGTCTCGACACCACCGGCGACGTGACGCTGGTACCGCTCGACCGTCATGTCCTGTCCCACCGCGATGTCCCGCCGCAGACGTGGCTGATCGCGTCGTGTCTGCCTCGCGGCAGTAACGGTGACAGCGCTGTGCTGCACCCCCACCTCCAGCCGCTGTTCGTGTCGTTCCACTGCTCTCGCCCGGCGTCGCTGACCCCACAGGTAATCGACTACCTCCGCGCACACGAACCGATCGGCTGTCGCGACTGGAGCACCGTCGACCTGCTGTTGAGCGCGGGTGTGAAGGCGTTCTTCTCCGGCTGCCTCACCACCACCCTGGGCACGCTCTTCCCACCACTGGCTGCCGAGGAGCGGCCCGGCGAGGACACCCCAGTTGCCTACGTGGACGTGCCGGCCCGCGACGCCGGACAGGCGCTCACCCACGAGCGTGACGACGTCCGTCACGCCTCCCAGGTGGCGAACCTGCGCACCGCCGTCGACCTGCTCGACGACTACCGCCGCCGGTACCGGCGGATCGAGACCTCGCGGCTGCACTGCTATCTCGCCGGCCGCGCCGTCGGCGCCACGGTCGAGTTCCGGCCGCAGAACCCCGCCGACCCGGCTCTCAACGGGCTGCTCGACCTGACCGACGCACAGTTCACGCGGATGCGTGACCGTCTGCTCGCCGCACTGGAACCGGTGCTCTCCGCGATCTTCGCCGGCAACAAGCGCGCCGACGTCTACGCGATCTGGCGAGAGGTGTGGGCGTCGGAGGTGCGGCTGGCTGAGGAACGCCACCGCAGTGTGCCGACGAAGCGGCCGCCGTCGTTCGATGTCGCGGCGGCCTGCCAGGCGATCCGTTCCCGCCAGGTGCGGGTGGAGCGTTCCGTTCCAGTGCCGCGAGGTGACGAGGTCGACGTCGCGCTCGCCGTGGACGGCAACCTCACGTCGCAGATGGCGGTCGTGGTGGAAGCGATGGTGACGCACTGCTCCCGGCCACTACATCTGTGGGTCCTCTGCCGTGGTCACGGAAAGGAGGACTACGAGCGTGTCGCCACGACGTTCCCCCAGGTCACCGTCACCTGGTTGCCGTGTGACGAGGTCGACTACGGTCCAGTGTCGGGAATGCTGACACACACCACCATTTCCACAATGGACCGTTTGTTGCTGCCGGACCTCCTTCCCGAACGTGACCGGATCATCTATCACGACGTGGACGCCTTGCCCGTGGGTGACCTGGCCGAACTAGACGAGTACGACCTGGCAGGCCACCCGTTCGCGGCGCGCTCCGCGGTCGCCCGGCACGCCGTCAGCGGTTTCGGCAACATCTGGCGGGCGGCCCGCCGACTGGCGCACGCACCCGATCGCGCGCACGACCTGCTCCGTCGCATGCACGCGCGTCACCGTTTCGATTTCGTGGCGTTCAACGCCGGGATCATGGTGCTGGACCTCGCCCGCATGCGAGCGGATCAGTTCACCCGACAGTTCCTTCCGTACGTGGAGCGGTACGGCATGAATGATCAAGAAGTCTTGAATTGTTATGCCGGAGCGGACCGGGCCGTACTCCCGCCGGAGTGGAACGCTCTACCCACCCAAGAGCCGATCTCCGAACCGAAAATCATCCACTGGGCAGGCCCTCTCAAGCCGTGGAAGCGGGAGTACGTGCTGTTCCGCGAGGTGTGGGAACAGTACGCGAGGCAGGTCGGGTTAAGGGTTGTCTCGTTGCCGACACCCGCTACAGTGACGACGTAGCGGCGGTGATGCATGCCGGTCAGGCGCGATTCGTGAGGAGATGAATGGTGGGCGGGCAGCCAGACGTGTCGGTCGTCGTGGGCGCGTACAACGCCATGCCGTACCTGACCAAGTGCCTCACGTCGGTGCTCGAACAGTCCATCGGGCTCGACCGGCTCGAGGTGATCGCCGTCAACGACGGGTCCACCGACGGCACCGGTGCCGAGCTGGACCGGTTCGCCGCCACCTGCCCGGTGATGCGGGTGGTCCACCAAGAGAACTCAGGCGGACCCGCCGGCCCCCGCAACGTCGGGATCGAGCTCGCTCGAGGCCGCTACATCTTCTTTCTCGACGCCGACGACTACCTCGGGGTCGAGGCCCTGGAGCGGATGGTCGCGATGGCGGACCGCAATCAGTCCGATGTGGTGCTCGGTCGCCGGGTCGGCGTCAACCGGGGCACCCCGCAGTCCATGTTCCGGTACAACCAAGACCGGGCGGACGTGTTCACCTCCGGGGTCTGGAACATCCTCAGCGCCCAGAAGCTGTTCCGTAAGTCGCTCATCGACCGGCTGGGCCTGCGTTTCCCCAATCTGCCGATCGGGCAGGACCAGCCATTCACCGCCAAGGCTTACCTGCACGCCGACGTCATCAGCGTCCTGGCCGACTACGACTGCTACTACCTGGTCCGGCGCGACGACGGGGGTAACAACACCACCCGGCAGAAGGACATCCGGGTCTGGCTCAACTTCGTCGAGCACATGGTGCATCTGGTCGCCGAGCACGTCGCCCCGGGGGAGAAGCGCGACATCCTGATGCAGCGCCACTTCCGAGACGAGTTCCGGAGGTTGTGCTTTTCGGAGCGCTTCCTGGACGCCGAGCCTGAAGTCCAGGCCGAAGCGGTCGCGCAGGCGAAGGCGATCGTCGACGAGTTCTACACCCCCCGGATCGCCCAGGCGATGCCGGTGGACGGACGGCTGCGCTTCGAGTTGATCCGCCGCGGCGACGTGCAGCGGTTGGCCGAGGTCATCCAGTTCCACTTGGCCGGCGCACCGGCCGAGGAACTGATCGAAGACGGGCGCGTGTACCTCCGGTACCCCTTCTTCCGCGACCCGGAGGTCGGCATCCCGGACGAGTGCTACGACAACACGCGGCGCAGCCTCAAAGTCGAGCAGGTCGAGTGGGTACAGGGCAGCCCGTTGACGCTGGCCGTGTCGAGCCGGCGACGGCTGGGCGACGCCGTGGTGAAACTCTCCCACGGCGACACCGTCTTCCAGATCCCGTCGCAGCGCACTGCTGACGGTGGCTACCGGGCGCTGGTGCCGCTTCCCACGGCTGCGGCGGGCCGTCCGTTACCGCCCGGCCGGTGGCGGGTCGACGTCCAATTCATAGTCGACGGTGAGGTGGTCAAGACCGTTCCGGTGCCACGCCCGGCTGGCCGCAGGCGCATGCTGTGGCTGCGCCGGAAGGACCCCGCGGCGGTCGGTGTGAGCCGCACCGGTCCGTTCGCGATCCTGGTGGCACCACTGGTGTCATCGGCGGTCGTCCGGGCCGTCGCCGCGGCGGTGCGGCGCCGGTTGTCCGCTCGCAAGTAGCCGACTCAACGGTTCTAGGGCCGCATCGGCAGTCCCGCTCTCGCCAACTCCTCCGCCAGGTGGGGCGTGAGCGTCTCCACGTAGGTGGCGGTGAGGTGAGTACCCTGCCGGTAGATGAGCACGTTGCCGATGATCGGTGCGCATGGCTCGCTGGGGCAGATCAGGTCGAACATGTCGACGAAGCTGACCCCGGACTGCCCCTTCACCGCCTCGCGCTGGACCGGTGCCGCGCTGTCGGTGTGGTACCGGTCGCGGTCGTATGCGCAAGCGGTCAAATGGTCGAGATGCTCCTCGACACACTCGTAGACGTTGAAGCCCGGATGAGGGGTGTCCGCGATCACGACGATCTCGGTGCCGCGACTGGTGAGAGCGGACCACGCGCTACGCATCCCTCGGATCATCGCCTCGGTCGTCACCTCGCCATCCGACTCGAACGCCTTGGCGCTGCGTTGGGAGGTTATGACGTAGTCCGGCGGATCCGCCTTCAAACGTGCCAACACCTGCTGGTTCCACTCCACGCAGGCGGTGTACCTACCATCGTCGAATGGTGGGACCGCGGTGTGGAACCCACAGTTGGACTTCGTGTAGGTCATCAGACGCCAACCGTTGCGCTCCGCGATGACTTCCAGAGCGGGCATCCACTGCGCAACCTTGGAATCGCCGACGACCGCCACCGTCGGGGCGTTGTGCGCTGCTGTCGTGACCTGAGACGCTCCGTACTCGCAGGTGAGCACGTCCGCGTCGGCGAGGTTCTGCTGGCATCCGTCGGCGTAGAGGGCCGGGACGTCGTCGGTGGCCTGCACCGGCGCCGGGGTCATCCATTCGACCGTGTCGACCGCCTGCCCGTCCGGGTCGTATCGGACGTCACCGCTGAGCACGGCGGCCCCCGGCGCCGAGGGGTGGGTGCCGGGCCGATGCGAGGAGACCGCTAGCGACACGGTGAGGGCGAGCACCAACCCGGCGGCCAACCCAGCCAGAGTGAAGTTCGCACCCATGCTCAGCGCCAGTCGCGGCGAGCGGGAGACCACCGTCGAGTAGCGCAGCGGGTTCTCGACCAGGCGGTGGGTGAGCCAGGCCGGCACGACGCTCAGCGCTGCCACCGCGAGCCCGGCCGGCACAGACAACCCGTCGGCGTATTCTGCCGCGACGACGATCAACGGCCAGTGCCACAAGTACAGGGAGTACGACAAGCCACCGATCCAGCGCATCGGCCTGTTGTCGATGAGCAACCCGGGACCACCGCGCTGGCCGGCGAACCCGCCGGCGATCACCGCAGCCGTCCCCAGGGTCGGCAGGGTAGCGGCGTAGCCGGGCCACATGGTCGCGGAGGTGAACCAGACCCCGGATGCCACGATGGCGGCCAGCCCGGCCCAGCCCAGCGCGGCCGCGGCCAGGCGGGGCATGCGGGCGAGCCGGCGCGCGGCCAACGCCACCCCGGCACCGACCCCCAGCTCCCAGACCCGGGTGGTGGTGACGAAGTACGCCTGTGCGGGCGAGTGCGATGTGGCCAGCACCGACCAGACGAAGGAGGCGACGACGATGGCAGCCAGGCTGACGAAGAGAGCACGCCGGAGGGGGATCCGAACCGCCCGAGCGATCAGCGTCACCGCGACGATCACCAACGGCCAGACCAGGTAGTACTGCTCTTCGACCGCCAGTGACCAGAAGTGCTGCACCGGCGATGCCTCGGAGTCCTCTGCCAGGTAGTCGACGGAGCGGTCAGCCAACCGCCAGTTCACCAGGTAGAGGGCGGCGCTGGCGATGTCACCGCCGATCTCCTGCCACCGGATCCGCGGCAGGAACAGATAAGTGAGCGCGGCCGTGACCGCGAGCACCACCCCGGCAGCGGGAAGCAGTCGCTTGGCCCGGCGTGCGTAGAACCTCGGCAGCGAGACCCGGCCGGTGCGCTCCACCTCGGAGATCAGTTGACTAGTGATGAGGAAGCCAGAGATGACGAAGAAGACGTCCACTCCGGCGTAGCCGCCGGGGAGAAACGGCAGGCCGGCGTGGTAGAGCAGGACGAGCCCGACGGCGATCGCGCGGAGACCTTCGACGTCACCGCGGAACGCCGTCGACCTGACAGCGGACGGACCAGACACCATCTCGTTCGCCTCTCGGCAGGTTGGGTGGCTGCGGCGACGATCCACGGTGCACTCTGGGTCTCGCCGCACACAGTCGTCAGGTACGCGAAAAAGCTACCTGCCGCATCGGCCCGCGTGCGAGGGATGGTGACTTACATGACGCTTGAGTAGTCCGGTTCGAGAATCTCCGCGGGAAGTCCCTGGTAGACACGTTCCGACTGAGACACGATTTCTTCCAGGTCTGTCAGCCACGTGTGCCCGGTGCTGCGGCGGACGTAGACGTACTCCAGCGCGTGGGTGCGGTACACCAGCCCACCGCCGGCGCGGATCCGTTTGAGTAGGTCGGTGTCCACGTGTCTGGGGGAGTGGCTCCACCCGCCGATCTGCGCCAGCGTGCTGCGTGGCAGCAGCAGCGTGCCACCGGCAGGGGTCACATTGAACAGTTCAGGGGCGGCCCAGGCACGGTCGATCGTCTCACCGGCTTCCGGAAGGTAAACAAAGCGGGAACCTTTGGCAGCCAGGTCGGCGCCGCTCGTGTGCCAAGCGATCACCAAATCCGTGAGGTGGTGTGCACCGTACCGGTCGTCATCGTCCGCTTTGGTCACCAGCTCGCCGTCTGCGATCCGGCTCAACCGCCCCAGCACAGCCCCGAAGGTCAGTTCGGCCGGGAACGCCATCACCCGTAGCGGGCAGCTCAACAGGGCCCCCCAACGCTCCCGGGTCTCCTCGCCGACGTCGTACCCGTGCAGCCCGACCACCACCTCCATCGCGGGGTAGGTCTGGGCAGCGAAGTAGCGCAGGCAGTCGTCGATGTGCTCCGGGCGCATGCTGGACAACACGACACTGACCGTCGGCAGCGGGAGGGCGCCGTCGCCACCGAGGACGCTGCGGCGCAACGCGGGATCGGCGGCGATCGCCATCCGCCGGGCCGCCGCCACGCTGAGCGCGTACCCGCGCAGGTCGGCGACCTCGGCGGGGTCAGCCACGGTGACCAGTCCGAAGTCGGTCAGGCGCCGCCGCAGCGCAGGGTCGCTCGCGGCGAAGACCACGCCGCAGCCGCCCAGTGCCCGCAGCGACGCGACGAGGAAGTCGCTGTCCGGCACCGAGGCATCGACGCTGACGACGGCGTACTTGTCCAAACCGGTGGCGAGGGCTGCGGCTCCCACCCCGAGCGCCGGGTCGAGGCGCACCGCGGGTCCTGTGCCGACCCGTTCCAGGCGCCACGGCTCACCGCCCACGAGTCGGTAGCGGGTCGCCTCCCCAAACAGACGCCGGCCAAACGGGTTGGCGAACGTCGACAGCACGGGTCGTGGCGGGTCCACGTCGGTCGACCACGGCTCCGGTGGCAGGAACGGCCCGAGTGGACGCCCATCCGCGTCCCGCGCCGCCTCCGGCGGCGAGGCGACCAGGCGGCCCTGCGGCCACGACGACCTCCCGTCGAGCCACGAGGCCGGATCCAGCGCGTACACCGGGCCGCTGAGCTGGTCCCAGGGGCGTGGCCGCCCGACGGTCGCCAGGGCGGCGCTCAACGCCTGCTCCACACCGCACGGCGCCGACCACCGGAACCGAACTTCCAGCCCTCGACCACGGCGGCGCCAGGACAGCGCCACGGTCTCGCGCGTGACTCGTGGCAGTCGCAGCCCACGTACCACCCAGTCGGGCACGGTCGTCAACCGCACCCGAAGAGAACGGACCGTGCCGCTGAGCCGCCCGGACACGGCGAGCTCGGTCAGCGTGGCCGGGTCGGGCGCGACGACGACCAGGTTGGCGGCGTTCACCCAATGGCGGGCGGCGGGATCGTCCAACCGCAGTGTCTGCGAGACCACGCCACCGCGGCGCCGGATCCGCGCGGTACGCCAGTCCACGTGGCGCACGGTGACCCGTCGCAGCCGCCCCAGGGCGCGTTTGACTCGTCCCGCCTGCCGGCGGATGCGCGTCGCCAGCGGTGGTGGCGCCTCCACGGCACCGGTGTGCGGGTCCGGTTGGGAACGAGGTCGTCCGTGCGACGAAGGTGCGCTCGCCGTGGAGTGACTGCCCGAACGCGCGGGCGGGCGAGGGTCGGGCATGGCCGCCAGTCTAGCGGCGGGGCGAACCTCAGAAGGGCCACTTTCGTACGGCCGTGACACCTGACAAGACGTCCGTTATGTCGCAAAATGCGGTTACGAGTCATATGGCGAGTTGGCGCTCCACGGTGAGGACGAACATGGTTGACGGCGTTTCGCGGGAACGGTTTCTGGTCCAAGCCGGCTGGGACCTCGTCGACGTACTAGGCCAACTCGACTCCGCCCGAGCACGCAAACTGCTCGCCGGGCGGTGGGAAGCGGTCCGCGCCCGCGCCGCCGCCACCCTCACGCCGCTCATCACCGGCGACAAGGTCGGCGCCTACGACCGAAAGATGTACGTGCAGCCATCGGTCCAGGCCCGGTTCCGCCGCACACTCGACTATGTCCTTCCCGGTGACCGTGTCCTCGAGATCGGGCCAGGCCGTGGCTACCTCGCCGGCCTGCTGCTGCGGGACGGTCAAGCCTCCGCCTACCAAGGCATCGACGTGGTCGCCTCCAACATCGAGGCGACGCGGGAGCTGCTCGAGCTCAACGGGCTCGCCGACCGTGCCACCCTCGGCCTGTGCGACCTGTACGACCTCAGCTACAGCATGGTCGCCGGGTTCCGCACCGACCTGGTCGTCTGCTGCGAAGTCATCGAACACGTCCCCGACCCGGAGCGGGCACTCAAGACCCTCGCCGCGGCCCTGCCGACCAACACCGAACTGTTGATCTCAGTACCGCTGCACGGGCGGCTGGAGGACGTCTGGGGCCACCTAGCGATCTTCGACACCACCCGGATCCGGGACATGGTCACCGGCAGCGGCCTGTACCCGCACGCCGTGGAGGTGGTCGACAGCACCTGGGTGTTCGTCCTCGCCTCTGCCGACCCGGCGCCCAGTGCCCGGGCGGCTCGCGCCAACGAGCTGGCCGGGCAGGCCGCCACCGTCACCCACCAGGGAGCGCCCCGCGCCGTGCACAACCTTCCCCTCGACGACTCCCGAATCGGTCTGAGCCCACACAACCAAGGGCTCGCCCGCCGCCACCTCGCCCACGTCGACGACGAGGTGGTCCTCGAGGCCACCGCGAAGAGGAAGGTCCGCAGCGTGTCACACGCGGGACTACGCCTACGCCTGCCGGCCACCGGGTCCCACGGGGTGCGGCTCAAGCTCGCCGTGGACGGGCTCGACAACGTGGTCAAGGTGCACGTCGACGCGTACGCCGGCAAGCGACGGGTCGGGCGGTGGACGTGGGACCCCGCGGTGAGCCGCCCGTCGAAGTCGCCGGCCACGTTCGTGCTGCGGCCCGGTCGCCGCAGCCACTTCCGGCCGGTCACGCTCGGTGACCTGGCATCGGCCGATGCTTATGATCTCATCATGTCACTGCGGCCAGGCTCGACTGCCCAGATGCGCCTCGCCCGGGTAGGCGTGATCGTCTAGTCCCGCACGTCCTACCAATTGATGAGGTGAGCATCCACCCCCCAGTCGTCGCTGGTGGACAAGCGGTCGAACTGATCGAAGTGACTGCTCTGGTGCATTGGCCAACCAGCCGGTTCGCGATAGCGTACTGCCGGCAGGTGGGCCGGACCGGCGGGGACGGGAGGGTGGTCAGGTGGGCGGCGGTGGCCGCGCCAAGGCGCGGGTGGCGAGTCTTCTGCGCTGGTTCCACGAAGCACCGCAGGCGGCCCGGGTAGAGGTGCGGCTCCAGGCGTCGTGGCGGGCCGCGCTCCCGGTCGCGCTGCTGGGCATGCTCATCGCTGCGGTGCTGATCGGCGACCGGATCGGATTGCCGCAGGACTTCCACCCCACCCGCCCGTTCGTGGTCGGCAGCGAGTGGGGACTCGTCGAGGCGCTCGCCGCGTACGACGTCGAGATCCCGTTCGTCTACCGCGGCGTCGGATACGACGGCCAATGGTTCCTCGCGCTCGCCCACGACCCGCTGCTGCTGCGCAGCGACATCACCGACACGTTCGACGCGCCCCAGTACCGGGCCCAGCGGCCCCTGCTCGGCATGCTCGGCTGGCTGCTCGCCGCCGGGCAACCCGGGGCCATCCCGGTAGCCCTCCTGATCGTTCAGGTGCTCGCGGTCGGGTTGGGCTGCGCCGCCCTCGCGCGGATCGCCACCGCCTTCGGACGCTCCCGCTGGTGGGGGGCGCTGTTCGTGGTCATCCCCGGCGTGGTGGTCGGCGTGCTGTACGGGACCGCCGAGCCGCTCGGACTGTCGCTGGTCGCGGCGGGCATGACGATGGCGCTCGACCGCCGCTACCTGTTGGCTGGGCTGGCGTTCGCCGGCGCCGGTCTGACCAAGGAGACCTACCTCGGCTTCGCGGCGGCGGTCACCGCCTGGATCGCCGTCCACGCCATCCTCCGCGGCGAGCGCTGGTGGCGGCAGGCGTTGGCGGTCACCGCACCCGGCGCGGTGGCGTTCGGCGCCTGGTGGCTGTACGTGACGGTGGCGATGACGCCGAGCGCCCGGGCGCCGGAGCAGGTCTTCGCCGCGCCGTTCCACGGCTGGTGGGCCACGTTCGTGGCGATCCTCCGCGACGAGTACCGGATCGATTACCACGACTACGACATTGGGTGGGCCGGTCAAGGCATCATGATCGCGACCTTCGTCGTGATCATGGCGGCGTTGGTGGCCGGCGTCTGGTACCGGCAGTCTCCGCTGGCCTACAGCGTCTTCATCTGGTGCCCGCACGGTCTGGTCATCGTGGACTTCCTGCTCGGCCGGTTCCTGTCCGCCCAGCGGGCGCTGGGGCCCACCGTGCTGGCCGCACTGCTGATGCTCATCGCGGCGCCGTGGTTCCGCCGCGCCACGCCAGCCGTACCCGCCCCGCGAACGGCCGAGTCAGTCGCCAACCCGGCCAGCGCCGGCTGACCCGTCGGCGGCGCGGCGACGTCGACGCCGCTCCAAGACCACCCCGACCACCGGCCACAGCAGGTCACCGACGGTCATCAGCAGCCGGGACACCACCACCGCCACCAACGCCACCGGCTGCTCGGTCGTGCCAGCGAGCAGCAGCACCAGCGCCACCTCCCGCGGCCCCACCCCGGCCGGAGCGACGAGGAGCAGAAAACCGATCGCCCACGAGCCCGCGTACGCGCCCACCGAGCGCAGCAGGAGGTGGGGCGCGTCCACGTCGAGGCCATACAGCAGCGCGTACAGGTGGACGCCGAACAGCAGCCACATCACCACCGCCCAGCCGACCGCCTGGCCGATGCCCGCGGCGGTGAGCGGGCGCGGCATCGGGTCACGCCCCGTCAGCCGCATCACCAACGCCAGGCCGCGGTTGAGCACCGGCGGCCACAGCGCCACCGCCGACAGCGGCAGCGCCAGCAGCGCCCACCAGTACCGCCCGAACGCCCCCGCGCCCAGCACCGGCAAGGTGCAGACCGCCACCAGCAGGCCGGTGCCCAGCACCATGAGCATGAAGATGAACGCGGCCGCGGCGGACGCCCGACCCGGCACCTGGTAGTCGCGTCCAAGCCGGACCTGGGTGAGGATCGGCCACACCTTGCCGGGTACGTACTTGCCGACCTGGCCGACGAAGAAGATCCGCATTCCGGCGGTCGTGGGGACCCGGCTGCCGAGGTCGGCGAGGATCGCCCGCCAGCACAGGAAGCTGAACCAGATCCCAGCGGCGGCGGTGATCCCCGACAGCAGCACCGACGTCGGGGTCAGCTCGCCGATCACCTCGGCTACCCGGGGCCACTGTCGGGCCACGGCCCAGCCGATGAACCCGACGAACGCCGCGACGACCAGCGCCTCCACGCCGCGGCGCAGTCGAGAGCCGCGGCCGCGGCGCGCGGCCACGTCCGGCTCTGGGGCAGGGGCGGCGCTCGCCGCGGCGGTCACGTGCGCAGGGTCGCCCATACCACGGTCCAAGGGAACGGTTTGGTGACCGTGCGCACGTCAGCGACGGTGCCGACGAACCGCACGAACGACCGGGTGGACCAGTGGTTCAGATGGCCAGGGGTGTTGCCGAGATCGCGGACGTAGCGTCCGGCCAGCAGATTGCAGGTGCGGAAGATCGGCTCACGGGGGACCGAGAGCACCACGTGGCGCCGACCCACCCGGGCGATCTCAGCCAGCCCGCGCTCCGGGTCGGGCAGGTGCTCCAGCACCTCGGCCGCGACCACCACGTCGAACTGGTTGTCCCGAAACGGCAGCCGGTGCGCGTCGGCGTGCAGGTACCGGGGGCCAGGGCGTTCACGCCAGTGCGCTCGCAGCCCGGCGTCGGGCAGGTCGAGCGCGGTCACCGAAGGCCAGCGGGCGGTGAGCTCCTGGGCGATCACCCCCTCGCCGCAGCCCACCTCCAGCGCCGTGCCGCCCGCACCGGCCGGGTCGGCGGCGATCTGGTCCAGCACGCCTCGTAGCCGGTCCACCCACCGGGCGGTCAGCCACCGGATCGCCGGGTTCTTGGCGGTGTACTTCTGCGTGTGGTTGCCGATGACGACGTCCGGCGTCTCGGCCGGGGGAGTCACGGTCATAAAAGGTCCTCAGTGGTCAGTCCAGTCATTGTGAGGCTACGGGAGCCACTCAGTCGCCTCGCGAGCGGACGATCAGGTCGGCCAGCAACGCCATCGAAGCGATGATCAAGCCGGTCAAGATCAGCAAGAGTGTGTTGATCGCCACCCGGACCGGGTTGGTGACCACGTCGTAGATGACCTTGACCCCACCGATCGCCAGCAACCACAGCGCCAGCGGCATCAGCACCTTCAGCGGATTGAAGTACATGACCATCCGCAGTACCTGCAAGATGTAGCGGTAGGCATCCCGGATGAAACGGAACTTCGAGGTGCCGGACCGCTTGGCGTACTCCACCGGCACGTAGTGGACGTAGTGCTGGTTGTGCAGGAACGCCATGGTGATGGTGGTCACGCACGAGAAGCCCGGGGGCAGCAAGCGCAG
>CAYTMR010000053.1:0-20724 GCA_964438855.1 uncultured Micromonosporaceae bacterium
CGATCATATCGAGATCAATGAGGCATTCGCGCCGGTGCCACTGGCCTGGCTAGCGGAGTTCGACGTCGACGTGGCCAAGGTGAACCCGAGGGGTGGCGCGATCGCGCTCGGTCACCCGCTCGGGGCCTCCGGAGCTCGCATCATGACCACCATGCTTCACGCGCTGGAAGACAACGATCAGCGCTATGGCCTGCAACTGATGTGTGAAGCCGGCGGTATGGCCAACGCCACCATCATCGAACGACTCTAGGTCCGAAGGAGTACGTGTGAACATCGACGGAGCGTCGGTTCTCGTCACGGGAGGGGCGTCGGGGCTTGGGGCAGCGACCGCGCGTCGCCTCGCTCGCCGAGGCGCGAGGGTCGTTATCCTCGACCTTCCCGATTCCAACGGCAAGGCGGTCGCCGAGGACATCGGCGGCGTATTCGCGCCAGCCGATGTGACCGACCCAGCAGCTGTCGAAGCTGCGCTTGACGAGGCCGAACGGTCAGGTCCGCTGCGGGTCTTGGTCCACTGTGCTGGGCGAGGTGGGCCGGTTCGTCTGGTCGAGCGTGACGGCAGCCCGGGGTCGTTGGAGAAGTACGAGCTGATCGTGCGTATCAACCTGATCGGTACGTTCAACGTACTCCGCCTAGCAGCCGCACGGATGGCTCGTAACGACCTTCTTGAGGAAGAGCGCGGCGTATGCGTTCTCACAGCGTCGATCGCCGCGTGGGAGGGGCAGATCGGACAGATTCCGTATGCGTCGGCGAAGGCGGGCGTCGTCGGTATGACACTCGTGGCGGCGCGTGATCTCGCATCGAAGCGGATCCGAGTGGTCACCATCGCACCGGGTCTGTTCGACACCCCGATCCTCGCGCGCCTTTCTCCAGAGGTGCGCGCGTCCCTCGCCGGTGCGATTCCCAACCCCAGTCGACTCGGTGTTCCGGACGAGTATGCGCGGTTGGCGGAGCATATCGTCGACAACCCCATGCTCAACGGCGAGACCATTCGGCTCGATGGCGCGATGCGGATGGCCCCACGATGAGTAACTCAGAGTCACAGCTGTTGGTGGAGGAGCGGGGCAGGATCCTCATCCTGACCATGAACCGCCCTCACGTGCGTAACGCCGTGTCCCTGCAACTGGCTACCGAAATCGCCAGGGCACTGGAGATGTTCGACGCCCGCGACGACCTTTCGGTAGCAGTGCTTACCGGTGCCGGCGGTACCTTCTGCGCAGGGATGGACCTCAAAGGATTCGCCCGTGGGGAACTTCCCATCGTGCCAGGGCGAGGGTTCGCGGGCCTGGTTGAGCAGCCTCCGCGCAAGCCGTTGATCGCCGCTGTCGAGGGCTATGCGTTGGCGGGCGGGTTCGAGATCGTGCTGGCGTGTGACCTGATCGTCGCCTCCCGCACGGCTACGTTCGGTTTGCCGGAGGTCGCTCGGGGACTGACGGCCAATGCTGGCGGCTTGCTGCGGTTGCAGTACCGCATCCCGTATCACAAGGCCATGGAGCTCGTGCTCACAGGGCGAAGGATGTCAGCGACGGAAGCTGACGAACTACACCTTGTCAACCACATCGTGGAACCGGGTCAGGCGCTGGAGAAAGCAGTCGAGTTGGCCGAACAGGTGGCGCGCAACGCCCCACTCGCCCTGGCCGTGTCGAAGCAGGTCATGGTGAGTTCCGTCGACTGGCCATTGGCGGAGAAGTTCCGTCGTCAACACGAGTTGGTGCAACCGGTTCGCGAGTCCGAGGATGCCAAAGAAGGCGCTCGTGCGTTCATCGAAAAGCGCGAACCAGTGTGGACCGGCCGTTGAGCAACGCTCGGCAAGGTCGCAGCGAGAGGGAGGATGACACAGCAGTGGAGGCGACACCTTCGGCAGCGGCTCAACCGCTCAGAGGCGTTCGTGTCCTCGAGCTGGGAACGATGTACGCCGCACCGACGGCCGGGCGGATGCTACGTGACTTCGGCGCTGACGTCATCAAGGTCGAGGATCCGGTAGTCGGCGACTACGCCCGTCAGTGGCAACCTCAGCACGAAGGGCTGGCGATTGGATTCGCGAGGCTCAACGCTGGCAAGCGCTCGGTCGGCCTAGACCTGCGGCAAGCCGAAGGGCGAGACGTGGTGCGGTCACTGATCGCCAAGTGCGACGTGGTCATCGAGTCGTTCCGCCCAGGGCGGATGGCGGAGTGGGGCCTCGGTTTCGACGAGCTCAGCAAGATCAACCCACGACTCGTGCTGACGTCTGTCAGCGGCTTCGGACAGACAGGTCCGTACCGGCAACGGCCGGGGTTCGGCACCGTAGCGGAGACCCTTAGTGGCTTCGCGTTCCTCAACGGCTGGCCGGACACACCACCTACTGCCCCACCGTTCGGCTTCGCCGACTCCATCGCGGGCATCTCCGCTGCTTTCGGCACCGTGATGGCGCTGTATCGACGTGAGCAGACCGGTGTTGGCGGTCATGTCGATGTCGCGCTCTACGAGCCGTTGATGTTCATCTTGGGCGACACGATCCTGAACTTCACCGCCACCGGTCGAATCATGCAGCGTCGAGGCAACGCATCGGCCTCGACCTCGCCGCGCGGCATCTACCAGGCAGCAGACGGTGCGTGGCTATCCATCGCGGCCTCCAGTCAGACCATCGCTATGCGATTCTTCGATGCGATGGGGCGCCCAGAACTGAAGACAGATCCTCGTTTCTCCACGAACGAGGCGAGGATGGCCAACAACGAAGAGCTCCAGCAGATGGTCACCGACTGGGTCGCCAGCATGCCACGGGCGAAGGCATTGGAGATCTTGGAACGACACGAGGTGGTGGCCGCGCCGGTCAACGATGCCCGCGATATCGTCCAAGATCCGCATTTTCAAGACCGGACGCTGGTCGACCTAGTCGGGACCGTACTCGGGAAGGCCCAGGTGCCTGGGCCAATCCTGCGGATTTCCGGGAGCGATGGACCTCGCTACGAGGGAGTTCCTTCCGTCGGTTGCCACACTCGGGAAGTGCTGGCGGAACTCGCTGGACTCGAAGTGGAGGCGATCGACGACCTCGCCACGCGGGGAATCATCACAAACAGTTCTGAACGGGCGTCGCAGCATGGCGGCGGCGGCGAGTCTTGAGGAGGAATCATGAAAGCGCAACGACGAGGGCGCCGTATTGCCCTGACGGAAGAGGAACGTGATGCTTTCCTCAGCTCAGCGCGCACGTGCCGGGTCGCCACAGTCAATGCCCGGGGACCGCACGTTTCGCCCCTGTGGTTTCTGTGGCATGGGGGCAGTATCTGGTTGTACTCCATCACGTCGAGCCAGCGGTTCACCGACTTGCAACGTGATCCGCGAATAGCGATCGTCGTCGACGACGGGGTCGAGTACAACGAGTTGCGCGGGGTGGAGATCACCGGGCGCGCTCGTATCGTCGGTGAGGTGCCACGTGTCGGCGAGATGCATGTCCCCGAACTTGTTCCAGTCGAGGCCGCCTATGCGCGGAAGTATCAGAAGCGGGAGACGCTGCGTTACGACGGTCGACACGCGTGGATCACGGTCGACATATCGAAGATTGTGAGCTGGAACTTCCGGAAGCTTGGAGAGGTTACGAACCGTGCCCGTCAGGATTGAGCGGGAAGACCAGATCGGGATCGTCACGCTGGACCGCCCGGAGAAGCGCAACGCGATGAACCCGGAGATGACCGCCCAGCTTGACGACGCACTCAACAACCTCGACGACGATCCGAGTGTCCACGCAATTGTTCTGACCGGTGCCGGCCCCGCCTTTTGCTCGGGAACCGACCTCGCCGCGGGTAGCGGTGGTCCCACTGCCCGCGGCGGTCCCTACGGTATCGCCCGACGTGTGCGCGTCACTCCTCTCATCGCCGCGGTAGAGGGCCCAGCGGTGGGAGGAGGTTTCGAGATCGTCCTTGCTTGCGACCTCGTCGTCGCCGCGGAGACGGCAACGTTCGGGTTGCCCGAGGTCACCCGCGGCGTGGTAGCCACCTGCGGTGCGCTCTTCCGCGGACCGCGGGTGATGCCACCAGTGATCGCGGCGGAGTTGCTGCTTACGGGTGACCCCATCGACGCTGCGCGCGCCGCGGCGCTGGGAATCGTCAACCGTGTCGTCCCTGCCGGAGAGGCACGCGATGCCGCTGTCGAGATGGCGCGACGCATCGTCCGCAACTCTCCGGTCGCCGTCCGGGCGACGCTACGCGCCCTGCACACCAACCTTGCGCTGAACGACCATCTGGGTTGGCTGACCACCGATGACGCTACCCGCACGGTCCTGTCGTCGCCGGATGCCGCAGAGGGCAAACGGGCGTTTCTCGAACGGCGCGAACCCCGCTGGTCTTCATGACGAACCATAGCGAGATCCAAGGAGGTTTCGGTGAGTGCGGCAGATGAGATTCGTCGAACGATCGTTCGTTACGGTCAGACGATCGACGACCGCGACTTGGACGGCTGGGTCAGCCTCTACACCCGAGATGGCATTCACGAAATCAACGGAAGGGCGCACCGCGGTAGCGAACAGCTGCGCGCGTTCATGAGCAAGGCGTTCGAGCGCATTGAAGACCTGCGGCACTTGGTGCTTGGCTCTTCCATCGAAGTGAATGGTGACGAAGCTCGGGCCACCTCTGACTGGATGACGGTACGGAAGAACCCGGACGGCACGGTTTCGATTGCGAGCGTGGGACGTTTCGACGATGTCCTGCGGGTGGAAGACGGTCGGTGGCGGTTCGCGCACCGTGTCGGCACGCGGTGGGCAGGCGCTCCGCCCAAGCAGCCCGATGACCGCTGACGGATCGAGGAGGATGAGCCGTGGTCCAGGCAGGGATTCTATTGAGTGATGTGCCGACGTCCACCACACCAGCGCAGCAGTTCCGCGACATATTACGGATCGTCGCGGAGGCGGAGGAGAACGGATTCAGTTACATCTTGATTGGCCAGCACTTCCTTTATGGCGACCTCCGCTGGCTGCAACCCGTGCCTACGCTGGCACGTCTCGCGGCACACGTCGCGCCGACCACGCGCCTGGTCACTCAAATCATCGCCGGGCCGCTGTACCACCCCGTGATGCTCGCGGAGGAGATCGCGACTCTCGACGTGGTGACGGAAGGGCGCTTGATATTCGGTGTCGGGTTGGGGTACCGGCGGGAGGAGTTCGACTGGCTTGGGGTTCCTTACCGCCAGCGAGGCCCGAGGCTGGACGAGGCGCTGGTCCTCATGAAGCGCCTGTGGACCGAGGATGAGGTGACCTTCCAGGGCCGCTTCTGGCAATTGGAGGGAGCCAAGCCTCACATCCGGCCGGTGCAGGAACCGCACCCACCGATCTGGATCGGTGGCAACGCCGAGCCAGGTGTCCGGCGCGCCGGTCGCTTGGGTGACGCCTATGCGTGCCCCCCGAAGGCGTCGCTGGCTGAAGTGGCGTCTCGTTACCGCATCGTCAAAGATGAGTTCGCTCAGCGGGGCAAGCCTTTCGGGCCTCAGCCGCTACGGCGTGAGGTTCTCGTCGCCGACACCGAACAGCAGGCGATCGACGAGTACGTTCGCGTAGCTCAATCCAGGTATGTCACGTATAGCGAGCGTGGGAACGATGTCTTGGCGGGGCGTGACCTTGTCTCCAACTTCTTCGACTCCGTCGCAGACCACGTGGTGGTGGGCACTCCCGAGTCAGTGACTGAGCGGCTGGTCGATATCGTGACCAACCTACCGGTCGATCCGCTGCTCATGCGTCCCCAGTGGCCGACGATGAGCGCTGACGAGACCATCGCGGCGATCCGCCGGCTCGGCCGAGAAGTGTTACCCCACCTGCGGTCGCTGGAGCCGACGACGCAGATAAACGACGAGATGTTCGCGTAGCGGAGGGGCGCACCGGAGGATCTCGATGGTGACGTCAGTGGCCACTCTCTGTGGAGGACGTGACCCGATCGGTGGCCCACGTCGTCCTTCACGTGGGCCCCGGTCGATCAGGGCGGGGTGACGCCGGAGTGGACCGAGCTGGCCTGTGACTATACCGACGCCACCGCGGTGAAGGTCGACGTGGAACAGGCGTTGCTGCTCGTCACCAACGGCTGGCAGGTGGCCCAGGATTAGCCTTGACCGTGCGGTCCATTGATCGGTTTGCCGAGCGCGGCGTACGCGCCGGCCTGTGCATGCGCGAGCGCTGAGTCGACGATCGGTACGGGAAGGTCGGTGAGGGCACCCGCGGCGAGGGTCATGTCGGTGTTCCCCAGAATTACGGTTTCCGCGCCCTCCTCAGCCAGCTCCGCCACCGCATCCCGAAGTAGCTGGATGGCCGCGGGGGAGACGGTGCCGTAGACCAACTCGTCGAAGATCATCTCATCGAGTTGGGCGGCAGTCCCGGGGCGAGGAAGGAGGAGTGTCGCTCCCCGGGCCTCGGCAGCGGCCTGGAAGATCCCTCCCGCTGCAGCTCGCCGGGTGGAGAGGAGGCCAACTCTGCGCGCCTCTCCGACCCGCCACCATGCCGCCTCTGCGAGGTCGAGGAACTCCACCTCGACGCGTTCGCGGGCCCGGTCAGTGAGCGTGCTGGTGGTCCCCGAGGTGACGACGAGGAAGTCGGCACCGGCGGCTGCGAGCGCAGTCGCCGCGGCCGCGACCTGCTCCTCGGCGTCGGCTATTCGTCCGGCCATCAGGTTGTCGATGAGGAGGTGGAAGTCGAGCGTGACGGTGACGACCCGAAGTTGGTTGATCGGGCCGTCCGTGCCAGCTGCTGCCCTTGCGGTGCGCTGCATCTCAAGGTGGTACGCGTAGTCGACATAGGTCGAGATGCCGACGACGCCCGGAGTCTTCACCTGTGTCATGACCGGCATGAATGCGCCTTTCTCCTTGAGACTACGGGTTTCACATCATCAGGTTGGGAAGCCACGTGACGATGCCGGGGAACGCGAACAACAGCACGATGACCGCGAAGTCCACCGGCACGTACCACAGTGAACCGGCGAACGTATCTTCGACGGTGACGTCTTCGGAGACGCCCGCGATGACGAAGGCGTTGAGGCCGAGCGGTGGGGTGATGAGCGCCAGCTCGGTCATCTTCACCACGAGGATCCCGTACCAGATCCCGTCGAACCCCAGCTCGGTGACGGCGATGGGATAGGTCAGTGGTACGGCGATCAGCAGCATGGCGATAGGGTCCAGGAACATCCCTAGTGGAATGAAGATCACCAGCAGGATGATGACGGTGAGCATCGGCGATATGTCCACCGAGGCGACGAAGCGGGCAAGGTCCTGCGGGATGCCGGCCGAGACCAACATGTAGGAGAAGATGCCTGAACCGACCAGCAGCAGGAACGTCATGGCGTTGAGCTGTGTCGTCTCCAGCAGGGAGGTGCGCAGTCGCCGCAGGCGGGCACCGGCATCACGATGTCGGCGGAGCAGGAAGATCACCAAGGCTGCCACCGCGCCGAGGCTGGCGGCCTCCACGACGGTGACGAAACCGGTGTAGATACCTCCCATCACGATGGTGACCAGCACCGCCGTCTCGATCACGCTGCGATAGGGCAACTGGCGCGGGGACCCATTCGTCGAGCCGTCTAGGCTGACGTTCCCGCCAGCTGATCCACCCGCGCCGGCCGTGGCCGTGGCGTAGAAGGCAGCCGGTCGTAGCGCGGCGCGGGCCATCACGGCGATGCTGTAACTGACCGCGGTGAGGATCCCGGGCACGATGCCGGCGATGAGCATCCGCCCGATCGACTCGCCGGTGACGATGCCGTACAGGACCATGGCGATGCTCGGGGGGATCATGACGCTGAGGGTGCCGGATGCGCCGACCGCCCCCGCCGCTACCGACACCCGATAGCCGAGCGCCCGCATCTCGCGGATCGCGATCCTGCCGATGCTGGCCACTGTTGCCACACTGGACCCCGAGATCGCGCCGAAGGCGCTGCAGGCGAAGATGGTCGCCACCGCTAGTCCGCCCGGTACGCGCCGGAAGACCCGTTGGGCGACGGCGAACAGGTCCTGCGCGATCCCGCTCTCCTTGACCAGCACCCCCATGGCGAGGAAGAAGGGAATGACGATGAGGACATAGCGACCGACCGCCTCCAGAGAGCGCCGAGTCAGGGTGATCTCGGCGATGGTGAATCCGTCGGTCAGCAGGAGACCGACCGCGCCGGCGACGAGGAGGCCGAGTGCGACCGGGGCCCGGATCGCCAGCAGCAGTAACAGGAGACCCACCGCGATGAGGGCAGCGTGTACCGGATCCATGGCGATCGACCCCTCTCAGAGCAGCTCGGTGGAGTGACTGTCAGGTTGCTCCCGACGGCCGGTAAGCAGCCGGCCGATCGTGATGGCGATCTCGGCCGCGAGTAGCGCGGAACCGACCGCGATGGCCACTCGCGCTGGCCAGACCGGTGCCTGGACGACGCCGTACTTGGCTTCGCCCGACTGGAAGGAGTCCACCGCCACACCGACGCTGGCGACGGTGAGCCACACCACGAACGGGAGGGTCATCGCCAGGGCGACGGCCTCCACGTAGTGGCGCCAGGCTGCGGGTAGTCGGGACGTCAGCGAGTCGATCGCCACGTGGCCACCGACCTGCATGGTGTAGGGAACGCCCAAGAACACGAGGGCGACCAGAGCGACCTCGCTGTACTCGAATACACCCGGGATGGGGCGGTGGATCGTCGTGCGCAACCCGATGTCGACGACCGTCACCAGCAGCGTCGCGAAGACGATCAGCGCCGCGAGCATGGCGAGGACTCGGGAGGTGGTCTGGACCACGGTGACGGTGCCGCCGATCCACCGCCGTGAGAGGGACCCGTTCACGACCCACACCTACTGTCGTGCCGCGCACGCCTCAGCGTCAGGGACGTGGTCTGATGCCGCGGTGTGCCGGGCCAGCGTCTCGGTGTACGTCTCGTAGAACTGTTCCGCCTCGGCGCGGTCGATGCCGTAGCGCTCCACGACCCGGTCGGTCCAGTCTTCGAGCATTCCGGGTAGGACCTCGTCTCGCCAAGGTTCCCATTCCTGCGGTGGGAACACGGTGATGCTGCCGCCTGCGTCGAGGAAGGCATCGCACGCTTGCTGGCTTGCTTCCTCGTAGATCTCGATCGCCACACCGGACATCAGCTCTTCGGAAACCTCGTCGAAGACGGCTTTGATGTCGTCGGGCAGCGACTCCCACACCTCGGCGTTCATGACGAAGCCGACGCTGGCGTAGAAGCCCGTGCCTGGGTCACCGACGTGGGGAGCTACCTCGTGGATGCCGAAGGCGTGTGCCGTGGGCATGAAGAAGGTACCGACACCGTCGACGGCTCCCCGCTGAACCGACTCGTAGATCTCGCCGGGGTCCATCGCGACGGGTTCCGCGCCGGCTGCGGCGAACGCCTCGGCGGTCATTCCCACCGCGCGGAGGCGCAATCCCTTGAGGTCTGCCACCTTCGTGATCGGCTCACGCATGTAGGTCAGGCCGGCGCCGATCGTGTGGAACCAGTTGACGTGCAGACCGACCTGTTCGAACTCTTTGGTCAGCAGCCCGCCGTCCTGGTAGAGCTCCATCGCCGTGAGCATGAACGCCTCCGCGTTGTTGCCCATGAACGGCATACTGAACAGGCTCCACACCGGGAACTCGTTGGTGGCGTAGCAGTCGCAGAGGTAACCAGCGTCGGCGCGTCCGTCGAGGACCGCCGGTAGGGTCTCCGCCGCTCCCACTAGGGAGCCATCGAGGAAGAGGTCGAACTTCACCCTGCCGCCGGTGCGTTCCTCCACCTGCTCCGCGAACCACTCCGTTTGATTCATAATCTCCGATCCGGTGGCGCCGACGCTGGTGTACCGGATGGTGATGACGTCGTCCTTCGAGTTGCCAGAGCCACAGCCGGCTAAGACTAGAGCCGCCGCAACCAGGGATGAGGCCAGTCCACGGCCGAAGAGTCGGCCGTGGCGAGGCCGGGAAGTCGTCTCTATCGTCACTCGTTACCTCCTTCAACAGCGATCCGGCGGGGTGCCGGTGTATGCCGGTGGTGCCGCCAGAGGGGTCGCCGGGTCAGCCGCGACTATCGACCAGAGCGCGGATGACGCGTTCCCGGTCGTGACGAGACAGCGGACGCAGTGGCGGCCGCACCGACGAAGTGGTGAGGATGCCGTCGTAACGCAGCGCCTCCTTGAGGCGAGCCCGAAAGTCACGAAACGGTTCCTCGTAGATCACCCGTGCAAAGCTGGCGAGCTGCCCGAAAAGGAGCGCGGCACGGGTCTCGAACAGTTCCACGTACCGTTCCGGGTCGACCGCCGAGCAGATGACCGTTGCCCCGGGCACTCCTGCTTCCAAGAACCGCAGCAGCAGCGGGTCGAAGTCGGCGAGCACCCGCAGTGGTGTGTCCGGTGCTAGGAACACGGTTCCCGGGCCGTGGGTGTAGAACCCGACATCTCCGGTCGAATCCTTCACCGCGACGACGCCGGGTAGGTCACTCAGTCGCAGCAAGGCCTGCGCGCTGAGGGTAGGGGCCAGTGCCGCCGGAGTGCGAAACGCCACCATCGGCAGCTGCGCGGACCTCCATAGTGCTTCGAAGTAGGCGACGGGCAGTTCGGGGTCGAGAGGCTCACCGCCGAAAGCCGGGTGCGGGTAGACCAGCAGCCCTCGCGCTCCGAGCTGGGCCGCACGACGCGCCTGCTCAGCGGCGTCGGTGGTGTTGGCCCCGTAGACGGTCGCCACCACGGGTATCCGGTCACCAACCTCACGGACCGCGAAGGACAGAACCTCGTCGCGCTCCTGGGCGGTCAGATGACCCCCCTCGGCCATGGCGGCGTTGACGAGGATGGCGGTCACTCCTGAGCTGGCCAGACGGTGCAGGTGTCGGTGGAGCGAATCCCAGTCGACGGTGCCGGTGTCGGTGAATGGCGTGACCGTGCCGCTGATGACACCTGCGGGGGTCCACTCCATCTAGGGCCCTCCTTCTGGTCGCCGAGTCGTCTCGCTCCCGCCCGTCGATGCCCTCCGGTGAATTCATCTGCGCTGGTCAAAGGGGTTATCTAGGGCTTGGGTGCCGGTATGATGCCAGAGACGTTCCGAGATCAACTACCCCCAAAAGGGGGTGGTGGAGAAGGCGGAGGTCAGCGGATGCACCAGGCTGAGGCCGAGGATGCGCTACGCCGCACGGTCGTGACGCTGCACCGCACGACCGGAGCTCCCATCGCCTACGGCGGACTGGTGACCGATGGCCGGCTGCGGCTGAGTCAGTTGCAGGGCACCAATAGCAGCTTATTGGCGGGTCTGACCATTCACGCGGGTCGTGGTCTTGGTGGCCGGACGCTGGTGATCGGCCAGCCTATGGCAGTCCGCGACTATCACCACGCGAAGATGATCAGCCATGAGTACGACGAGGCGGTCCGTGACGCGGGCGTACGGGCGGCGATCGCGGTGCCGGTCGTGGTCCGCCGGGCCGTGCGAGCCGTGGTGTATGCGGCGCGGCGGGAGCCGGTGCCACTGGGTAGCCGGGCGGTTCAGGCAGCCATCGCCGCCGCGCGAGACCTCGAACAGGAGTTAGTGGTCCGCGACGAAGTGGACCGGCGGCTCTCCCTCCTTCGCAAGAGCGCGACTGACGCGCAACCGACGGACACCAGCGAGGCGATCTCCCGGGAGGCGGTCCGTCAGGCGTACGCGGAGTTGCGGATCCTGGTCGCTCGGTCCGCGGACGACGAGATCGGTTCTCGGCTCCGCCGGGCGTGCGCTGCGCTTGCCTCGGCGTTGACCCCTCCGGGCCAGCCACCGAGGCCGACCCTGTCGCCGCGCGAATTGGATGTGCTGTCGTGCGTCGCGTTGGGCCACACCAACGCTGAGGTCGCCAATGAGCTGGGGCTGGAACCGGGAACGGTCAAGAGCTATCTGCGCTCGGCGATGCGCAAGCTCGATGCGCACACCCGCACCCAGGCTGTGGTGGCGGCTCGCCGCGTTGGGCTCCTCCCTTGAGGTGTCGCGGCTACCGCCACTGGTTGCTTACTGTCGATCCATGCGTGCGTGGGTCTGGGGCGTGATGGCCACTGCGGTCACGGTCGTTGGTGGGGTGTTGATGTGGCGACTCGCTGCTCCCCGCGGATCTGGTGGCATCTGCCCGTCGATTCTCCCGGCTCCGGCAGGATGCTCGGATAGCCGCATCCCCGTGGCCATCGTCTGGAGTGCGATCGTCGCCGGGTTGTACGCGGCGAACCTCGCCGTCTGGCTTCCGCGGCTGCGGCGGTATCGGTGGCTGCCCGCGGTCGCCTTGGTCACGCTGGCGGTCGCGGCCGTCGTGGGCTATCGCTCGGTGCTCTACTCATGAGCCGCGACAGGCCGACAACTCTCGGCCGGCAGCGGCGAGCGTGCCCGACCGCGGGCCGTGCGCCGGCGGGCCTGTCGCAGCTCGGGTCGCGTGAGGCTAGGAAACCATCCGGCGCATCGAGTAGGTCACAGCGTAGAGTCGGTGCGGTTCGTTCGGCACCGTGATCACCCCGCGGTCGTACACCTGCCAGCCAGCGGCACCAGCGCGGTTGAGGTGCTTCAGGTCGTTGAAACGTTCGTCGGTCCCCCATCGCTCCACCCCGCCCGGGTGGTGGAAGGTCGCACTCCAGTCCATGAATCGGTCCGTGCCGAGCTTGCCGGTCGACCGATACTCCAAGCGAGCATATTGCCACACAGCCATAACTCGATTGTGCCGAGCCGCGCAAGTCGTCGCCGCCCATGCGGGTGGGCCCGCGGCGGGGTGGTGCCGCGGGCCCATGGGGCCTCGGTGCGCTCGACCGATCAGTTGGGCGCGCGGAATACGGTCAGCCGGATTGGACGCCCAGCCCTGGTCGCGCCCCGGACGTAGAACGAGCTGGACTGGTTGCCCGAGAAGTACTGCTCGATCGATCCAGGGAACGGGGGGCGAGGCGTTGTCGCCGGACACATCGGTGTAGATGGTGCTCGACCCGCTGTTGCGCACCAGGAACGTGTCCGGGCGGAACTCCCTCAGCGCCCCGTTGAACGGTGAACGCGGGTCGTCCCAGGTGACACGCTCGCCCGCCTGATGGAGCCCTCGGCACGAACCACTCGTCCCAACAGCGGATTGCCGTCGGGTGATGAAGCCTGGCAATCTCGCCCAGGTGAGAGTGGAAGGAGGGCATGGAGCGGGTGGCTGAGTCAGCCGATCCCTATCCTGGCGTCACCGTGACCCGTGGGGCGCCACTAGTGCTGCGAGCGGTCCGGCGACGGGTCGTCCAACCGCACCCCGGCGAGATCCGACTGCTCGCCACCCTCCTAGGTGGGCTGACAGGCGGAGCGGTCGCAGTGACCAACCCCGACGGTGGTGAGGGGACACGCTGGGTGTTGTTCGTCGTGCTCTCCACGCTGCTCGGTGCGGCCAGCGGCGAGTCGTTCGACTTCGCCCTGGCCAGATGGCGGGAGCTCGTGGCGCGGCACCCCCTACGCCTTTACCAGGTGGCGCCCACCATGATGTCGGTCGTGGTGGTCGCCGCGGGCCTCATGGCAGCGACCCCGCACTTCGTAGGCGCCGGCGGGCTCAACTGGCGAGGGGGCGTCCTGGCAGGGATCGCAGTGGTCGGAGGGCTGCCCGCCGCCGCCACCCTGGGCGCGGTCCAGCGTATGTGCCGCGAACGCCTGCCCGGGCCACCCGGCGCGCAGCTCGACCTGCTCATGGTGCTACGTCGCCACACGGCCCGCCTGCTCAACCAGCTCGGGTTGCTGGTGGTGCTGGTGATGGCGGTGAACGGTGCTGCCACCGGCTGGGCACAGCAACTCTCACCAAACGTGGTGATCTTCTCCGGTGCCGTCGCCTCGCTGGTGGTGGGCACGATGTACGTCCCTGCGTCAGCGGCTCTTCGCCGGCGGGCGGCACTCTTCGTCGAGGAGCACCTGTGCCTCGAGGAGGTACCTGTCGAGCGGCTGGTGGCTGCTGCCCAGGAGCGTGCCACGTTGGAGCGCTTACTGGGAGTGGACCAGACCACCTTCGGTGAGCTGAAGAGCGGGCTCGTGATCATGACGCCGTTCGTGGTCAGTGCTCTCGCCGCGCTGGTGCCGACTCTCTAGTCAGGTAGGCGTTTCACGTCGAGGGGTCGCAGGGTACTACCTGAGCAAGAACGACGGGGGGAAATCATGAAAAGCAAGACGGCCGCGGCGTCGGCTGCGGCCACGCTCGGGCTCATCCTCAGCGGCGCCACCTCATCCGTCGCGCAGGCGCAACCGGCTGGCGAGGAGGTGGCGCACTGCGTCCGAGGCGAGTGGGAGAGCACCGGCGTCGCCGTCACTCACCCGGGCGCGGAAGACGTCACGTTCACCGGAGGTGACGGGGTTCTGCTGAGGGTGACCGACAACGGCGCCATGACCGCCAACTTCAACGAGATGCGTCGGCTGACCTTCTCCGGCGAGAAGGGTGACATGGCGGTACGCGGTTACGTCGAACTACGCGGCCAGGGCACCGGAACGATCACGACGATCGAGCAGGACCGAGACACCGGCAGCCTGGAGGCGTCGAACCTCGACGTCGAGGATGTGGAGTTGACGGTCGCGTTGACCGAGCCCTTCGACAGCCGCCCCATCGATCGGGTACCCGTCGACGAGCTCCAGCGTCTCATGGAGGAGAGCCACGACGGGGAGTCGAAGCGGGCCGAGACACGGTACGAGTGCGGCGACGATACCCTCACCGTGACGAAGCGCGCCGAGGGACAGCGGCACCACGGTGACCGGCCCGACGCCGAGGTCACGTGGATGTTCGAGCGGGTTGACGACTAGGCGCACCGGCACCGACCCGATGCTGGACCAGGACCGGGCTGCGGGAGTATGGCGAGGTGACCGAGCAACCGCAGCCACTCCTGTCTCCCGACGGCATCCGGCGGCTCCGCCAGGCACTCATCGGGGCCACCTTCACCTCCTCCGGCATCGCCGCCAGGTTAGGTGCGGAGACTGTGGCGGCGGTCAGCCGTGGCGACTATCGACGCGCGTTGCGCGTCACCACCGACCGGGACCCGCTAGCGACGTTGATCCGGTTGTTCGTGTGCGGGCACACTGAGCCGGCCGACACGGTCGCGACTGCGTTGGCGCCGCTGTCGCTGGACGAGGCCCTCGCCGCCGGCCTGGTCGCCCCGGACCGTGGCGGATTGCGCCGTGGGGTCGACCTAGAACCGTACGGCGACGAGTGGTGGGTGGTGGCGGACGTGCCAGCCGCCGCTCGCCCGGGTGAGGCGCTGCCACCCGACCATGTGCTCGGGGTCGGGGGAGCCTCCACCACGCTGGCGGGCGCCACTGTGCGTCGCCCGGTGGGTGCGGCGCTCGACCTTGGGACCGGCTGTGGCGTGCAGGCGCTGCACCTGGCCACCCATGCCGATGCCGTGACCGCTACCGACGTGAGCCGACGGGCGCTGCGGTTCGCGGCCACCACCGCTGCGCTGAGCGGACAGTCCTGGGAACTGTTGTGCGGTGACCTTGCGGAGCCGGTCGCCGGGCGACGGTTCGACCTGGTCGTCTGCAACCCGCCGTTCGTGGTAGGACCGGGCACGGCCACGCATACGTATCGGGACTCGGGCCGCGCTGGCGACTGGATGAGCGCGGAGGTGGCCGCGCTGGCCCCACGCCTGTTGAACGAGGGCGGGATGCTGCAGTATCTGGCCAACTGGGTGCATGTGGCGGGAGAGGATTGGCGAGATCGGGTCGCCGGCTGGTTCGCCAGCAGCGGATGTGACGTATGGGCCATCCAGCGAGAAGTGACGGACCCGCTGTCCTACGTGACCATGTGGTTGGCTGACGCGGGGCCGGTCGACCCGTCCCGGCGCGACGAGTGGCTGGACTGGTTCGACGCCAACCGCATCGAAGCTGTTGGATTTGGCATCGTCACCGCCCGGCGAGGCGGTCATACCGATCCGGTGGTGCGGGTGGAGGAGCTTCGCCAACCGGTGGAGCCACCGCTGGGTGAGCGGATCGCCGACTGGTTCGAGCGGCAGGACTGGCTGCGCGTCCAAGATGTCGACACGCTCCTAGACACCGCCTACGTCGCCGCTGACGGGCTCCAGCTGCGCCAAGAGGCCACGCTTGGCGACGAGGGCTGGGCGGTAGACCGGCAGCTGTTGGTGATGTCTCATGGCCTACGGTGGGCCGAGCCGGTAGACCCGTTCATCGTCTCGCTCGTGGCTGGCGCTGATGGGCGCGTCCCGCTTCGGCATCAGCTGGCACTGCTGGCGGCTGCTTACGACACCGGCGAGGATGAACTGGCCGGCGTGGCCGCCGGCGTGGCGGCTCACCTGGTGGAGCGAGGTATCTTGCGGCCAGTCTAGCCGGTGCCGACCACGAGCAGCGAGTCCATCTGGCCGACCGCTTCTCGTAACCCTTCCGCCATGCCCATCGTCAACAACCGCTCCATCCCCTCGGGGGAGTGGAATGCCGAGCGCAGCTCCATTCGGGTGCCGCCGTCGTGTTCGAACAGTCGTACCAGCATGGTGGTCGAGGGTGCGTCCGGGATCGGCTCGCCGGACTGATCGGCGAACCCTTCGGTGAACTCCAGGAAGCGTGGCGCCTCCACCGCGGTGACGCGCCACCAGCCGTGGTGAGTCTGACCGTTCGGGCCGGTCATGTAGTAGCTGATGGCACCACCGGGTGTGAGGTCGTGCGCCACCACGGTCGCCGGGTAGCCGGGCGGGCCCCACCAACGCTCGAGTCGCCGTGGGTCCGCCCACAACCGCCACACCTGCGCGATGGGTGCCTGGAAGTCGGCGATGAGGGTGAGTGTCAACTGGTCACGGTCTTCGTCGACGCTGATGACGGTCATCGTCCTGCTCCTCTGCTACGTCGCAACGTGCCGGCCTCGGCGCTGCCTCCCCACCAACCCTGCCCGCGGTAGCCGGCCGGCATGCTTCTGCACGCCGCAAAAACTCGTCGATGAGCCCTTGATTCATCCCATGGCGGTACGAGACGGAGCAGCAACGACAGCGCCCTGGTTGCCCCACGGGGTGGTGTGGAGCGGCCAGGGCGCTGAGGTGGCCTGACGATGTCAGGCGGCCGGTATCACGTTGATGGTGACGGTTTCGGGTCGGAGGTCACCGGAGGTGGCGGTGAGGGTGGCGGTCGCCCCAGCACTGCTGGAGTCCGCCGTCACCGTCACGTCGATGATCCGAGCGGGGTCGGCGACAGTGGGGGAGACGGTGATACCTGGGTCACCGGTCACGGTGAAGGTCACTGGTTCGTCGGTGGGGGTGGACACGAGGAATCGGATCTGTTGTGACGTCCCGGCGACCACCTGACGTGGACCACCGCCGCAGGCCATGATGATCCCCGGGGCGGGATCGCCGATCGCGAGAGAGAAGGTTGTCGGCTCGGAGTCGCTACTCGCGGGAGGTGTCCCAGCGTCGTAGGCCCTGGCGAACGCGGTGTACTGGTAGAAGGGCGGGGCGCGCGACGGCAAGGCGGCGCGCGACACTTCGAGCCGATACGGGGCGGTGTCAGCGGTGCCTACGAGTACCCCGTTGACGTAGAACTCCACCCGGTCGATGCCGTCCGGGTCGCTCGCCTCTGCAGTGAACAGGAGCGGGCAGCCGTCGACGTAGCTTAGTGTGCTGGTGGGATAGGTCAGAGTCACGGTTGGCGGTTCTTCGTTGACCGGGGGCGTGGTCCCGTCGCATGGCGCAGCGTTGATGACGCACCCGGACGGGTCCTGGTAGGAGCCGGTCCAGACGCCAACGAAGCCGATGATGATCGAGGAGCCAGGTGCGATCACCTGATTCCAGCTTTGGGCGGTGGCGATGACGTTATCGCCGGTGGCGGTCCAGTCGGCGGACCAACCGCTACTGAGGCTGTGGCCTGGTGCCAAGGTGAGCGCCAACGTCCAGTCGGGGACGGGATCGTCGCAGACGTTGGTGAGCGTGATGGAGGCGACGAAGCCGCCGCTGTGCTCGGTTTCCGACCATGGCGTGATCGCGTACTCGACGTTGAGACAGTTCTCCTGTGGTTGCGCCTGGGCCGGGGTGGCGGAGCCGAGCCCAGCGAGCGTGAAGGTGGTCGCTGCGAGAGCCGCCAGTCCTGCGCCTAAACGCCGCGATACCGCATTTTTCACGATGCGCTCCTCCTTATGAACGAAGCCGGCGGTGAGCCGTTTCTGAGTGGAAGAAGCATCCCTCGCCACGCACTTGACATGCAAGTCCTTCAATTGCGTGTCTGCGAGGTCGCGGACCGTCATGGCCTGCGACCATGGGGGCATGGCTGTCATCGAGGTCGTCAAGGGCGACATCACGACGGAGCAGGTGGACGCGATCGTCAACGCCGCCAACTCGTCGTTACGTGATGGGGGAGGTGTCGACGGCGCGATCCATCGCGCCGCCGGGCCGCGGCTGGCAGAGGCTGGAGCCGCCCTCGCGCCGTGCGAACCGGGCGACGCGAAGGCTACCCCTGCCTTCAATCTCGATCCACCGGTCCGCCACGTGATCCACACAGTTGGTCCGGTCTGGAAGGGTGGCAGCCACGGCGAGGCCGAAGTACTCGCCTCGTGTTACCGCCGCAGTCTTGAGGTCGCCGACAGCTTGGGGGTCCGCACCATCGCCTTCCCAGCCATCTCCACCGGTGTCTACGGCTATCCGCCGCGAGAGGCAGCCACGATCGCCGTGGAGACGCTGACGAGCACCCCGACCCGGGTCGAACGCATTCGGCTTGTCGCGTTCGACGACGACAACTTCGCCCACCTGCGTGCGGCGCTGGGCGCGAGCGACTGAACGCGCGACACAAGACGGCTGGTGTCGGAGCACCCGCCCCGACACCAGCCGTTGGAGAGAACCCGGTCAGCTCGCCGTGCAGGTCACATTCGGCACGTTGTTGCTGCCATTCCACGTACCGAGGAACCCGAAGGTGGTGCTGCCACCGGCCGGCAGTGAGCCGTTGTGAGCCACGTTGGTGGCGGTCACCATCGAGCCGCTCGAGTTCACCACCGTGGCGTTCCACACGTTGTCGATCCGCTGGCCTTCGTTGAAGGTCCAGGTCACCTGCCAACCGCTGATCGGCGAAGATCCGGCGGTGACTCGGATTTCGCCCTGGAATCCGCCTGGCCACTCGTTGACGATCGTGTAGGTCGCCGTGCACCCTCCGGAGCCACCCGGTGGCGGAGGTGGCGGGTTGGTCGTGGGCGGCGGCTGGGTTGGCGGCGGCGGCCAACCGCCACCGGGCGGAGGCCAACCACCACCAGGCGGGGGCCAGCCTGGCCAACCGCCACCGGGCGGAGGCCAACCGATGCCACCGCTGTACTGACCGGCGGTCACGGTCGCCACTTGTGTCGCACCGGCGATGCTGCCGCTCGTGGACATGCCACCGATGGTGGTGCCGCTGATGCTTCCACCGACATAGACCTGGTAGGTCTGCCCGTTGACGATCCGGTCGGAGGAGAAGATGAACTCCCGGAAGCTCTTCGGCGCCCGGTAGGACACCAGCACCTGCCCGTTGGAGACCAGGTGGACGATCGTGTTGGGGTTCTGGGTGCTGCCTAGTTGAGCAGCGGCCCATCCTTGACCGCCCGTTTGCGGTGTCGAGAGGAGCACCATCGCTGCGCTGCCAGCGCCGAAGACCGTGCCTCCGTTGAAGTAGACCGGGCCGTTGGCGTCGATCGCGCCCTCGCCGGGCATACCACCGGAGTGGCCGTTGATGACCGTCGTACCGCCGGAGAAGGTCACCGTCCCGTTGGAGTCGACGCCGTCGACGTCGGCGTTGACGACCACCGTGCCACCTTCGATGTTGATCCAGGCGTTCGGTGCGACCGCGAACTCGTCTAGGCCGTCTTCGACGGCGTTGATGCCGTCGTCCCTGGCGTTGACGTTCACGGTCCCGCCACGAATCCGGACGCGCATCGCCTCGATGCCCTCGTAGGACTCGGTCACCGTGATGGTGCCACCGGAGATGTCGACGTCGTTCTTGGCGCTGATGGCGTCGTCGCCGGAGTTGATGCGCACCGTGCCGTTGGTGATGGAGATGATGCCGCGGCCCGCGTCCTTGTTGTCGGACTTCAGGCCGTCACCGCGGGCGCGGATGTCGATGGTCCCACCGTTGATGGTCAGACGGTCCTTGCCCCGGATGCCGTCGTCGACGGCGTCGATCGTGATGTTCCCGGAGCTGATGATCACATCATCCTTGCCGTTGATGCCATCGTTGTAGTTGGCCCGGATGTTGAGCGAGCCGCTCCCGCTGATCGTCAGGTCGGCTCGGCTGTACAGCGTGGCGTTGGGTTCGTCCACGCTCGGGTCGGGGAACACGTAGTTCGCCCCGTCGGTGAGCTGGTTGGTCGAACCCGGCGCCAGGACGATCTCCGCCTCGTCCGCATCCTCGATTTGAAGTGGAGAGTTGGACGAGTTGGTGATGGAGGCATTGTTGAGGATCAGCGTCACCAGGCCGCTCGACGGGCTGTCGACCCGTACGTATCCGTTGTTGAGGGTGCCGGTGATCTCGTAGGTGCCAGGACCGGTGATCGTGACGGCGCTGCCGGAGATGGTGACGTTGCCGCCGCCGCTACTGGTCGCACCCGAGCCGGTCAGGGTGATGCGGGTGACGCTTTGGGCGAACGCCGGCGCGCTGAGCATGCCTGTGATCAGCGCTGCCGCCAGTCCGACGCACCCGGCTGTCCGTAATGTCCTGTGTATCATAATGCTCCCGTTGCGGTGTCGGATGGGCATGGCCTACCGGTAGGGCCACGTAGGTCGAGCGATTGCATTGACAACCATAGATCAATATGGGTGTGATCGCAACATCCGTACCGTTCGGGGCGAACTGGTGGAAACCTGTGCTCGGGCGTCGGTCCGGCGTCGTCACCTAGG
>CAYTMR010000054.1:0-20604 GCA_964438855.1 uncultured Micromonosporaceae bacterium
CTGGACCACTTCGCCCGCGCCATGTTCGGACCAGACGCGCGGACCCGGCTCCGCCCGTCGTACTTCCCGTTCACCGAGCCCTCGGCCGAGATGGACCTGTGGTTTCCGCAGCACCGTGACGGTCCTCGGTGGATCGAGTGGGGCGGCTGCGGCATGGTGAACCCGCGTGTGCTTCGCGCCTGCGGAGTCGACCCTGACGTCTATTCTGGATTCGCCTTCGGCATGGGCATCGAGCGGACGTTGATGTTCCGGCACGGGGTGACCGACATGCGGGACATGGTGGAGGGCGACGTGCGGTTCGCTCGCGCGTTCGGGATGGAGGTCTGACGATGCGGATTCCGGTGTCCTGGCTGCGCGAGTACGTCGACGCGCCGAGCGATCCGGGCGTGTTGGAGTCGGCGCTGGTGAAGGTTGGGCTCGAGGTTGAGGAGATCGTGGACCTCGCCGCCAGCGTGAGCGGTCCGCTGGTACTGGGCCGGGTGCAGGAGATCGAAGAGCTGACGGGTTTCAAGAAACCGATCCGGTACTGTCAGGTCGACGTCGGAACCCAGACGCGGGGCATCATCTGCGGTGCCACCAACTTCGTCGCCGGTGACCTGGTGGTCGTGGCGTTGCCGGGTGCGGTGCTGCCGGGCGGGTTCGCCATCTCCGCGCGCAAGACCTACGGACGCGTCTCCGATGGCATGATCTGTTCCGCCCGTGAGCTAGGCATCGGCGAAGACCACTCCGGGACCCTCGTGCTGCCGCCCGACGCCGGATCGCCCGGCGACGACGCGCGCCCCGCCACAGGGCTCGACGACGTCGTCGTCGAACTCAACATCACCCCCGACCGGGGTTACTGCTTCTCGGTCCGCGGCATCGCCCGGGAGTTGGCGAGCTCACTGGGCGTACCCTTCCGCGACCCGGCCACCATGGTCGATCCGGCCGGCGCGACCACCGAAGCGCCGTACCCGGTCAGAGTGGAGGACCAGGTGGGCTGCGACCGGTTCGCCGCCCGGGTGGTGCGCGGCGTCGATCCGCTCGCCGAGTCACCCGGATGGCTGCGCCGTCGACTGGAGATCGCCGGCATCCGGTCGCTCAGCCTCCCCGTCGACATCACCAACTACCTGATGCTCGAGCTCGGACAGCCGATGCACGCCTTCGACCTCGACCGGTTGTCCGGCCCGCTGGTAGTGCGCCGGGCACGAGCGGGGGAGCAGCTGGTCACGCTGGACGGCGTGCCGCGAGACCTCGATCCCGAGGATCTGGTGATCTGCGACGACACCGGACCGGTGTCGCTGGCCGCGGTCATGGGTGGTGAAAGCACCGAGGTACGCGCTACCACCACCAACCTGCTGTACGAGGCCGCCCACTGGGATCCCGTCACAGTGGCCCGTACCGCCCGTCGGCACAAGCTGCCCAGCGAGGCCTCGAAGCGGTGGGAGCGGGGAGTGGACCCGACTTTGCCGTTGATCGCGCTCCAGCGGGCGGTCGACCTCCAGATGCGGTACGGCGGCGGGTCGGTGGAGCCGACGGTGCTCGACCTCAACTTCGTCGCACCACGGGAGTCGATCCGCATCGCCGTGGACCTGCCCTCCCGTACCGCGGGTGTCGACTACTCGCCGGAGCGGGTGCGCGGGCTGCTCACCGACGTGGGCTGTGACGTCGACGTCGACGGTGACGAGCTGGTGGTGACCCCGCCTAGCTGGCGGCCCGACCTCACCGACCCGGCTGACCTGGTCGAGGAGGTGGCACGGATGGACGGCTACGACCGGGTGCCCAGCATCCTGCCGATGGTCCCGCCAGGCAATGGGCTCACCGCACGGCAACGCCGTCGTAGGTCGGTGGCGCGAGCCCTGGCTGAGGCCGGGTACGTGGAGACGCTGTGCTATCCGTTCGTCGGAGAGGACGCGCTGAACGCGCTCGGCCTGCCCACCGACGATCCTCGCCGCCAACAGGTGCGCCTGGCCAACCCACTGTCGGGTGAGGAGCCTGCGCTGCGGACGACCCTGCTACCGCCGTTGCTAGCCGCGTTGCGTCGCAACCTCGGCCGGGGGCACCGCGACCTGGCCCTCTACGAGCTGGGTCTGGTCTTCCACCCTCGCACCGGCGCCGGACCGGTGCCACCGCGGATGCGGGTGGACGACCGTCCGCCCGCCGACGAGCTGGAAACAGCCGAGTCGTTCGTGCCCGACCAGCCATGGCACGTGGCCGTCGTCCTCGCCGGTGAGTTCGAACCGACAGGTTGGTGGGGTCAAGGACGTCAGGCCGACTGGGCCGACGCCGTAGCGGCTGCCCGGACCGTGCTCGCCGCCGCCCGTGTGCCGGACGAGCGGGTCGAGGTGCGGGCCGGTGCGCTGCCGCCTTGGCACCCGGGGCGCTGCGCCGAGATCCTGGTGGACGGGAAGGTGGTCGGCCACGCCGGTGAGCTGCACCCGCGTGCCTGCGAGGCGCTGGAGCTGCCAAAGCGCACCTGCGCCATGGAGCTCAACCTGGACGCGGTGCCGTTGCCGGAGGTGGTGTCAGGCCCGACGGTGTCGACCTTCCCGCCAGCGCTCATCGATGTGGCGTTGCAGGTGGACGCCTCGGTGCCGGCGGTCGAGGTGGAGCGGGCACTGGTCGCCGGGGCCGGGGAGTTGTTGGAGTCGGTGCGGCTGTTCGACGTCTACACCGGGGCCCAGCTCGGTGAGGGGCGCAAGTCACTGGCGTACAAGCTCACCTTCCGCGCACCGGATCGGACCCTGACGGCGGCGGAAGCGGTGGCGGCGCGGGACGCGGCTGTCGCCGAGGCGGCCGCCCGGGTCGGGGCGGAACTCCGTGGTGGCTGACCGTCGCCGGGGGTAGCCGCGACGCCGTGGCCCATCGCGGCGTGAGCATCGCCCCGCGAGGCGACGGCGCTGTGGGCACGCGCACCCCGGGCGTGACCGGGACATCGGCCTAGTCGAAGGTGGTGGGCAGGGCCGGGTCCGCGCGGTGGGCGCACAGCAGTTCGAGTTGTTCGACGGTGGTGCGCCGGGTGGACAGCGGCGGCAGGTCGGTCAGGTCGAAGAACCCGACCCCGCTGGTCTCCCCGTCCAACCCGGCGACGGGTTCGGCCTCGTCGGTGCGTTCCACGAGGAAGAGCAGCTTGTAGATGTGCCACGGCCCCGGCGGATGGCCGTTGTGACGGAAACCGTCGTGGACGGCGACGAGCCGGGTGGTCCGTACTCTGAGCCCTGCCTCCTCGGCGAACTCGCGCTCCACCGCCGCGGACGGGGTGTCCAGCGCGTCGGCCCAGCCACCCGGCAAGGTCCAGCCGCCGTCGCGCTGCTCGCGGACCAACAGCACCCTCCCGGTGTCGTCGAACAGGGCACCGCGGACGTCCACCTTGGGCGTCGCATGGCCCTCATCGGTGGCCAGTACAGCCCGCAGGCCGTCCACGTCGCCGTCGCCGAGGGTGGCGAAGATCTCCGCGGAGATCGCTTGTAGCCGTTCGTAGCGGGCGCGGTCGTAACGGTCGGTCGCGTAGTGCAGACCGTTCTGGGCCATCGCCGCCAACTCCACGGCGAGGGCGTGCAGCCATCCCTCGGTCCCGTCCGGGCCGGAGGGAGGGAGGGTGCGCACCATGGTCTCGGAGTCCTCCGACCGCGCCACGGTGACATAGCCCTCCCGCAGGTAGAGCCACCGGGCAGGGGTGCGCCGGGCGACGCTGAGCGAGATCCGTGCGATGCCGCGCCTACCAGCCGCTCGCGCCACCTCACGCAGCAGGGAGCGACCCACCCCGCGACCCCGCCACGAGGGGACCACCCCGATCGACAACTCCGGGACGTCGGGGGAGACGAACCCGTAGCCGGGCTCCTCGGCGCTGAAGTGACGCAGCCACGCCGCCCCGATCGGCTCACCTCGTCGGTCCACCGCCACCACGCCCAGGTCGTCGGCGCGTGGCCAGCCGGCGACGTAGCGGGCCACCGTGGTGTGTGCGAGCAGGTTGGCTCGGCCGCGGCCGGCGCGACCCGACTCCCAGTTCACCGCCGCGATCAGCAGGTCGGTGAGGAAGTCGGCGTCGCGCGGCCCGGCCGGACGGAGGGTGAAGTCGCCGGGCGCCGCCATGCCACGTCAGGATTCCTGACGCTCGCTGCGGTCCTGGCTCCAAAGGGTGTGGAACACCCCGTCCCGGTCGACTCGCCGGTAGGTGTGGGCGCCGAAGAAGTCCCGCTGCGCCTGGATCAGGCTGGCCGGCAGCCGCTCTGCCCGCAGCGCGTCGTAGTAGGACAGCGCTGCGGCAAAGCCCGGCACCGGAAGGCCCATCTCGGTGGCGGTGGTGACCACCCGGCGCCAACCCGCCTGGGCAGCCCCCAACGCCTCGGCGAAGTAGGGCGCCGTGAGCAGGGTCGGCAGTTGCGGGTCGGCGTCGAAGGCGGCGCGGATGCGGTCCAGGAACTCGGCGCGGATGATGCAACCACCCCGCCAGATGGTGGCCATCGCACCCAAGTCGATGCCCCAGCCGTACTCCTCGCTGGCGGCCCGGATCTGGTGGAAGCCCTGGGCATACGCGACGATCTTCGACGCGTACAGAGCCTGCTCTACGTCCTCGACCAGGGTCTTTACCGCCCTCGCCGTCGGCGTCGGGCCCGGCAGCTGACGCGCCGCTGCCCGCAGGGCGGTGTGGCCCGACAGAGAGCGGGCGAAGACCGCCTCGGCGATGCCGCTGACCGGCACCCCGAGGTCGAGTGCGATCTGGACGGTCCAGCGCCCCGTGCCCTTCTGCTCGGCCTGGTCGACCACCACGTCGACGAACGGCCGACCAGTCGCGGCGTCGGTGTGCGCCAGCACCTCGGCGGTAATCTCGACCAGGTAGGACTTGAGTCGGCCGGCGTCCCAGCGGCGGAAGACGTCGGCGATCTCCGCCGGCCCCAGCCCACCGGCGTGGCGCAGCAGGTCGTACGCCTCGGCGATGAGCTGCATGTCGGCGTACTCGATGCCGTTGTGGACCATCTTCACGAAGTGGCCGGCGCCGTCAGGCCCGACGTGGGTGACGCACGGCACGCCGTCCACCTTGGCGGCGATGTCCTCCAGCAGCGGAGCCAGCGATGCGTAACCCTCGGCTGAACCGCCGGGCATGATGCTTGGGCCGTTGAGCGCGCCCTCCTCACCGCCGGAGATGCCGACGCCGAAGAAGTGCAGGCCGCGCTCGCGCAGCGCCGCCTCCCGGCGCCGGGTGTCGGCGAAGTGGGCGTTGCCGCCGTCGATGATCACGTCACCGGGTTCCAACAGCGGGGCGAACTGGTCGATGACCGCGTCGGTCGGGGCGCCTGCCTTCACCATGATGACCATACGGCGCGGCCGCTCCAGCGACGCCACGAACTGCTCCGGTGTCTCCGCCGGCAGGAACGTGCCCTCGTGGCCGTACTCGTCGACCAGCGCCTTGGTCTTGGCGGGGGAGCGGTTGTACAGCGCCACCGGATGGCCGTGGCGCGCGAGGTTGCGGGCAAGGTTGCTGCCCATGACGGCCAGACCGATCACGCCAATGCGGGCCTGCTGCGACAACGTCTCGACTCCGTTTCTGCCCGAACGAATTATCTGCGTCAGCCTATCGAGCGCGCCGAGGCGACGATCGGGCGGTAGGCTCGCCCCGTGGCGACGGCGCGGCGGCGGGAAGCGTCCCGGCGATTCGAGTTGCTGCATCTACCGGGCTTGGCGGAGGTGGTCACCGCCGAGGTCGGGCGCAGACTCGGGCTGACCACCCGCCCGGTTCCGGGCCGTAACGACTCCCTGTGGATCGAGTACGCCGGGCCGTGGCGGCGGCTGACCGAGCTGCGCACCGTGGTCGCCGTCTTCGCGGTGCTGACCTTCCCGGTGCCGCGTCCCCGGTCGCTGACCAGCGGCGAGTACCTCCCGACCATTGTGGAGACTGTGCGGCGGGTGGCGGGTGCCAACTCGTTCCGCTTCGACGCTGCCGGGGCCCACTCCGTGGCCTTTCGACGTCTCGCCGCCCAGCTCGCCGACGCCACCGGGCTCCGGTTCGACGCCGAGCGCGGCGACGTGGTGCTGCGTTTCCGTCGTACCCCCGGCAGGGCGGGTTGGGACGTCCTGGTACGTCTGACGATCCGTCCGCTGTCGGACCGCCCGTGGCGGGTGGCGCACCTGCCCGGCGCGGTCAACGCCACGGTCGCCGCCGCGGTGGTGGCCCTCACCCGGCCGCGACCGAGCGACCGGGTGGTCAACCTCATGTGTGGCTCCGGCACCCTGCTCATCGAGCGGCTGCTGGTCGCCGGCGCCCGGCGAGCGGTAGGGGTCGATCGTGATCCACGGGCGGTGGCGGCGGCCGAGACGAACCTACGGGCTGCCGGTGTCCGGGAACGGGCGATGGTGCTGCAGGAAGACATCGCAAGCGACCGGTGGTCGGCAGCCGGTCCGTTCGACGTGCTGCTGGCCGACCCGCCCTGGGGCACCCTCGTCGGCGATCACGCCACCAACGAGGCGCTGTACCCGCGGTTGCTGGCACGTGCGTGGACCGCGGCTGCGCCCGGGGCCAGGTTCGCCGTCCTCACCCATGAGATCCGCATCATGGAGCGGTGTCTGGCGCAGGCGGCTGCGCAGTGGCGTACCGAGCAGGTCGTGCGGGTCTTCCAGAAGGGCCACCATCCGCGGATCTATCTGCTGCGAGCGTTGCCCGCGCGGGCGCGGTCGGGTCTGGCGCGATCCCAGCGGTGACCCGCACTCGTGCGGCAGACTCGGCGGCATGAGCGAGAACGCCGCACCACGTGTCTGGCCCACGTTGGCCGCCCGCGACGCCCGCGGACTCATCCGCTTTCTGACGCGGCTCGGGTTTGAGGAGACAGTCGTCTATGGCGATGGTGAGCGGGTCGACCACGCCGAACTGTCCTGGCCCGGCGGTGGGGCCGTCATGCTCGGCAGCGTGCGGACGGGAGAGGCCGCCGAGTGGTCGCCCACACCAGGCGCCGGCCGCACCTACGTGGTCACCGACGACGTCGAGGGGGTGTTCGCCCACGCGATGGCGGCCGGCGCTGATCCGCTGTACGCCCCTCGAGACACCGACTACGGCAGCCGTGAGTGCGGTGTGCGTGACCCGGAGGGCAACTGCTGGTTCTTCGGCACCTACCAAGGGGCCGCAGCGGCTGCCTGATCCAAGCGGCTGGTCATCCGTGCTTAGTGACAGACGTCACGGTCAGGTTGTCCTGCGTAGTGCATGACGATAATATCCCGTGCATAGTCATGAGGGAGGCGTCATGGGCACGCGGGTAGCGGTGGCCGGAGCGAGTGGCTACGCCGGCGGTGAACTGCTGCGCTTGATCGCAGGACACCCTGAGCTGGAGTTGGTCGCTGCTGCCGCACACTCACAGGCAGGAGCCCCAGTGCGCTCGGTCCACCCCCATCTGGCGGCGTTGGGCGATCTGACCTTCACCGCCGCTGACGTCGACACCCTGGCCGCGGCCGACCTGGTCTTCCTCGCGTTGCCGCACGGCGAGTCCGCAGGGCTCGCGGCCGCGCTGCCGCCCACCACCAAGGTAGTGGACCTCGGCGCCGATCATCGACTCGCCGATGCTGCCGCCTGGCAGCGCTACTACGGCAGTCCTCACGCCGGTACCTGGACCTACGGCCTGCCCGAGCTGCCCGGCCAGCGGGAGCAGATCGCTACCGCGACTCGCGTGGCCAACACCGGCTGCTACGCCGTCGCTACCATCCTCGCGCTCGTCCCGCTCATCGCGCGTGGCCTCGCCGACCCCGACGACGTGGTGGTGGTCGCTGCCTCCGGTACCTCGGGTGCCGGACGGTCGGTCAAGCCACACCTGCTCGGCAGTGAGGTGATGGGAGACCTGTCGCCCTACCGGGTCGGTGCCCACCAGCACGTGCCCGAGATCAAACAGGCGACCGGAGCGCGAGGTCTGTCGTTCACCCCGATACTGGCGCCGATGCCGCGCGGCATCCTCGCCACCGTCACCGCCCGGCCGACCCGCAGCGTCGACGCCGCCGCGGTGCGCGACGCCCTCGCCGAGGCGTACGCCGGAGAACCGTTCGTGCACCTTCTGCCCGAAGGCGCGTGGCCGCACACCGCCGCGACCCTCGGCTCCAACTCCTGCCATCTGCAGGCCACCGTGGATGTCGACACCGGTCGGATCATCGTCACCAGCGCCATCGACAACCTGGGCAAGGGCGCGGCCGCGCAGGCCATCCAGTGCGCCAACCTGATGCTCGGGCTGGCGGAGACCGCCGGGCTGTCCGCGAATGGAGTCGCCCCATGACCGTGACCGTGCCGCAAGGGTTCCGAGCCGCTGGCGTCGCCGCAGGCCTGAAGGCCAGCGGCGACAAGGACGTCGCCCTGGTGGTCAACGATGGCCCACTCACCGCGGCCGCCGGCGTCTTCACCCGCAACCGGGTCCAGGCAGCCCCCGTGAGGTGGAGCCGTCAGGTCCTCACAGGAGGAGTGCTGCGCGCCGTCGTGCTCAACTCGGGCGGCGCCAACGCCTGCACCGGTCCCGGAGGTTTTCAGGACGCCCACGCCACCGCCGAGCACGTCGCTCGCCGACTCACCGCCACTGGGGCATTCGCCGACGACGTAGGCGCCGGGGAGATCGGGGTCTGCTCCACCGGACTGATCGGCGTTCGGCTCCCGATGGACAAGCTTCTCGCGGGCGTGGACACGGCCGTGGCCGGACTGTCCCGTGACGGTGGCCAGGCCGCTGCCGAGGCGATCATGACGACCGACACCCGGCCGAAGACGACGCAGACCGCGGCGGTGGGACCGGACGGAAAGACCTTCCGCGTTGGCGGCATGGCCAAAGGGGCTGGCATGCTCGCCCCATCCCTCGCCACCATGCTCTGCGTGCTCACCACCGACGCGGTCGCTTCCCCCGCCATGCTCGACGCGGTGCTGCGCGACGCAGTCCGGGTCACCTTCGAACGGCTCGACTCCGATGGGTGCCTGTCCACCAACGACACCGTGCTGCTCTTGGCCAGCGGCGCATCCGGCGTCGAACCCACCCAGGAACAGCTCGCGTCGGCCGTCACCACCGTCTGCCGGGAGCTGACACGACAGCTGCTCGCCGACGCCGAAGGAGCCACCAAGCAGGTGAGTATCGAGGTTCGCAGCGCCGCGACCGAAGACGACGCGGTAGAGGTGGGCCGCGCCGTGGCCCGCAACAACCTCGTCAAGACCGCTCTGTTCGGCAACGACCCCAACTGGGGGCGCATCCTCGCCGCGGTCGGCACCACCAGCGCCGCCTTCGACCCGGACGCACTCGATGTGACCGTCAACGGAGTGCGGGTGTGCCGGGCCGGCGCACCCGACCGCGACCGCTCAGAAGTGGACCTGTCCGGTGCCGACGTGACGATCCAGATCGACCTGCACGCCGGCGCGGCCTCGGCCACCGTCTGGACCAACGAGCTCTCCCACGCCTACGTTCACGAAAATTCGGCATACTCGACATGACCAGCCTCAACCGTGACCTGCAGGCCGCGCAGGCCAAAGCCGCCACTCTCATCGAGGCGTTGCCGTGGCTGGCGCGCTTCCACGGCGCCACCATCGTCGTCAAGTACGGCGGCAACGCCATGACGGATCCCGAGCTGCAGCGGGCGTTCGCCGCGGACATGGTGTTCCTGCGCTACGCCGGTATCCGACCGGTGGTGGTGCACGGCGGAGGTCCACAGATCTCCGCGATGCTCAAGCGGCTCGGCGTGGCCAGCGAATTCCGCGGCGGTCTTCGAGTCACCACCCCCGAGGCGATGGACATCGTCCGCATGGTGCTGGTCGGCCAGGTCGGTCGGGAACTCGTCGGACTGATCAACGAGCACGGCCCGTTCGCGGTCGGGCTGTCCGGTGAGGACGCTGGGCTGTTCACCGCGGTACGCCGCCCAGCGTACGTGGACGGGGAGCCGGTCGACGTGGGCCAGGTCGGCGACGTGGCGAAGGTCGACATCTCCGCGGTGTCGGACCTGATCGCCGCCGGCCGGATTCCGGTGATCTCGTCGGTCGCACCGGACACCGACGGAGTGGTGTACAACGTCAACGCCGATACGGCAGCGGCCGCGCTCGCCGTGGCGTTGGGCGCCCGCAAGCTTGTGGTCCTCACCGATGTACCAGGCGTCTACATCGACTGGCCGAACCAGGACAGCCTCGTCTCGCAGCTGTCCGCCGACGAGCTGACCGAGCTGCTGCCGCGCCTGAGTGCCGGAATGGTGCCCAAGATGGAAGCCTGTCTACGGGCGGTGCGTGGAGGGGTCCCCGCCGCTCACGTGGTCGACGGTCGAGTCGCGCACTCCACCCTGTTGGAGGTCTTCACCTCGGAAGGATTCGGAACCATGATCGTAGACTCGGAGGCGGCCGCATGAGCCTGCTCGACCGGTGGCCACAGGCGTTACTCAACAACTACGGCACCCCGCCGCTGGCACTGGTCCGCGGCGACGGCGCGGTGGTGGTGGACGAACACGGACGCGAGTACGTCGACCTCGTCTCGGGCCTGGCCGTCAACGCGCTCGGTCACGGACATCCCGCGGTGGTGGCCGCGGTTACTCGGCAGATCTCCACCCTCGGTCACATCTCCAATCTGTACGCCGCCGAACCACCGATCGCACTCGCCGAACTCCTGCTCGCGCTCACCGGACGCCCTGGCCGAGTCTTCTTCGCCAACTCCGGGGCAGAGGCGAACGAGGCCGCGTTCAAACTCAGCCGGGGTTCCGGCCGCACCCAGGTGGTGGCCGCCGTCAACGGATTCCACGGGCGCACCATGGGAGCGCTCGCCCTCACCGGCCAACCTGCCAAAGCGGACCCGTTCCGCCCGCTGCCCGGCGAGGTCGTCCACGTGCCCTACGGTGACGTCGATGCGCTGGCCGAAGCGGTCACGGACGCCACCGCGATGGTCATCCTCGAGCCGATCCAGGGCGAGGCGGGAGTGGTGGTACCCCCACCTGGCTACCTCACCGCCGCACGTGAGATCACCGCTCGCCACGGCGCTTTACTCGCGCTCGACGAGGTGCAGACAGGCGTCGGGCGCACGGGCCACTGGTTCGCTCACCAAGCCGAGGGCGTGGCGCCCGACGTCGTCACCCTCGCCAAGGGCCTCGGCGGTGGATTGCCGATCGGTGCCTGCATGGTCTTCACCGACCAACGCCCCGAGCTGGTTTCGTGGCTGCCGCCGGGCAGCCACGGCAGCACCTTCGGCGGCAACCCGGTCAGCTGCGCTGCGGCGTTGGCGGTGCTGCGCACCATCGCCGCCGAAGGCCTGCTCGACCACGTCAAACGGTTGGGTGAACGGCTGCGGCGAGGGATCGAGGCGCTCGACCATCCGTTGATCAGCGGCGTCCGCGGAGCCGGCCTGCTGCTGGGCGTCACGCTGCGGCGGCCGGCTGCGGCGGCCCTGGCGGCAGCGCTCGTCGACGCCGGCTTCCTGGTCAATCCCGTGCAATCAGACGTGGTGCGACTGGCTCCGCCCTTCATCATCACCACTGAGCAAGCTGACGCGTTCCTGGCCGCACTACCAGCGGCGATCGAGTCCGTGGAGGCGGCGGCGTGACGGTACGACACTTCTTGCGCGACGACGACCTGAACCCGGCCGAGCAGGCGGCGGTGCTCGACCTCGCCGCCCGCATGAAGACCGAGCGGTACGCCCACCGGCCGCTCGCCGGGCCGCGAGCGGTCGCGGTCATCTTCGACAAGCCGAGTCTGCGTACCCGGGTGTCGTTCGAGGTCGGCATCGCCGAGCTCGGCGGTACCCCGGTGGTGATCGACACTCAGACGACCCACTTCGGACGCGGCGAGACCCTCGCCGACGCGGCGAGAGTGCTGTCCCGCTACGTCGACGCCATCGTCATGCGGACCTTCGGCGACGAGCGGCTTGCCGCGATCGCCGCCGCATCGAGTGTGCCGGTGGTCAACGCGCTCACCGACGGCTTCCACCCTTGCCAGCTCCTCGCCGACCTGCTCACCGTTCGCGAGCGGTGCGGCGGTACCACTGGACGGGTGCTCGCCTACCTGGGAGACGCCGCCAACAACATGGCCCACTCCTACCTGATCGCGGGGGCCACGGCCGGCATGCACGTGCGGGTCGCCGGGCCGGACGGTTTCGACCCCGACCCGGCGGTGGTGGCCCGGGCATCGGAGATCGCGGCGGTCACCGGCGGATCGGTGGCGGTGCTACGTGACCCGGTCGCGGCGGTCGACGGCGCGGCGGTGGTGGCGACCGACACCTGGACCTCGATGGGGCAGGAGGGCGACGGTCGCGACCGGCGCACCCCGTTCCTCCCGTACCAGGTCAACGACGCCCTGCTGGCCCACGCCCCCGACGCGATCGTGCTGCACTGCCTGCCCGCGCACCGGGGTGAGGAGATCACCGACGAGGTCTTCGACGGACCCCACTCGGCCATCGTCGATCAGGCCGAGAACCGGCTGCACGCCCAAAAGGCTCTCCTGGCTTGGTTATTGGCGGAGGGACGCGAGTGACGGGACCGGTGACCCGTACCGCGCGGCATGCCCGGATTGTCGAGCTGATCCGCAGCCGGCCAGTGCGCTCCCAGACCGAGCTGGCCGAATTGCTCGCCGCTGACGGCATCACCGTAACCCAGGCCACTCTGTCCCGGGACCTGGAGGAGCTTCGCGCGGTCAAGGTCAGGGGCGCTGGCGGCGCCGCGTACGTCATACCCGAGGACGGGACGCCGTTGCTGCGGCCAGCCGAGGAGGCTCCGCAGCGTCTGGTCCGACTGCTGCGGGAGCTGCTCACCGACGCCGACGCCAGCGGCAACCTCGCGGTGCTGCGTACACCCCCCGGGGCAGCCCAGTTCCTGGCCAGTGCCCTGGACCGTTCCGGCCTGTCAGAGATCGTCGGCACCATCGCTGGGGACGACACCATCCTGGTGGTGGCCAGAGAACCGCTCACCGGTGCCGACCTCATCAAGATGCTCGGGACGTGGGCCGGTACTGACGCATCCCGCCCCACCAGCCGCAGTGAGCGCACGGCAGAATGACCCGAATGACGACCAACGGGGTACGCCTGTGGGGCGGCCGGTTCGCCGGCGGCCCGGCCGAGGCACTGGCCCGACTCTCGGTGAGTGTCCAGTTCGATTGGCGGCTGGCACCCTACGACCTGGCCGCCTCCCGCGCCCACGCCCGGGTGCTGGCCCGGGCCGGCCTGCTCGACGCCGAGGAACTGGGCAAGATGCTGTCGGCCCTCGACGACTTGGAAGCCGCCTGCGCTGCGGGCACCTTCCGCCCCACAGTGGAGGACGAGGACGTTCACACCGCGCTGGAACGGGGCCTTCTCGAGCGGCTCGGCTCGCTCGGCGGCAAGCTACGCGCCGGGCGCTCGCGTAACGACCAGGTCGCCACCGACCTGCGGCTCTACCTGCGCGACCACGCCCGAGCGGTCGCGGCGAGGGTGGTCGAGCTGGCCGACGCGCTCATCGGGCAGGCCAGTCGACACGTGGAGACACCTGCCCCTGGCATGACGCATCTGCAGCACGCCCAACCTGTCAGTTTCGGTCACTGGTTGTTGGCCCACGTGCAGCCGTTGCTACGAGACCTGGACCGGCTGCGTGACTGGGACGCGCGGGCGGCGGTCTGCCCACTCGGAGCCGGTGCGCTCGCCGGTTCGGGCCTTCCGCTGGACCCGGTGGCGGTCTCCCGGGAGTTAGGCTTCACCACCTCGTTCGCTAACTCCATGGACGCGGTCGCCGACCGGGACTTCGTCGCCGAGTTCCTGTTCGTGACCTCGCTCATCGGGGTCCACCTCGCCCGGCTCGGGGAGGAGCTAGTGCTGTGGACCTCACCCGAGTTCGGTTGGGTGGAGCTGGACGACGCGTTTGCCACCGGATCCTCGATCATGCCGCAGAAGAAGAACGCAGACATCGCGGAGCTCGCCCGGGGCAAGGCAGGCCGGCTCATCGGAGGTCTGGTCACCGTGCTGACCATGCTGAAGGGCCTGCCCCTGACGTACAACCGCGATCTGCAGGAGGACAAGGAGCCGGTCTTCGACGCGGTCGACACCTTGGAACTGGTGCTACCGGCCCTCACGGGGATGATCTCTACCATGCAGGTACGGGCGGAGCGCCTCGCCGCCGTGGCGCCGGCCGGGTTCACCCTCGCCACCGAGGTCGCCGACTGGCTGGTCCGCCGACAAGTGCCGTTCCGGGAGGCCCACGAGATCACCGGTCGCCTGGTGGCGCTGTGTGCGCGTCGTGGATGCGACTTGCACGAGGTCAGCGACGACGAGCTGGCTGAGGTGAGCCCTCACCTCACCCCGGAGGTTCGGCAGGTGCTGTCGGTGCGCACGGCGCTCGCCGCGCGGACCACGCCAGGCTCCACCGGGCCCGGTCCAGTCGCCGAGCAGCTCGCGGCCGCCGCCGACGCGGTGGCAGGGTGGCGGGAGTGGGCCACTGAGTCCGTGGTGCCCCGCTGACAGCGGTACCGGGGCCGTCACCTCGGCCGGAGTTGGCCGCGCTGCTGGGCGGTCCGGCCGAGGTAGCCGCGCCAGGCCTACTTGGGGCATTGGTCAGCGCCGGTGGGGTGACGGTCCGCCTGACCGAGGTGGAGGCGTACGGTGGAGTGGGTGCGGACCCGGCGTCCCACGCTCACCGTGGTCGGACCCCGCGGAACGCGGTGATGTTCGGCCCGCCGGGGCACCTGTACGTCTACTTCACCTACGGCATGCACTGGTGCGTCAACGTCGTCTGTGCTCCACCGGGGCAGGCGGCTGCGGTCCTGCTGCGCGCGGGTGAGGTGGTGGACGGCCTTGCGCAGGCCCGGCGCCGTCGGCCCACCGCCCGGTCAGACCGGGACCTGGCCCGTGGCCCGGCGCGACTGGCGACGACCCTAGGTCTGGACGGCCGAGCGGACGGCGCGTACGTGCTCGACCCCACAGGCGAGGTCGTCCTGCACCCGCCGCCAGCGTCGCCGACGTCGATCCGCTGTGGGCCCCGCGTCGGGGTGGTGGGCGCAGCCGACCGGCCGTGGCGGTTCTGGTTGGACGGTGAACCCACGGTGAGCCCTTACCGCCCATACACGCCGCGTCGACGCACTGCCGCACCATGATCGAACCGTCCCATGGACGCCGGGAGTTAATGTAGACCGCCAGAAACACCGATCAACTCGTCGACGAGGAGCAGCGATGCCCCACCTCACGTCGCCGCTGACATCGGACACTTCGGCGCCGGACCCGGTCGCCCGCGCGGGCGCATCCACCGCGCGTTCCGCAGGCGCCACACTCGCCGCTGCTGCGATGACCTGCGGCGGCGTGGCACTGGGCACGCGCACCGAAGCCAATAGCGTGCCGGCCGCCGTCACCGTCGGTGCGGTCGTGGTGGCGGTCGCCCTCACCGTCGCGCTGGTGGCATCGCTGCGTCGGACCAGTACCGCGCGACGGTGGGCGCTGGTGGCGCTGGGCTTGTCGATGGCGGCCAGTGCGTACGCCGGTTGGCAGGCGTGGCGGGACGTCAGCGGCGGTATGCCGACCCGGACCCTGCCGTTGCTCGCCGGCGCCACCGCCCTGGCGGTGGCGAGCAGCCTGGCGTTGACCATCGCTGGTGGCCAGACGACGCGGCCCCGGCGCACGGGCGCGGTCTGGTCGTGGATCGCCGGTGTCACGGCGGGGCTCTTGGCGGTGTTCCTGGTGGTCGGTGCCGTGATCGGCCTGGGGCGACTGCCGCTTGACCACCACACCGCAGCGCCGGTCGAGGTGGTGGCGCCGAGTACGCCGCCTCGGCAGGTGGCGTGGACGTGGCAGACCCCGTCCGGATGGCGGATAGATTCTTCCGACGTGGTGCCGGCCGGGGCGGGAATCGCGCTCCGCCTCTCCGACGGTGTCGTCGCTCTGGACGGCCGCACGGGGCAGGAACGTTGGCGCTACCGCCGCATCGGCGCCCACACCAGCAGGATCGCCGCCAGCCCGAGCGGTGCGTGGGTCATGGTCACCTTCCACAGCAGCAACCCGCACACCACCGGTGGACTGCTGGTGGCGCTCGACGGGGTCACCGGCCAGATCGCTTTCGAGAAGCCGGTAGACGGTGATGTGGTCCCCGGGGAGATGACCGACCACGCCTGGCTCGGCCACCGTTCCGGCGACGCTCCTCCTGCGTGGTTCAGCGCGGCTGACGGTTCGCACCTGTGGGACTGGCAGCCACCACCCGCAGCGTGCGGCCGGTTCGTCGGCCACGAGGCCGTCGGAACCGATGCCGTGTTGACGAGCATGGTCTGCGTCCGCAGCCACGACTCCCTGCAGGCGGTGGTCGATATCGTGGTGGTCGCCCTTGACGACCGCACGGGACAGGAGCGGTGGCGGTTCTCCGCACCACTTCGGTACGAGGCGCCGAGGCCGGGCTTCGATCCCATGAGGGCACTGGAGTTTGTGGGACTGTCGACCACCGCTGACCGCACCGTCGCGAAGCTGGAATGGCACGCGAAACCCGACCACTCCGAGTTCACGCCGCCCGTGTTGCTGGACGTCTCCACAGGCGCGGTGCTGGCGAGCGGGGACTGGCTTAGCCCCATCGGCGTCCACGCTGAAGGGGAGTCGGTGGTCACCCATATCGACAGTAACTACCGTGTCTTCTCCTTGGACGGCGCGCTCCTGCGCGAGTTCTCCATCTGCCCGGAGCCGGGACGCCCCAGCGCGGTGATCGTCGCCGACGCCGTCGTGGCTCACTGCCCGTGGCAGTCGCATCCGTCGAAGATCACGGTGGTGCCGTTGACGGACCCGCAGGCGGCGTATGCGATCGAGGCCGATCTCGGCGTCGCCGACGATCTGCATCTCCTCACGTTCCCCGCCGCCACGGTGGCGATCGCAAACGGTGGTCGTGTCGCCGGGCTCTGGTAGCCACCGGGCGTTCACGGCAAGCCACTGGCGAGGAGAAAGATGGCCAAGCCGTGGGCGATCGCTGCCGGGATGACGCCACGCGTGGCGCGCAGTAGGGCGCAGATCACGCCTTCGAACAGGGTGAACAGCAGGAGCGGCCAACCCGCATCCGTCACCGTCGTCGCCAAGAAGACGTGGCAGGCGGCGAACAACAGCGCCGACAGCACCGCAGCCCGCGATGCCCCGGTCAACTGCTCCAGGCGGCCTTGCAGGAAGCCACGAAACAGCACCTCCTCGGCGAGGTTGCCGCTCATGGCGAACCACAGCAGCACCGGTAGCACACTCCCGGCGACCGCACCGCCCCGATCGGCGACCGGCACCCCCGCCGACGCCAGCAGGACCGGCGCCGCGGCCACGGCGCCGCCACCGATACCCAGGATCACCGTGACGGGAGTGAGGCGTCCCCACCGGACGAGAGAGCGTAGGTCTGGAGCCAGCCACAGCAGAGACGCGGTGGCGATGAGGGTCCCTGCGCCCAGCACCACCAGCAGGAAAGCGTCGTCGGTGAAGCGCACCCACGGCAGCCCACCCTCGGAGGCACCGCCGATGCGCCAGAAACCGAGCGGAGTCATGGCGTCGCGAAGTAGGACGAAACCCAGGACGAGGACTGTGACCCGCAGCAATGGCTCACCGACGCGGCGTGCTGCTACGTAGGTCCCGGCGAGCACCAACATTCCAGGAAGGACTCGCAGTACGTAGGGCAAAAGGGCAGACAGGATGGCACCCTCCTCGGGACGGTCGGGCGTGACGCCGTGGCCAGTGCTTCAATAGTCGAGCAACTGTCCCGAATCCGGTACTCGCATTGGAACGCCGTGCTCGCAGCCCGCAGAGTCCCTCGTCAACAGCGCTCTCGTGAGACGGTGGCGGTCATTCTGGAGGCAGCGGCTCAGGTTTTCGAGCGGGAGGGATACCGCTCCGCCACCACCAACAAGATCGCCGAGCGGGCCGGGGTGTCGATCGGGTCGTTGTACCAGTACTTCCCGAACAAGGACGCATTGCTGGTGGCCCTCGCCGAGCACGAGCTGGCGGCGAGCACGCGGCTGACGGTCGCACGACTCGCACAGCTGGGTGGCGACAGGGCATCGCCGGAAAGGTTGCTGCGCGAACTCTTGGAGACGCTCGCGGCGGCCCACGCCCGTCGGCCGCAGTTGCACCGGCTGCTGTTTACGCAGACTCCACGCCGGCCGGAACTGCTGGCGCGTTTCTCCACCGCGCAGCAAGAGATCGCGGCGTCGCTGGCCGAGCAGCTACGTCGACTCGGTAACGACACGCACCCCGAGCTGACGGCCCTGCTCGCGGTACAGGGCATCACGGCGCAGCTGCACGGTGCCGTGCTCGATCCACCGGCTGGACTGTCCTGGCAGGAGTGCGTCGACCAGATGGCGACTCAGTGGGGTCGCGTGCTCGCCGAGCCGGGTTTCAGCCCACACGTGCCTCCGAAGGACTCGGGGTGCGGGTCGTGGCCAGCCCGTGACGGCGGCACAGGGCAGCAAACGTAGCGGCGTCGGCCACCGCTGCCCCACCGGGGTCGTTGTTGAAGTACGTGTAGACCGGCGCGTCGGCCCCGTAGGTGTCGCTCACGCGGCGGAGTCAGGACCTCAGGGCCGCTCTGCCGTACCGGGGCCGGGGCGTCGCGACGCCTTCGTGCAGACGCAGGTAGCCGAAGTCGCTCGTGCGCCAGCGCGGACCGACCGGTCGCCCGTGCCGATCAGCCCAGCACAACGCTGTCCGGTGACTCTCCAGCAGTGCCCGCACCTCGTCGGTCCACCAGGACGGGTGCCGAAGCTCCACCGCGACCATGACGTCCGGTGGGAACTGCGCCAGCGTGGCGTCCAATGCCGCCGGATCGGCGACGAGAGTGGGGGGCAACTGCATCAGGACCGGTCCTAGCCGGTCGCCCAGGGTGGCCGCGCGCTCCATGAACCGTGCCACCGCTTCGGCGGGTTCACGTAGCCGGCGTACGTGAGTGAGGTACCGGCTCAGTTTGGCCGCGAAGGTGAAGTCTGGCGGAGTGCGTTCTCGCCAACGGGCGAAGGTCGCGATGTCCGGAAGGCGATAGAACGAGGCGTTGAGCTCGACGGTCGCGAACCGCTGCGCGTAGAACTCCAACCAGCCGGCCGCTGGTAGCCCGGGCGGATAGAACCGGTCACGCCAGTGCGAGTACGACCAACCGCTGGTGCCCACGACGATCACCCGGTTCCTCTTTCCCTACCCGGCCGGGACCAACCGGAGTCAGGCATAGGGGAGAATCCCTAGACGTGACCCACGTAATCGACGACCTGCAGTGGCGGGGCCTGATCGCGCTCTCGACGGACCTGGACGCGCTGCGCGCCGAGCTGGCGCGCGGCCCGATCACGTATTACGGCGGGTTCGACCCGACCGCGCCTAGCCTGCACGTGGGCAATCTGGTGTTGATCCTGACACTGCGTCGGCTACAGCTCGCCGGTAACCGGCCCATCGCGCTGGTCGGCGGTGCGACCGGGCTCATCGGCGATCCGAGCGGGCGCAACACCGAACGTCAGCTACAGGCGCGCGAGCAGGTCGCCGAGTGGGTGGACCGGATCCGGGCGCAAATCGAGCCGTACCTTGACTTCAGCGGAGAGTACGCCGCGGTCATGGTCAACAACCTGGACTGGACCGCGAACCTGTCGGCTATCGAGTTTCTCCGGGACGTGGGCAAGCACTTCCGCGTCAACCGGATGCTGGCCAAGGACGCGGTGAGTGCTCGGCTGAACTCTGAGGAGGGCATCAGCTACACCGAGTTCAGCTACCAGATCCTGCAGGGCATGGATTTCCTCGAGCTGTTCCGGCGCTACGGCTGCCGCTTGCAGGCCGGTGGCAGCGACCAGTGGGGCAACCTCACCGCTGGCAGCGAGCTGATCCGCAAGGTCACCGGTGAGGGGGTGCACCTGCTGGCTACCCCGCTGGTGACCGACTCGCAGGGGCGTAAGCTCGGCAAGTCCACCGGTGCGGGTGGGGTGTGGCTCGATCCGAGCATGACCAGCCCGTACGCCTTCTACCAGTTCTTCGTCAACGTCGAGGACGCGCAGGTACCGAGCTTGCTGCGGATCTTCACCTTCCTGCCACGGGAGGAGATCGAGGCGCTGGAGAAGGAGGTGGCGGAGCGGCCGGCTCGCCGGGCTGCCCAGCGCCGGCTGGCTGAGGAGGTCACCCGGTTGGTCCACGGCGAGCAGGAGACTCAGCAGGTGATCGCCGCCAGCCAAGCGCTGTTCGGGCGTGGGGCGTTGGAGGAGCTGGCGCCGGCGACGCTACGGGCGGCGCTGGCCGAAGCCGGGCTGATCGAACACCGTGGGCCGCTGCCTAGCGTCGCTGAACTGTTCAAGGCCACCGGGTTGACGGCGGGTACCCGGGAGGCGCGCCGCACGGTGGCCGAGGGCGGCGCCTACATCAACAACGAGCGCGTCACCGACGCGGACGCACCCATCCCGCCGGAGCGGTGGATCCATGGACGGTTCCTCGTGCTCCGGCGTGGCCGACGCACCGTTGCCGGGGTGGAACGGGTCGAGTGAGCCAGAACACGTGACCCTGGCTTGCCACCCCGGTGGGCGTACGCTACCTTTGTGTCCCGGCAGGCCGCGAGGCCCGCTGGTGGAAGCGAAAGCGAACCACCACGGCCCGACCTGCTCATCGATCCGGTCTTGTTAGCGCAACTATTGGTGCGCGCTACAGTCGGGTCGCCCGGGCGGTGCGCTGTTGACGGCGCGAAACTGACCGGGTAAGTTTGAACGAGTGCCCCGGGGTGGCTGGCCTGTGTGGTTGGTTGCTC
>CAYTMR010000055.1:0-20337 GCA_964438855.1 uncultured Micromonosporaceae bacterium
CTAGTGCGGACAACGTTACGGTCCGCTCGATCTGCTCGCGGCTGGCCCCGTCGCGCGCCAGCAACCGGATGAACCGCTCATGGTTCTTCTCATCCGGCTGGTAGAGGGCACGGGAGAAGATCCAGTCTCCGGCACCGCTGAAGTACGACTCGTCGGAGTAGTAGTGGTAGGCCGCCAGGTCGAAGTCGGCCCGTTCAGTGAGCCAGTCCACCCAGTCCACATTGGCGTAACGGACCTGAACCTCGTGGCCGGCGCGCTCGGCCGCGGTGCGCAGGATCCCCAGCGCAAGCGAGGGGATGTCGATCGGGGCCCAGGGCATGTGGACCAGCACTATCCGCATCGTGGTCTCAGCCTTTCCGGGTACGGCCCGGGGCCGTGGCGTTCACACGGACCCGGGCCGGTCGCCATGCCGGGCACAGCGCTCACCGTGCCCGGATCAGCGTCACGAGATGCCGGGGCACAGCGGGAGATCGCCGGAATCGGCGACGCCGTCGGCCGGGCTCGGAGCCGGGCTCACCGCGTTGCCGAGGATTCTGATCGGAACGACGACGCCGCGCTCCCGAGCCGTGGGCGCGATCGGGTCGTTCCGGATGCTGCGTCGCTTCATGGTTCGTCTCCAACAGTCTGCTGTGGTCTGGTCGGCCCGAGGCTCGAGGGCCACCGACCGCCGGCCTGCCAGCTGCGTCGGGCACGACCACGGTCGTACCGGGCGATACCCGACGGTTGCGGCCGGTGGCGGTGTCGCCGCCGCATCCGGCCGCGTTGTCCAGTCCTGCCAAGAGACCTGAAGCGGCGCCGAGTGCGGTGAGTACGGGCACCTAGAAGCGTTCTGGTTGTGCCACGCTTCCTGCGTCGACGGCTGGCAAGACCGGGTGGTCGTTGGGGGCGCGGGTCACGCCCGCGCCCCAGCAGCGTCATCGAGACTCACTTCTCGATGATGATGACCGACGGCTTCGCCATGGAAATCACCTCCTTCGTGTCATCGATGGCGGTGGACTGCGCCGGTTGGACGCAGGCACCAGTACACATCCGCTGCCCGGCGGATCGCATCGGTAGAAATACGCACCCGCGCTACTGAATCGGCGCCACCGGATCGGTACCTACGGATTCCGCATTCCCACGGATGCGCGGCCACGGTCGACCTTGCGAACGTGAAACCGCCGCTCATCGCGGCACATCACGTGTGAGGGGAGTCGACCGTGACCGCAGCACCGTTGGCCGTGCTCTGGATCGCCAAGGCAGTGGCGAGCCTCGGGCGGGCCATGACCGTGGTGGCGCTTCCCTGGCTGGTCCTCCAACTCACCGGCAGCGGCACTCAGACTGGAATGGCGGTCGCCAGCTCTGGCCTGGGCATCGCGGTGGTGAGCTTCCTCGCCGGGACAGCGATCGACCGGTCAGGGGCGAGGCGTACGACCGTGGCAGGCCTCACCGGTGCGGGAGTCGCCATCGGCCTGGTGCCCTTGCTCGATCAGTGGGACATGTTGTCACTCGGGCCGTTGCTGGTTCTGGTCTTCGCGGCGAGCGCACTGGATTCGGTTGCCGGGGCAGCGGTGGAGACCCTCGTACCGGCCGCTGCCAAGGCTGCCCGGGTCACGTTGGAGTCGGCCAACGCCGTGCTCACCGGGATCGACCGGTTCGCGTTGCTGGTGATGCCGGCGATCAGTGCAGTGGTGATCGCATTGTTCGGCGCGCGTACCGCCCTGTGGATCGACGCCGTGGCGTGTCTCGCAGCCGCCGCGTTGTTGGCGGTCACCGTACCGGCCACGGCGCGCCCCGCCACGGCCGGTCCCAGCCAGCGCCGCTATCTGATGTCGCTCGCGGACGGAGTCAGAGTGTTGCGTCGTGACCGCACCCTGGCCACTCTGGCGCTGCTGGCCGCCGCGCTCAACACACTCCTCAGCAGCGTCTACTCGGTGCTGCTCCTGGTTTACGCAGCCGAGGTCTTCGGTGGCGCAGCACACTTCGCCGGGATGGTGGCGGCGGTGGGCGGCGGTGCCGTCGTCGGCGCGCTGTTCTTCGGTGTGCTCGGTCGCCGCCTGCCACGCCGTGCGTGGCTGCTCGTCTCCTGTTTCGGTGCCGCAGCCACAGTGCTGGCTCTGAGTGCACTACCCGGCCACGTGCCGACGCTGGCACTGCTGGCCGCCTCGGGTCTGACGACCGCACCGCTCGGCCCTCTGGTCTCGTTGGTGTTCCAGGAACGCTCCCCGTCCGAGTCGCTGGGTCGGGTGCTGTCGGCCCGCAATGCGTTGGTGCTGGCCGGGCTACCACTGGGGGTGTTGCTCACCGGGATCGCACTGGACGGGCTTGGCCTTTCCAGCACCCTCGTGCTGATAGGTGGCCTGTGCCTTGCGGTCGCGGGATCCGCCGCTTCCCTGCCGGCGCTGCATCGACTCGAGACCCCCGCGACGAGGCCCCTTCAGGAGGCACAGCCATGACTCACGCGACCCTCCTGCCACACGTCGAGCTCGGTCACCGCCTGACTCCCGTCGACTGCGGCCGGACCGCTGCCCGGCTCGCCACCACGCTGCGCCGGCATGGGGTGGCCTCCGGCGACCGGGTGCTGCTGCTCGGCGACAACAGCCCCGAGTACGTCGCCGCGCTGCTCGCCCTGGTCAGCCTGGACGCCTCACTGGTGCTGGCCGACGCGCGGCAGACCCCGGCCGAGACCCGTGCGGTGGCTGCCCGGGCGCGGGCACGGTGGGCTCTGGTCGGGTCCGGAGCCCAGTTGGCACCGAGCCGTGAAGCGCTCGTGGCTATGCTCGGGCACACGCGGGTCCTCCTGCTCGAGGAGGCCGCCCGCGGCCAGGACGCCGGGGACCTTCGCATCGACGTCGACGGTCCGTGGCGTCGGCGGGCAGACGCCGCCGTCCTATGGTCGTCGGGCACCACCGGCCAACCCAAGGGCGTGGTCCGTTCGGGAGAGTCGCTGCTGGGCAATACTCGCAGCACGGCCCGGGCGATGGGCTACCGCGCCGACGACGTCCTCTTCCCCTTGCTGCCGTTCTCCCACCAGTACGGCATGTCGCTGGTGCTGCTGTGGTGGTTGAGCGGATGTTCGCTGGTGGTGGCGCCCTATCGAGGGCTCGCTCACGCCATCCGGGCGATCGCGGCGCACCGGGTCACCGTGGTCGACGCACCACCGCCCACGTACTACGCGCTGCTGGAGAGCCTGGAGCGCAGCCCAGCGCTGCGCGCCGAGGTGCAGCGGGTGCGCATGTGGTGCGTCGGGGGTGCGCCGTTGCCTACCAGCCTCGCGGACCGGTTCGTCGCCACGATCGGCGCTCCGCTGCTCGACGGATACGGGCTGTCCGAGCTAGGAAACGTCGCTTTGGCCACGTTGGACAATCCGGTCGGCTGTGGCCGGCCGATCGACGGGGTTCGCATCCGAATCGCCGACCTACCCGCTACGCCCGGGCAACCGCACCGGCTCGGCCGGGTGTTAGTCGACTCCCCTGCGCTCATGACCGGCTACTTGGACGAGTCCGGCGCGCTGCGCCCACCACCGCCGGGCTGGTTCGACACCGGAGATCTCGGCTACGTCGACTCGGCCGGCAATCTCCACGTGACCGGGCGGCATCAGGCCATACACCGGATGGGTTACACGCTCTACCCAGAGAGCATCCAAGCCCAGGCGGCAGCCTGTGGAGCCCCGGTGTGCGTCATCGGCGTCGCCGACGAGCGGCGCGGCAGCAAGCTTGTGCTGTTCGTCGAGGACCCACAGGTGCGTGGGGTCGCGTACTGGCGGCGCCGAATCGACCCTCTCCTGGCTGCGTACGAACGCCCGGACGTCATCGAGGTCTGCCCGGCACTGCCGATCGGCCGCAGCGGGAAGGTCAACCGGGCCATTCTCACCCAGCTGATGACCCGACGGGAGGACATGTGACCACATCTGCTCCGGCGTTGGCGGCGCCGCGCGTCGATACCACGCGACGACTCACGAGCCTCGCCAAGGTCCGCGACCTGCTCGACCGGGACCACGCCGCGATCCGCAAGGTTCTGACCGAGGTGGGCACGTACGCCGCCGCCACCTACGAACTCGACGCAGCCCGCGCGGCACTGGAGGGAGCCGCCGGGGAGGTGGCTCGACACCGCCCACCGGCGCTACGCGCGTCGGCGGTCTTCATGCCCTCCAACATGCTGCTCTACTCCTACGTGCTCTACCTGTTGATACCCAGCTTGTTCGTGCAGCGTCTGACGTTCCGACCGTCAAGTCACGTCCGGGAGGCCACCGCCGCCCTGCACCAACGGCTGGCCTTGGCCCATGGGCTTCCCATCGAGCTAGCCGACCTCAGCCAGCGGGAGTTTCTCCGCGACGTGGTGACCGCGGCTGACCTGGTGGTGTTCACCGGTCGCTACCCCAACGGCAACGAGATCCGGTCCATGCTCTCCGCCGACCAGCTCTTCCTCTACTTCGGTCAAGGGGTCAATCCGGTGGTGGTGGCTCCGGACGCCGAGCTGGACCAGGCCCTGACCGGGGTCATCGACATCCGCCTGTTCAACTGCGGGCAGGACTGCCTGGGTCCGGACGCCATCTTCGTGCACGACCAGGTCTACGACCGGTTCCTCGATGGTCTCGTGACCCGATTGCGACGGCTACGCGCCGGGCCGTACACCGACCCGAACGCCGGATACGGCCCTCTCTACTACGACAGTGCGCTGGAGGACGTGGCCCGGTTCTTGCACCGCTACCGCTCCCGCATCACCTACGGCGGCACGATCGACTTCCGTACCCGGACGGTGGAGCCGACAGTCCTGGTGAGTCGGTTGGGAGCGGAGCCGGAGCTGACGGAGTTCTTCGCCCCGGTGTTCAACGTGGTCACCTACGACGACACCGACGCTCTGCGCGCCACGCTCACCTCCGGTGTCTACACCGACCGGGCACTGGGCGCCACGGTCTACGGCGACGGTGACGGCAGTGGGCCCCTCACCGAGGCGCTTCGCCGACGGCACACCGTCACCGTGAACGTGCCGCTGACCGCAGTGGACGACGGCAATGCACCGTTCGGTGGGCGCGGCCACGTCGCCAACTACATCGCCTACCGGGGGCGGCTGCACGCCGAACCGATCCTGATCTCCAAAGCGGTCGCCGAGCACTGGCGGGCAGTGCGGTGAGCGGCCCGCGTACCGGCTGGCAGGTGGTGGCCAGGTCCCTGGCCGCTGTCGGAGCCGAGGTCGTCTTCGGCCTGCCGGATGACGACGTGTCGTTGCTCGGGGCGTTGGCCGCAGAACCGGTGCGGATGGTGCTGTGCCGCGACCAGCGCAACGCCGTCTTCATGGCCACCGGCCACGCTCTGGCCACCGGACAGCCGGGGTTCTGCGTGGTGGGCCGCGGTCCGGCGGTGGCCAACGCCGTCACCGGTCTCGTGGAGGCGGCCACCGGTCGGGTGCCGGTGGTGCTACTCGCCACCGGCACCGACACCCCACGCGTCGGCACCGGAGCCTTCCAAGAGCTGGACCAGTTGTCGCTGGTCCGTTCCGTGGTCAAGTGGGCAGCCCGGGTGGAGCGGGCCGACCTGCTCGCCGGCGTGCTCGCCAAGGCCACCCTGATCGCCACCTCGGACTCTCCGGGACCGGTCTACGTCGAAGTGCCCGCCGCGGTGGGCACGCAGCCGACCGCCCGCATACCCGGCCCCCACCCGGTGTCGGCCTCAGCGAGATCGACCCTCGTGGCGGTACCGACGCTGCTGCGTCAAAGCCGGGCGCCGGTGTTGCTGGTCGGAGGCGGGATGCGGCACCGCAACCAGGACCGGATCGTGGAGCGGTTCGCTGAACGGATCGGCGCCGCGATCATGGTCACCGCCTCCGGTCGGGGCACGGTGGACGAGAATCATCCGCGGTTCTGCGGGGTGGCCGGTCTGTACGCTCCACCCGCGACCGCGGCGTTGTGGCAGGAAGCGGACCTCGTCGTGGCGCTCGGATCCCGGCTGGAGGAGACCGCGGTCGAGGGTTAGGCGGAGCTCGACGCGCCGCCGCCGGTGCTTCAAGTGAACGTGGCGGCCACCGACGTGTCACCGGTGTGGCCAGGTGCGACGGTGCTCGCCGACGCCGCCGCGGCGCTACGCAGCTGGAACGACCGACGATGGCCGACCCCCTGTCCGCGATGGTCCTCGCTCGTCGCGCAGTGTCGAGCCGAGGCGATCACCACCGCACGGGCCCGCACTAAGCAGTTGCGCGCGGCCGAGCGGATCCGGGTGGTGGAGGTGCTCGACGCCTTGGACCGCACCGTGCCCCGGGACCGCGTCCTGGTGCAGGAGAACGGGCTGGCGGACATGTGGTCGTACTTTTGGCCGTACTGGACCTGCCACGCTGCCGGCGGCTCGGTAGTGCCGAGCGAGCAGACCACCCTCGGTTTCGGCGCCGCCGCCGCGGTGGGTGTCAAGCTGGGCCAGCCAGCCCGGCCGGTCGTGGCCCTCGTCGGTGACGGGGCATTCCGGCTGTTCCAGGCCGATCTCGCCACCGCGGCGGACGCGGGCGTGGGTCTGCTGTACGTGGTGCTCGACAACGGTGGCTACGGATGGTTGCAACACCAGCTCGACCGTGCCGGCGGCGCCGCCGCGCGTGTCGCCACCGGGGTGCCGGACTCCATCGACTCCGCCGTGCCGTGCCGTCGTGTGTGGTGGGAGCAGGTCGCCGCGCGTAACGACCTCGCCCCCGCACTGGCCAGGGCGTGGTCCCGCTGTGTCGACGGTCAGGTGGCGGTGGTGCGCATCGCGGTGGGCCTGGACGATCCACCGCCCTGCCTGTGGCCGCCAGCCGAGCAACAGGAGGAATCATGACGGTCGTACAACCACTGCCGAACCTGCTGCCGGTCGCCTCTCCCGGGCCGCTGCGGGTGCCGGTCGGCATCTGGGGAGTCGGCGTGCACACGCCCACCCGCGTGGTGACGAACGAGGATCTGGTCGCCACTCTGGACACGTCCGACGAGTGGATTCAAACCCGCACTGGGATTCGGGAACGCCGCTATCTGTCCGATTCTGAGCAGACCTCCGACATGTGCGTGGCGGCGGCGCAGGAGGCTATGGCACACGCGGGTGTCACCGCAGCGGAGGTCGACGCGATCGTGCTGGCGACCTTCACCCACGACCAGCCGCTGCCCTCGACCGCCTTGATGGTGAAGGAGGCGATCGGCGCCCAAAGGGCGTTGGCGCTGGACCTCAACCAGGCGGCGTGCGCCGGTGGCGTCTACGGCCTGCTGGTCGCCGCCCACTTGTTGCGGGGAGACGGGTTCCGGACCGTCCTGGTCATCGGCGCCGAGGCGCTGTCGCGCGTCACCGACCCCACCGACCGGCGTACCCGCGTGTTCTTCGGTGACGCCGCCGGTGCCGTGGTGATGGGGCGAACGGAGGCGGGCGCTGGCGTGCTGTCGTGGGACGTCGGCTCGTCACTGTCGTACGCGGTGCAGGTCCCCGCCGGTGGCACCCGCCGGCCGGCCGGGCCGGAGACCATCGCCGAACGTGCCCACTACCTACAGATGGACGGCCGGGCGGTCTGGCGGGAGGCGACCCAGCACCTGCCGCACTCCATCGTGCGGGCAGTACGCGGCGCCGGCCTGGAGCTCGCCGACGTCGACCATTTCCTCCTCCACCAAGCCAACCTCGTGCTCATCAAGGAGGTCCTGCACACGCTCGGGGTGCCACTCGACCGGGCACCTACCACGGTGGAGCGCCTGGGCAATACCGGCGCCGCCACTGTGTTCACGGTGCTCCACCAGGCCATGAGCCGAGGCGCGGTCCGCCCCGGCGACGTCATGGTCCTGTCCGCTATCGGTGCGGGCTTCCTGTGGGGCTCGCTGTGCCTGCGGCACGGCGGCAACGTCAGCCACTAGTCAGAAAGGACGGTCAGCCATGATCGAGGAGCAGGTACGGACACTGTTCGCCAAGGTGTACCAGCTGGACACGCCCGCCGAGCAGATCAACGTGGAAGAACCCTTGTTCGGTCCGGAGTCGCGTTACGGACTGGACTCGCTGGACACGCTGCGGTTCATCGCCGCGTTGCAGCAGCAGTACCAGTTCGACGTGGGCAGCTGCGGCACGGACACCTTCCGCACCATCCGCAGCATCGCCGAGTTCGTGAGCCGCTGAACCATCGCGCGAAGGGAGCAGACGATGGAGGGAACTCTGGTGCGGTTGACACCGGTCGAGGACGCCGACTTCGCGTTGATCGCCCGGTGGCTTCAACCGTCTGTGGCGGCGACCATGGGCGCGGGTGGCACCGCCGAGTACCGGTCGGTCGAAAGCATCCGCTCCGGCATGTCGAAGCTGCCACTGATCATGATTGAGACAAGGGACGGCCGCAAGATCGGGCTGGTGCAGTGGCGGACGCTCGGCCACGACCGCAGCTTCGAACTGGGCGCGGTGGTGGGAGAGCCGCAGCTGTGGGACAACGGGTGCGGCGCGGAGGCGAGTCTGCTCGCGCTGGACTACCTGTTCCGTTTCAAGGACGCCCACCGGGTGCAGTTCACCACCGGCCTCTACAACCGTCGAGTCCTCACCTTCCTGTTCAAGACCGGTGTGGTGATCGAAGGGATTCTGCGCGACTACTTCTACTTCGACGGCTGTTACCACGACGCGGTCGTCGCCTCCCTGCTGCGCCCCGAGTACGACCGGGCACTGACCGAGCTGGACGGACTGCCGCCGGTGACGGAGATGGTCCCGGCCGCGGAGCGGGAATTGGCGGCCAAGGAGTTCCGCGCCCGCCTGCGCCAACGCTGGGACCGCATGTTCGCCGATCTGGTCGAGAGGACGTGACGGTGGAGCTCGAAGGTAGAAAAGCACTGGTCACCGGCGGTTCCGGCGGGATCGGCGAGCACATCTGCCGCACGCTAGCCGAGCGCGGCGCGACCGTCACAGTGGGCTACCACCGCGGCGAGACGGCGGCGCGCCGCATCGCCGACGAGGTGGCCAAAGCCACGGGGAGCACGGTTCTGGCCTGCCGGCTCGACGTGCGTGACGCCGAACAGACCCGCAAGGCCGTCAACGACGCAACCACCGCCATGGGCGGGTTGGACATCCTCGTCAACAACGCCGCAGTCGGCACCGCCACCGCCGCGCTGCCGACCAGCCCGCTGGCGGACTGGGTCGCGGCGGTGGAGACGAACCTGATCGGAGCGTTCCACTGTATTCGCGCAGCGGCGATGCACATCCTGCTGGCGAGGCAGGGCTCCATCGTCAACGTCGCCTCGATCGCCGCCGTCAGCGGGATCGAAGGGCTCAGCGGATACTCGGCCAGCAAAGCCGGACTGCTGGGTCTGACCCGCTCGCTGGCGCGCGAGTACGCCCCATACGGGGTGCGGGTCAACGCGGTCGCACCCGGCTACACCGCACGGACCGGCATGATCGACCAGGTCGCTCCGGGGCGTCGCGAACGGTTGCATCAGGACATTCCGCTCGGCCGGCTCGCCGAACCAGAGGAGATCGCCAGCGTGGTGGCGTTCCTCGCCTCGGACCAGGCGAGTTACATCACCGGCCAGACGGTGGTCGTGGACGGAGGGCTGACGCTATGACCCAGATGCCCGTCACGGCGGCGTTGCTGTCGCCCCAGGTGCGTCTCCGACCAGGTGAGCACCAGGGCTTCTACCAGGACAGCGTCGAGGCCCGCCGACTGGTCGCCGAAGCGTCGCAAGCCGTGGGTCTGGACCTGGCCGGCGCGTTGCGGTACGGCGACGAGGCGACGCTCAACCACGGGCCCGTCGCCCGGCCGCTCATCGTGGCGCTGAGCGTGGCCTACTAGCACGCGACGGTGCCGAGCCCGCCGGACTATCTCGCCGGGTTGAGCCTCGGCCAGATCACAGCGGCGCACCTGGCCGGCTGTCTCTCCTTCGCCGACGCCGTCCGCATGGCCCACACCATGGCCACGCTGGAGGCCGACGAGTTCGACGGCACCGACTACGGCGTCGCGTTCTTCTCGAACGTCGACCTGGAGCGACTGCTGGCCGTGGCCGACGACCTGGACGCACAGGGCCACTACCTGCGCCCGTGCGCGTTCATCGCCGACGATCAGATCATCATGAACGGGCGCCGGGATGGCCTGGCGCGGCTGGCGCAGGCGGCGTTCGCTCTGGGCGGTGCGGGCGTCATGATCCCCTACGGCCCACCAGCGCACTGTGCGCTGATGGCCGGGGTCCGCCACCAGTTCGAATCCCGGTGGGCGCCACGCGACTCGGTGCATGACCCCCATACGCCGCTGATCTGCAACCTGACCGCGCAGCCGCTGCACAGCGGCGAGGCGGTGCGGGCTGCGCTGGCGGCGCAGTACACCACACCGGTGCGCTGGGTGCACTCGATGCGCCGGCTCGCCGCGCTCGGGGTACGCCAGGTGATGGTGCCCGGCCCGGGGGCGTTCCTGGCCCGGTCGTTGCGCAGCACCTCGGTGCCGTTCGAGGTCCGTCTCGGTCCGGGTGCCGACACGGCCGCACCAGCGAGCGCAGGAGCCCGGTCATGAGGTCCGCCGTGCTCTTTCCCGGCCTCGCACCGGCCGGTTACGCGGCGATCGGTGACTTCTTGACTGCCGACTCGGCCGGTCGACGCCGGGTCGCCGAGGCCGACGACGTGCTCGGTTATTCGCTGCTGGAGGAGTTCCGTGTTGGTGGGCTCGGCGACTGGCCAGCCGCCGACTGCGCGTACCTGGCCTGCCTGGCCGCGCTCGCCGACCATCTGCCGCCCGAGCCGCCGCTGGTGTGCGCCGGGTTGAGCTTCGGTGGCTTCGGGGCAGCGGTCTACTCCGGTGGCCTGGACTACATCGACGCCGTGCGGCTGGTCGCCGACAGCGCCGTCGAGCAGACACGGCACCTGGCGGGTTGGTCGGAGCCGGCGGGCTGTTTGTTCTTCTACCGGATCGACCACGAGGCGGTCACCACGATCGTCGACGAGCTGCGAGCCGACGGCCGGTGGCTCGAGCTCGCCGCCGACCTGGGGCTCGGCGTCTACGGCGTCTCCGCCAGCCTGGCCACCCTGGAGCTGGTCGCACAGCGGGTACACCAGCGCGGCGGCTCGGCGATCTACACCATGAACCGCCCGCAGCACTGCCGGGCGCTGACCAGACTGCGCGACCACCTGGCCGCCACCGTCTATCCCACGGTGCCGGTCAAGGCCCCCCGGATACCAGTGGTCTCCGATGTCGACGGGTCCGTGGTGTGCGGGCCGACGGCGCTACGCGAGATGCTGCTCGACGGTTGGACCGAGCCGGTACGCACCACGGTCACGGTCGACCGGTTGGTCGCGCTCGGCATCGAGCGGATCTACCTGGTGGGGCCGCAGACCATGTTCCCCCGCCTGCTGGGCGACCGGTTCGAGGTGGTGCAGATCAGTCCACAGACCGTGCCGACGGAGGTGGTCCGATGATCACTGCGCTGGCGTTGGCGACCTCCGGCTCGTTGCCACCGACCGAGGCGATGGCCGCCTGCCCACCGCAGCTGCTGACGGGTCACCCTGGCCAGCATCCTGACCTGACCGCCGCCGTACGTGCCGCCCTCGCCGACGCGCTGGCGGTGGTCCCGGATCCGGTGCGTGCGCAGTCCCCGATGGTGCTCGCGGTCGGCTCCCCCTGCACGGCGGTGGCCAGCTGGTACGCGCTGCGCTGCCAGGACACCAGGCGGCGGCTGCGTCCCTCCGAGTCGGTCAAGTTGGAGGTGGCCGAACGGATTCGCGGGGCGGCGTCGGACGGCTGGCACGGACCGTGCTTCCTGTTGGCAAGCCCTGGCGTCGATGCTGGCCAGGCGGTACGCGCCGGGGCCGCGCTGCGCCGCCGTCACCCGGCGGTGCTGGTCGGAGAGGTGCTGCTACCCGGCGGCGCCGACGATCCCGACGGTGTCCACACCGGTGCGCTGGTGGTCATGGCTGCCTCGGTCGCTCCCCTGGGTGAGCCAGACGGCCCGGCCATCGACCTCGCCACTGTTCCCACCGACCTGCCTGCGGCCGAACCCACCGGCAGCCTGCTGCTGGCGCTGGCCGCCCGCCTCACCATGGTTGGTCCACGATGACCGCGGCGGTGGCGGTGACCGGGGTCGGTCTGGTCACCGGCTACGGGTACGGGGCCGACCGGTACTGGCGTGGCCTGCTGGCCGGTGCCTCGGCGCTGGCGCCAGCGCGCCGTTTCGGTCACGCTGACGGGGCCTGGGTCGGTGAGGTTCCCGCGCCGACGGACGCCACCCGGCAGGCGTACGCCGATGCGGCGCTGCGGGAGGCGCTGCGCACCGCTGGTCTGCCCGCGGTACCGGACGACTGCCTGGTGGTGACGGTGGGCCAGACCGGCGCGCTGACCGACGCCGCGCGCGCCACGGGAGCCGACCTGGCCGCTCCTCGGGTGCCGGCCGGCGGCGGGGACCATGTCCTCACCCACGCCTGCGCCTCGGCAGCCTTCGGGGTGGCCTTCGCCCGAGAGCTCCTGGCCGCCGGGGCGGCACCGATGGCCGTCGTGGTCGGGGCCACCGTCCTCAACGAGGCCGAGTACGCGAGCATGCGGGCGGTCCGGGCGGTCAGCCCGCACCGGGCCCGGCCACTGGACCGGGGACGAGACGGGATCAGCCTGGGCGAGGGTGCGGGCGCGGTGGTGTTGGAGCCGGTCGCGCGCGCCGACGTACGGGTCACCGGGGCTGCCTGCCGGGTGGCCGGCGGCAAAGCCGCCGCCTCCGACCAGGAGGTCCTGGCCAGCTGCGTCACCACAGCGCTGGGCGAGGCCGACGTGACCACCGTGGACTACGGCCACGCCCACGCCACCGGCACGCCGCAGGGTGACGCCGCCGAACTGGCCGTCCTCGACACCATGGCCGACCAACTCGGCGTCGAGGCGCTGCCGGTCAGCTCGCACAAGGGCGCAGTCGGCCATCTCCTGCACGCCTCTGCCTTCCCCGCGCTGGCCGCGGCGGTGCGTGCCCTCCGCACCGGCATCCTGCCTCCCACTCCGGGCCTGGTGGAGCCGGAGCCGGTCACACGGCTACGGCTGTTGCGCACCCCGCTCGAAGCGCCGACCGCCCACACGGCGCTGCTGACCAGCGCCGGTTTCGGCGGCAACAACGCCGCGCTGGTGCTGACCCGGCCGGGCATGCGCTAAGCCGGCGGGCGGGGAATGCGGCGACGCACGTCCTCTACCGTCGCGGCGCCCAACGGATAGTCGGCCACCCACGCCCCGTCAGGCAGCGGCAGGATGCCCTCTTCCAGCCAGGCGTACCGTCCGTCGACCACCCGACGGGCCGCGGCCACATCCAGCGCGTCGGTGTTGTGCCACAGGTGATGGAAGTGGGTGTCGACCCGCTGCTGGGCCTGCCGGCAGAATAGGTCGGCCAGCTCCACTCCTTCCGGGTGGGTGGCTCGCTCCGCCCGAGCTCGCACACAGGCAGCGGACATCGCGAACAGCTCGGCGCCGATGTCGACCAGCCGGCCGAGGAAACGCTGCCGGTGCTCCAGCCGTCCTTGCCAGCGCGCCATACCAGCGAACAGTGATCGGGCCAGCTTGCGGCTACGTCGCTCCACGTACCGCAGGTGGGCTGCGAGCGGACCGAAGTCGGCGTACCCGGTCGGGCTCTGGCCGCGGCCGACCACGAGGGTGGGCAGCCAGCTGGCGTAGAAGCTACCGGCGCGCGCCCCGGCACGCGCCTTGCGGGCCAGGCCGGCGTCCGGGTCGATCAGGTCACCGGCCACCGAGAGATGGGTGTCGACGGCCTCCCGGGCGATGAACAGGTGCATGATCTCCGTCGAACCCTCGAAGATGCGGTTGATGCGCAGGTCCCGCAGCATCTGCTCGGCGGCGATCGGCCGCTCGCCCCGGGCCGCGAGCGACTCGGCGGTCTCGTAGCCGCGCCCGCCACGGATCTGGACCAGCTCGTCGGCGATCCGCCAGGCCATCTCGGAGGCGTACAACTTGACCAGCGCCGCCTCGATCCGGATGTCGCTGTCGCCAGCGTCGGCGAGCCCGCAGCTCAACTCCAGCATCGCGGTCATGCCGTAGGTGGTGGCCGCCATGAAGGCAAGCTTGGTGGCGATGGCCTCGTGCCGGGCGATCGGATGTCCCCATTGGACTCGAGCGTCGGCCCACTGCCGGGCTGCGGCCAACGCGTACTTGGCGGCCCCCACACAGTGGGCCGGCAAGGACAGCCGACCCGTGTTGAGCGTGGTCAGTGCGATCCGAAGGCCCTCGCCCTCCCGTCCGATGAGGTTCTCAGCCGGCACGACGACGTCGTCGAACCGGGTGACGCTGTTCTCCAGCCCACGCAGACCGGAGAAGGCGTTGCGCCGCTCCACTGTGATCCCCGGGCTGTCGGCCTCCACCACGAACGCGCTGATCCCGCCACGCCGACCCGCCGAGCGCGGTACCTTCGCCATTACCACCAGCAGGGTGGCTACCGTGCCGTTGGTGGCCCACAACTTCACCCCGTTGAGCCGGTAGCCCGACCCGTCGGGCAACGGCTCGGCGGTGGCGGTGAGCCGCGCCGGGTCGGAACCGACGTCGGGCTCGGTGAGCAGGAACGCCGAGACTTCGCCAGCGGCGAGCCGGGGCAGGAACCTCTGGCGCTGCTCCTCGGTGCCGAACAGCGCCAACGGCTGCGGCACTCCAATCGACTGGTGGGCGCTCAGCAACGCACCGACCGCCGGGCTCGCCGAACCGATCAGGGTCAGCGCCCGGCAGTAGTGGAGGTTGTCCAGGCCCAGCCCGCCGTACTGCTCGTCGATCTTCATCCCGAAGGCGCCGAGACGAGCTAGGCCGGTGAAGACCTCGTCGGGAATCCGCGCTTCCCGCTCGATGCGCGGGCCGTCTACCTCCGTCGTGAGGAAGGCGCGGAGACGCTCCAAAAAGGGCTCGGCCCGCCGCGACGCCTCCGGGGTCGGGCGTGGCCACGGCTCGATGAGGTCCAGACGCAGTCGGCCGGCGAACAGCTCCTTGCCGAAACTCGGTCGGGTCCACGTCTTTTCCCGCGCTGCTTCGGCCACCTCGCGGGCCTGCTGTGGCGAGACCCGCTGCGGGGTCCGGTCCGTCGTGCTCACGGGCGACCACCCTCCCGGTGCGACCGGCACTGCCTGTTTTCCACGTTACTTGCCGTCATCAACCCGGTCGCCCGATTACCACCACCGTGACCAGCGCTTTCCATACGTTTGCAAACCAAACCGCAGGTGGTACGGTCGGGCACACAAGTTCACATTCCGACAGGGGAGCGCGAGACGCTGAGAGTGTGGCCGCCGGCCACAGACCCTCGAACCTGATCTGGGTAACGCCAGCGTAGGGAGTTCGGGCATGCTCAGCCGCGCCATGACCACCGCCCGGTCATGGCGTGCGTCTTCTCCTGGTTCGACCAGAGCTGGGAGGTATTCGTGGACACCAGCACTCGATGGCGCACCGTCGACATCGTCGTCGCCTCGGTGGTCGCCGCCGCCTTTGGCGTCATCTTCTGGGCCTGGGGCTTACTGTGGAACGGCCCGGCCGACGCCATCCCCATGCCCGCCCGGGCGGTCCTGTACGGCATGTGGCTCGTCCCCGGCGTACTGGGTGGGCTGATCATCCGCAAACCGGGAGCCGCCTTCTACACCGAGACGCTCGCCGCCCTGATCTCGGTCGCCCTGGGCACTGCCTGGGGCTGGACCCTGGTGTTGCAGGGCCCGATTCAAGGCGTGGCCGCGGAGCTGGCCTTCGTGCTGTTCGCCTATCGGCGGTTCGGGCTGGGTGTCGCGGCTCTCGCCGGCACCCTAGCTGGCCTCGGAGCCGCCCTCTACGACGCACTGGTGTGGTACCCGGACACCTCCTGGGCCACCTTCCGCCTACCCAGCATTGCGATCACCGCGGCGAGCTCGCTGGTCATCGCCGGCATCGGCGGCTGGGCGTTGACCCGGGCGCTGGCCCAGACCGGGGCGCTCGACCGGTTCCCCGCCGGGCGGGAACGGTCCACGGTCTGACCAGTGGCCGCCGTCGAGCTGCGCGGATTCGGATGGCGCCACGCCGGCCGACGGGCCTGGGCAGTGCGCGACCTGGACCTGCGGATCGAAGCCGGCGAGCGGGTGCTGCTGCTCGGCGCCTCCGGCGCGGGCAAGAGCACCCTGCTCGCCGCGCTCGCCGGTCTGCTGCCGGAGGACTCCGGCACCGCCGAAGGCACGGTCACCATCGACGGGCTGGCACCGGACAAGGCCCGAGAACGGGTCGGGATCGTCTTCCAAGATCCACGCAGCCAGCTGGTGATGGCCCGCGCCGGTGACGACGTCGCGTTCGGTTTGGAGAATCGCGGCGTACCCGAGCCGGAGATCTGGCCGCGGGTGGACGAGGCGTTGCAGCGGGTCGGATTTGGCTATCCCCGCACCCGGCGCACCGACGCGCTCTCCGGCGGTGAACAGCAACGCCTCGCGCTCGCCGGGGCACTCGCCCTGCGCCCACGCCTGTTGCTTCTCGACGAGCCGACCGCCAACCTGGATCCCTCGGGCGCCGCGTTGGTCCGCGCCAGCCTCGCCACCGCGGTGACCGAGGACACGACGATGATCCTCGTCGAACACCGGGTCGCCGAGGCGCTGCCGCTGGTCGACCGGGTGGTGGTCCTCGAACCCGGCGGGGGCGTACGCGCTGACGGCCCACCCGCGGAGGTCTTCGCCGTTCACGGTGACCAGCTCGCCGCCGAAGGAGTGTGGGTGCCGGACCGACCACTCCCTCACCGGCCGGCGCGCACCTCGCCCGGTGACGAGCTGCTCCGCGGCGCCGGGCTCAGTTTCCACTACCCCGGCGCAGCCCGCGCGGCGCTCGCCGGAGTGGACCTGACGATCCGCGCCGGCGAGGCACTCGCGGTGCTCGGACCCAACGGGTCCGGCAAGTCCACCCTCGCCCTGCTGCTCGGTGGCCTGCTCGCGCCGACCACCGGGCGCCTGACCGCCACGGAAGCGCTCGCCGGTGCGGACGCCGACACGCCCCCGCACCGGTGGCGCGCGGCCGCGCTGACCCGCCGCATCGGCTCGGTGTTCCAACAACCCGAGCACCAGTTCGTCACCAGGACCGTCGTCGACGAGCTCACGCTGGGTCCCCGCCAGGCCGGACTGCCCACCTCCATCGTGGATGAACTGTTGGTGCGGCTCCGCCTCGATCGACTCGCCTGGGCCAACCCGCACACCCTCTCCGGTGGGGAACAGCGGCGACTCTCGGTGGCCACCGCGCTGGCCACCACCCCCCGAGTACTGGTACTCGACGAGCCCACCTTCGGACAGGACCGTCGGACCTGGGTCGAGCTGGTGGAGCTGCTCGCCGACCGACGCGACGCCGGCCAAGCGATCGTCGCCGTCACCCACGACCTCGACTTCACCACCGCGCTCGCCGACCGGCGAATGGTGCTGGGAGCGGTATGAGACTCGCAGAACCGATCGCCGACCCCGCGGCGCCGCTCGCCCGGCGCAACCCGACAGCCAAGCTCGCCGCCGCGTTGGTGCTCTCCCTCACGCTACTGTCCACGCTCGACCCGGTGACACCGGCGGTGGCGCTGGCGCTGCAACTGGCGACGGTCCCGGCCTTCGGCATCCGTTACCGTGCGCTGCTCCGTCGGGCCTGGCCGTTGCTCGCCGCCGGGGCAGGGGTCATGCTCACTTTGGTGATCTTCGCCGCCGAGCGGACCGGGCGGGTGCTGGTCGAGCTCGGCCCGATCGACATCACCACGGGGGTGCTGAACTCCGGGCTGGGTCTCGCGCTGCGCCTACTGGCGGTCGCCCTGCCGGGCGTGCTGGTGTTCGCGACCACCGACCCAACGGACCTGGCCGACTCGTTGGTGCAGAACGCCCGGGCCCCGGCCCGGTTCGCAATCGGGGCGTTGGCTGCCTTCCGACTGGTGCCCCTGCTCGCCGAAGAGTGGCAGTCGTTGAGCCTGGCCCGCAGAGCCCGGGGAATCGAGGCCGGGCGCAACCCGATGACAAAGCTGCGGATCTTCGCCGACACCGCGTTCGCCCTGCTGGTCGGGGCGATCCGGCGGGGCACTCGACTCGCGCTGGCGATGGACGCGCGAGGATTCGACTCGGGCGTACCCCGCACGTACGCGCGACGGCAACGGTTCGGGCCCGCCGACGCGGTGCTCATCGCCGGTGCGGCCGGGCTGGGCGCTGCGGCTGTGGTGATCTCGGTGGTCCTCGGCGCCTTCCGCCCCCTGCTCGCCTGAGTCAGCACGGCCACCGGCTGTGGCGGGGCGATCATCACTTGCTCTATAATCACATCATAGGGTAATGGCGCCCTTACAGGGGGTGAGCGCCATGCACGGTTTCGAAGCCGAGAGCTTCGACAAGCCGGACGAGACCCGCGCATTCGACGGCAAAGGTTGGGCCGACGTCATCAACGTGGGCTGTCGAGTCGTCGCCAGGGGCCACTTCGAACCCGGATGGCGCTGGTCGACCAACGTCCGGTCGATCGAAGGCGGCGAGCTCTGCGAGTTTTCCCACCTTATGTACTGCGTGTCCGGGCGGATGCGCATCCACCTACGCGACGGCAGCGAACGGGATATCACACCCGGGCAGGTGGCCCACATCCCCGCCGGCCATGACGCGGAGGTGATCGGCGAAGAAACGTGCGTCATGCTCGACTTCGGTGAAACCGCCGACGTCGCCCGACGCTGACCACGCCCGGACATTCACTCACCAGACGGTGGCGCCTCTTGGACGGACTGAGCGGCTTCCGGGCCGACCGGGTTGGGAATCGCCCCACCGAACCGCCGGTCCCGCTGCGCGTAGATCTCGCACGCCTGCCACAGGTGACGCCGATCAAAGTCCGGCCACAGCACGTCCAAGTAGACGTGCTCGGCGTAGGCCGACTGCCACAGCAAGAAGTTGGAGGTGCGCTGCTCACCGGAGGGGCGCAGGAACAGGTCGACGTCCGGCACCTCCGGGTGGTAGAGGTAGCGCGCCACGGTCTTCTCCGTCACCCGGTCCGGGCGCAACCTGCCCGCGGCCACCTCCCGAGCGATCGCCGCCGCGGCGTCGGCGATCTCCGCCTTGCCGCCGTAGTTGACACAGAACTGCAAGGTCAACACCGAGTTGTGCTTCGACATCTCCTCCGCTGTCACCAGCTCGGAGATGACGCTCTTCCACAGCCTCCCCCGCCGGCCCGACCACACCACCCTGACACCCAGCTCAATCAGCTGGTCCCGGCGACGGCGGATGACGTCCCGGTTGAAGCTCATCAGCCAGCGGACCTCGTCCGGAGAGCGGCGCCAGTTCTCGGTCGAAAACGCGTAGGCGGACAGGTACGGGATACCGAGCTCGATCGCACCCTCGATGGTGTCGAACAGGGAGTACTCGCCCCGCTCGTGGCCCTTGGTGCGGGGCAGCCCACGCTGCTTCGCCCAACGGCCGTTGCCGTCCATCACGATCGCCACATGCCGGGGGATCGACTCCGGCGGCAACGCCGGCGGTTTGGCCCCGGACGGGTGCGGTGACGGTGGTCGGACCGCGGCCTTCACCACCCGACGCCGCCGGGCCTTCCGCTCGCCCGTCACGATGTCACCCCCGTTCCTCCCGATCGACCAGCGGCAGCGATCGTAACCCCCGCTCCAAATGCCACTGAAGGTGCGCGGCTACCAACCCAGAAGCCTGGCGGCGGATCGTGGGCTCGGAGACGTCCGCAGTCGCCCAGTCACCGCTGGCCAACGCCGCCATCAACGTGAGCACCGCCGGTGGCGGGTGCGCCGCACCTGGGGGGCGACAGTCGGCGCAGACCGAACCACCAGCCGGCACCGAGAACGCCCCGTGCGGGCCGGGAGTGCCACAGGTCGCGCAGGCGGTCAACGCCGGGGCCCACCCGGCCAGCGCCATCGCCCGCAGCAGGTAGGCGTCGAGGATGAGAGTCGAGGCGTGCTCCCGTGCCGCGAGCGCCCTGATCGCGCCGAGGGTGAGCTGGAACAGCCGTAGCGCAGGCTCCCCCTCCTCCGGGGTGAGTCGCTCGGCCGTCTCCGCGATGGCGCTCGCGGTGGTGTAGCGGGAGTAGTCGTCCAGGAACCGGCCGCCGTACAGCGCGACCCCGACCGCCTGGGAGATCGTCTGGAGGCTACGCCCAGGCTGCTCCCCCACCCGCGCAGCCAGCTGCAGGTCTACGTGCCCGAACGGCTCCAGCCGGGCGCCGAACTTCGACCCGGTCCGCCGTACGCCCTTGGCCACCGCCCGGATCCGACCGTGCCGGCGGGTCAGCAACGTAATGATCCGGTCAGACTCTCCGAGCTTCTGGGTACGCAAGACCAGCGCGTCGTCGCGGTAAAGTAGCCTCCGGTACCCGCTCACGGCACCATTGTGCGCCGGGGTCGATACCGATTCGGCACCCGGTCACCGGTACTGGTACGCTTTGCGAGTTGTCGGGCCCCCGTAGCTCAGGGGATAGAGCACCGCCCTCCGGAGGCGGGTGCGCAGGTTC
>CAYTMR010000056.1:0-20234 GCA_964438855.1 uncultured Micromonosporaceae bacterium
GCAGCGGGAGCGCGCTTCCTTGACACGGAAGAGGTCACTGGTTCGATCCCAGTATCGCCCACCAGTCCACTGACTCAGCGACCAGCACCTTGGTAGCGGCGACGCGCGTGGCCAGGACCCAACGACGCGATGGGCATGGTTACCAGCGCATTCTCTCCGATGGATAGAATCCGCTGAGCAACCAAGGCCGGCCTAGCGATTCCTCGCACCTAGGATCGTTGGCACGTCATCGGTCTGCCCGGTCGGTGGCTGGCTGATAACCCATTTAGCCATCCTTCTCAAGCACCGGCAACCGCAGTTGGGCAGCCGTCGCAGACATCAACGTCGGAGAAACTTTCACTGCTTGCGTGGCCGGGACCACCCTCAGCAGCTCGTCATCCAAGCACCTTGCGTTACCAGGAGTTTGACTGTCGGGACGGGCGGTACAGCATCCGCTTCTATACCGTGGCTCGGGCGATAGTGCTCTGTCTGTCAGTGGTGGGGCATGATGAGACCTGCAGTCGGTGACACCACTCTGATTCGATGCGAACGGACTAGTAGCAGGGTCTGGCCATACGGGGGCATTCGCCTACAGGTCAGAGATAGTTCTTGACCCTTGATACCTGAAGATGTCCAACATGGTCGTGTGGGGGTGCCCGCAAGACGGCATACTCCCGGAGGTTACAACGATCATGCCGTCGACCTCCTCATGATCGTCTGTCGCTCGTCGGCCCACGCAGATGGTTGTCCTTACCCAAGAAGGTTAACGATGGTTAAGGAGATGTGCAGCGACACGCCGGGGTCTGCTGCACTACCGGAGGTTCGCTGCAAAACCCTGCTGTCGGGATACCTGTACACCTGCCTTGACCTGCGACTCACACTTGGGGTCCTCATCTCCCCTAAGAGGGATCGCAACGAAACGTCAGGAATACGTGAGCAGCTTGGGTCGCTTTCGGGGTCGATCGTCCGACACCGACACGACCGCTTACTGCTTACTCCTGCCCAGCTGCGTCGGGCCGCAATGCCGTGAGTAGACCCTCCCGATAGCGCTTGTGCTCCGCAACGGGAGCGAAGTCACGCTTCGGCAGGATGAACAGCCAGGTAGCGATGACGAATGGAGCCGTGAGCGTGGGAATGCCGAGCGGTGTCAGTACGGTGCTCAGCGCTGCCTGGATGACGACGGTGACCACGACCCCGAAGAGAGCGTAGATGGCCGTCGGCACGGTCGGCTTGTAGAGAAAGGTGCCCAGCGCGATCGCGGTCAGGACGGCGTTGAATCCCCACAGTCCGGCCTCCACCGTGCCCGCGCTGACACCGAACCAAATGGCCAACAAGGTGCCGGAAACCGCACCGACAGCGGCAGCGGCGGCCGTCCACCAGGAGTTGACGGCCAGGCCGGCCAGAATGATCAAACCGGCGACCCAGCTTTCCACCAGGAACACCTGCGACACACCTTCTGGGAACGCCGCTATCACATCACCGTTCAGCGACGCCCGCTCGACCGGCACAGCACCGGGCAGCGCGGGCTGATCAGCGATGTCGAGCGTCAACCCCGCAAACTGGTACGCCCCCATCAGCAGGAACCAGGTGGTCAACACGAACGGGAACGTGAGGGGTGGTATGCCCCAGGCGTTCAATACGGTGGTCAGCGCGAACATGACGACGGTGGTGGCGGCTGCCCCGAGCACCAGAAACAGCCACATCAGCGGGCGGTTCTGCATGAAGACGGTCACCCCGGCGCCGGTCAACAGCGGGTTGAACCCATACAACCCGGTGCGCAGGGCGGTGGTGTCGGCCCGCAGCAGGATCGCCGTTGCGGTGCCGACGACTAACGCGACCAGCACACCGACGATGACGACGGGATGTCCGGTGGCGATCGCGGCCCACGCGATACCGATCAGGATGAGCAGCCCGGTGATCGGGTTGTTCTGCAGCAAGACTTGCGACGCGCCACGCAGGCAGGAGTCGACGAAGGCGATCCAAAGATTGCGGTCAGCCCGTTGGTTCCAGCCGTTGCTGCCGCTCTCCATGTCCCATCACACTCCGTAACGCCGCCCCATCAAAGAATTGGTACTACACCCGACCGCGAAGCTGCGGAGTATCGCGAAAGTGCTGGACGGCGCTGCCCTCGTCGGGTATTGCCTGGTGCGGTGGTCGGCCTCACGCCCACCGATAGCGGTGGCCGGCCAGCGCGGTGAAGGTCGAGTCCACCACGGGCACCGGCACGCCGTCGTGAAGGTCGACCACCGGTCGCCCTGTCAGCGCCGCGCACCGCACGGTGACCGGTCCGGTGCGGTCGGCGGCGAGTTCGACCACGGTCGCTTTGCCTGCCCGCCACCAGACGTCGACGGTGACGCCACCGCGGGCCCGCAGCCCGGTCACCGATCCGGCCGGCCACGCCGACGGCAGGGCCGGCAGCACCTCGATCCACCCCCGATGGCTTTGCACGAGCATCTCCGCCACCCCGGCCACCGCCCCGAGGTTGCCGTCGAGCTGGAAGGGCGGGTGGACCGCCCACAGGTTCGGTAGCGTGCATTCGCGCAGCAGCCCAGCGAAGAGGCGGTGGGCGTGGTCGCCCTCCCCCAGCCGGGCCCAGAGGTTCATCTTCCAAGCGCGACTCCACGCCGGCCCGCCATCACCTCGGGCCCGCAGCGAGATCGCGGCCGCTGCGGCGAGGTCTGGCCGACGATGTGGTGCAAGCTGGCGACCCGGGTAAAGGGCGTACAGGTGGGACACGTGCCGGTGGGTGTCGTGCGGGTCGTCCGCATCGTGTTTCCACTCTTGGAGTTGCCCCCACACCCCGATCCGCAGGCCGGGGTCGAGCCGGCCCAGCGCCGCCTGCAACGCCTCGGTATCCTCGCCTAGCCGCTCGGCGGCTTCGACGGTGGCGGTGAACAGGTCCCACACGATCTGCTGGGACATCGCCGCACCAGCGGTGAAGCCGCCGTGTTCGGGTGAATAGCTCGGCGAGACGACCAGAGCACCGTCACGGGGATCGGTGTGCAGTGCGGACAGCCACAGCTGGGCCGCTTCACGCATCGCCGGGTACGCCCGCTCGCGCAGGAACCGCTCGTCCGAGGTGAAGAGGTAGTGCTCCCACAGGTGGCGGCACAGCCACGCGGCCGCCTCCGGAAACCAGAAGGCGGTTGGCCAGTCGTGCACCCCGGTGAAGCCGTAAGGGTTGGTTTCGTTGTGCACCACCCAGCCGTCGGCGTCGACCATGCGGCGCGCGGTGATCCTCCCGGGCACCCGCAGCGCCTCGATGAAGTCGTGCAGCGGCGCCGCGGTCTCCGCCAGGTTGGTGACCTCCGCCGGCCAGTAGCACATCTGAAGGTTGATGTTGGTGTGGTAGTCGGCGCTCCACGCTGGCGTGTCGGAGTCGTTCCACACCCCTTGTAGGTTGGCGGGGAGGCTGCCGGGTCGGGAGGAGGCGATGAGGAGGTACCGGCCATAGGCGAAGTGGAGCGCCTCCAGCCACCGGTCCGCCGGCCCGCCCGTCCCGTAGCGTGCGACCAGCTCGTCGGTCGGTAAGCCGGGGTCGACCTGCCCGATCGAGAGGGTCACGCGGTCAGCCAGCGCCCGGTAGTCGGCGACGTGGTCGGCTCGTACCGTGTCGTAGGGTGTGGCCGCCACGGCGGCGAGGCGGGCGGCGAGCTGTGGGGCCGGCTCGGGCCCACGGTAGTGGGGCCACACCGCGGCGTAGTCGGTGCCGGCGACGACGATGAGGGTGACTGCGTCGGCGCCAATGACGGTGATCCGGTCACCGCCGCTGACCAGCCGTCCACGTTCGGGGCGCACGACCACCCGCACGTCGTAACGCAGCCGGTTGTCGGCGAGCGCACCACGGGCCACCAGCAGCCCACCGGTGACGGTGAGGCCAGCGCCCGCCGGGGCCGGTACCAGCCGCACGGTGAGGCTGACCGAGCCCGGTGTGTCCGCCCACAGCCGACCGACGATCGCCTGGTGCGGGTAGCTGGCGAAGAACTCGCGCTGGTAGGTCACTCCCCCGGCCCGGTAGCGCACGCGTGCCAGCGCACTCGTCAGGTCCAGCTCCCGTCGGTAGCCGTGCTCGGGCACGGGGTGTGCCAGGCCGAGGTGGAGATCGCCGAGCCGTTGGTAGGCCCCGTAGCCGCGCCGGGGCTGCCCGAGGAGGTCAGCGATCTCCGCCGGAGAAACGTCACCGCGCGCGTCGATGCGGTGTCGCGCCTCGGCCAGCGCCCCGGGGCGCGGCACCGCCCAGTCGCCGTGGTCGTACCCGTCGCTCGAGCCGGGGCCACCGGTCCACAGCGTCTTTTCGTTGAGCTGGATCCGCTCGCTGGGCGCCCCACCGAAGATGGTGGCGCCCAACGAGCCGTTGCCGATCGGGAGCGCTTCACGCTCCCAGTCGGCGGCGGGCCGGCGGTACCAGAGGTGGGTCACCGGAACGCTCGCCGATGAGGTTCTGCTGCTTGTGCCATCACCCCGGTAGGCGACAGGCACGACAGATGACGCCGCCGGTCAGACGATCACCTCCGCGGTCAAGGGGGTGTCGAGTACGTTGCGGCCGATGAGCAGGGTGAAGGCGCCCTTCTCGGTGCTCCAGCCGCCGTCCCAGTGTTGGAACGAACGCTGGTCCAGTGGCACCTCCACGGTCACCGCCTCGCCCGGCTGTGCCCGGACCACTGCGAAGCCGGCCAACCACCGGATCGGCCGTTCCACGGTGCTGCCGGGGCGCGACAGGTACGCCTGCACCACTTCCTTGCCGGGTCGGGTGCCGGTGTTGCGCACGGTCACCCGCGCCGTCAGTCCGTCCACCGTCACGTCCTCGTAGGCCCAGGTGGTGTAGCCAAGGCCGTGTCCGAACGGGTACGCGGGGGTGGTGCCGGCACGCAACCAGGCGCGGTAGCCGATGTGGATGCCCTCGGTGTACGGCAGACGCTTGTCGACCGGGGTGGTGGACAGCACCGGGACGTCGGCTTCGGCCGCCGGCCAGGTGGTCGGCAGGCGCCCGCCGGGCTCGACCGCGCCGAGCAGCACGTCGGCGAGGGCGTGGCCCATCTCCTGCCCGCCGAACCAGCTCAACAGCACCGCGGCGACGTCGTCACGCCACGGCAGCAACACCGGGGCGCCGGCGTTGACCACCACGACGGTCCGCGGGTTGGCGGCGGCGACCGCGCGGACCAGCTCGTCCTGCCGTCCGGGCAGGGCCAGGGTGGTCCGGTCGAAACCTTCGCTCTCCACCCGCTCGGTAGTGCCGACCACCACGATCGCCACGTCGGCCTCGCGGGCGGCGGCCACCGCACGGTCGAACTCCGCCGACTCGTCGAAGGCGGGGCGTTCGTAGCCCAGGGTGGCGGGCAGGCCGGAGTAGACGTCGCACTCCAGCACTACGTCGATCTCCTCACCGACCGCCAACGTCCGGGTGACTGCCCTCGTCGGTGGCGCGACGAAGTCGATGGTGAGGTCGACCTGCTCAGGTCGGGTGGTGTTCTCCAGCACCTTCTCACCGTCGATGGTGAGGGTGAACCTGCCCATGCCGGCGAAACCGATCCGCCAGTCGCCGGGTTCGTCGGCGCGTAGTCGGGCGGTCATCCGCAGCCGAGCCGCGCCGTCGGGCAGGTCGCCGGTGGTGAACCGTAGCCAGCCTGAGCGGCGGTGAGCACTGGTCAGCACGGTACCGTCGGCGTCGAGCAGCTCGGCACGCAGTCCCGGTGTGCCGTTGCTGGGGTTGGTGACTAGCGCGGGGGTCATCGGCAGCAGTCCCTCCGCCAGCCGCAGCCCAGGCGCGTGGATCACTTGGGCCTGTCCGGCGAGCGCGGTGCGCAGACCTTCCAGGGGTGAGATCGAGTAGGGCGGGTGCACCAGGGCGCTGCCGCCGCCCTGGACCCGTGGCTGGTCGGCGTGCGGCCCGATCACCGCTACACGCCGTACCGTGGTCGGGTCGAGTGGCAAGAGTCCGGTCGGATTGGTCAGCAGGACCGCACCAGCGGCGGCGGCCTCCCGCAGGGTGGTGGCGACCTCGGCCGGCGGGACCGGATCGGGTGGTGGGGCGGCCGGCGCTGTGTCGTCGAGGGCACCGACTCGGGCGGCCAGCCGCAGGATCCGGCGTACCTTGTCATCCACTGCCGACTCGGGGACCATGCCTTCTCGTACCGCTTTGACCAGCGCCTCACCCCACGGCGAGTCGTCCGAGGGCATCACGAGATCCAGGCCGGCCAGGCCAGCGGCGACGGTGTCCTTCGCGGCGAACCAGTCGGAGACCACGACCCCGTCGAAGCCCCACTCCCCCTTCAACGGCTCGGTCAGCAGCGGGTTTTCGGTCATGGTGGTGCCGTTGACGCTGTTGTACGCGGCCATCACCAGCCAGGCGCCACCGTCGGTGACCATGTCCTCGAACGGTCGCAGGTATACCTCGCGCAGCGTCCGCTCGTCGACCTGCACGTCGACGGTGACCCGGTCGGTCTCGGAGTCGTTGCAGACGTAGTGCTTGGGGGTGGCGCCCACTCCGCGCTCCTGCAGGGCTTGCACGTACGCCGTGCCGAGCCGCGCGGTGAGCAACGGGTCCTCGGAGTAGCACTCGAAGTGCCGACCGCCCAGCGGGCTGCGGTGCAGGTTGACGGTGGGTCCGAGTACGACGTCGACGCCCTTGCGGCGCGCCTCGGCTGCGAGCAGGTGGGCGAGCCGCGCGATCAGTGCCAGGTCCCAGCTCGCGGCGACGGCGGTGGCCGAGGGAAGGTTCGCGGAGGTGTCGGTCTCGTCATGGACGGTGCCCCGCACCCCGACCGGCCCGTCGGAGACCACGACTGGCCGCAGGTTGACCGCGGGTTCCGGTGGCAGTTTCCACCAGTCGGCACCGGTGAGCAGGCGGGCCTTCTGCTCCAGGGTCAGCTTACTGAGCAACGTCTCGACGGGCATGGCACTCCCAAGCCGGGGGCGAATAAAACGATGTAGACCGATGATACCCGGATCGAGCGATGACAGTTGGGCCTCTCAACTAAATAGTGGGAGCATCCGTCGATTCGTCTGAACCTATCGGTCCAGTCGGAGCACGGGGCGGCTGCGGGTCCGTCACTGATCGGCCGTGCGGTCGTCCCCGTCCCCAGCCCACACGTCCTACCCTGATCACATCCCGACCACGAGCGGATGACGAGAGGTGGGATAGTGCCCGGTCCCATGGTGAGCATCCGAGAGGTGGCTTCCCACGCCGGTGTCTCTGTCGGCACGGTGTCCAACGTGCTCAACCGACCTGAGATTGTGGCGCCCGCCACTCGGTCGCGGGTGCTGCGCTCCATCCACGAACTAGGGTTCGTGCCGAACGAATCCGCGCGACAGTTACGCCGTGGACGAGGGCGGGTGCTCGGCCTGGTCGTGCTGGACGTGGCGAACCCGTTCTTCACTGATGTCGCCAAGGGAGTGGAGGACGCCACCGCCGCCGCAGGCATGGCGGTGATCTTCTGCAACAGCGACGGTGACCCCGCGCGGGAGAGCGCCTACCTGGATCTGCTGGAGGAGCAGCGGGTACGCGGCGTGCTGATCACGCCGGTCGACGACGCCAGCGAGCGGCTACAGCGACTACGGCAACGCGGCATCCTCGTGGTCCTGCTCGACCGTCTGGCCCGCTCCGACGATCTCTGCTCGGTCTCGGTCAACGACGTACGCGGCGGCGAGTTGGCGATCCGGCACCTGCTCGAGACAGGTCACCGAAGGATCGCCTTCGTCGGCGGGCCCCGTGGGCTGCAGCAGGCGCGTGACCGTTACCGGGGGGCGACGAAGGCGGTGCGGGCTGCTGGTCTGGAGCCCGCCCAGGTGTTGACGCGCATCGACACCGCGACCATGACCGTACCGGCTGGCCGCGCGGCCGCCGATCAGTTTCTGCAGATGCCTCGCTCCCGACGGCCCGGTGCGATCTTCTGCGCCAACGACCTGCTGGCGCTGGGAATGCTGCAAGGGCTCACCCGCCAGCGCGCCCGGGTACCGGACGACGTCGCCCTCGTCGGCTACGACGACATCGACTTCGCCGCGGCAGCGGCGGTGCCGTTGACGTCGGTACGCCAGCCTCGACAACGGCTCGGTCAGGTGGCGGCCGAGTTGCTGATGGACGAGATGAAGAACCCCGAACACCAGCACGTGCGGCGAGTCTTCGAACCGGAGCTGGTGGTGCGCGAGTCGACTGTGCCTGGGGTAGGTGGTTGACACTCCCCCACCGGTGTCGCGCCCAGTGTGGTGGAGACAGCCTGACCCCGACACGTCGGGCCGGCCGTGGAAGGCCTGGCCGACGAGCCGGTCACGCGCGGCTAAACGTCCAGGTGACCCCGGCGTCGGTCACCTCGAGCGTGTCCTCTCCGCACGTGTAGTCGGCCTCACCCAGCACGGGGTCGATGTCGACCACCTCGCCGGTCACCTCGTCGGCGCGCTCGACCGCCTCGCCCAGGGGTACGTCGTCGACCGGGCGGGCCTCGGTCGGCTCGGTCACGGCGACCGTCACCCGCACCCGGCTCCAGTCCGCGTCGGCCTGCGGTCGCCACGTGCCCGACCGCTGATCACCTCCCGTGTCGACCGCCCCGCGGGCGGCCCCGGTGTAGGTGACCTCACCGGCTGCCCGTGCTCCGGCGACCTCCCCGCGGAACGTCAGCGGTCGCATCCGGGAGAAGTCGAGGGTCGCGGCCCCGTCCTCGCCTACGCCGAGGGTCGCCCCCGCGCCACCGGTGACGGCGAGGGTCAACGGTCCCCTGCCGACCTCGCCGCTGACCGCGGTGCTACGCCAGTCACCGACCACGCAGGAGGCGACCTGTCCGCGGGCCATCGGAGCGGACTGTGCCGTCTCTGGCGCGTCGTCCCCACAGCCGATCAAGGCCGCGGCGACCGCGACCACCGCCGGCACCATCCACCATCGCGTCCATACCTGCCCGTTCTCGGTCACCGCAGCGCTGTACCCACACCGCCGGCGAAGGAAACGCCGCTACACCGCCGGCAGCCCTCGCGGGACGCAGCGTAGCCCGCAGACCCGCGCGGGACGGCACACCCAGCCACGGCGTACCGTACGGTCGTGCTGTTTCGCAGTTGGGAGGGCGCGGTCGACCGCTCGTGGCCACCGGTCACCACGGTCACCGACCACCGGGGTGTCACCCATGTCCTGGTCTGCGGGCACGCCGAGGTGCGAAAGGTGCTCGCCGACCAAGACCTGTTCCGCCCGGACAACGCCTTGGACGCGATCACCCCGATCCCGGTGGCGGCGCTGCGTGTGCTCGCCAGCCACGGTTTCCGGCTGCCACCCACGCTGGCGAACAACGGTGGCCCCAGCCACCCGGCGATCCGCGGCATCGTCGCCGAGGCGCTGCACCCCCACCGGGTGGCGGAGCGCCGCGCGTGGCTGACCGGACTGGTACGCCGGAGGGTGGCGAGGTTGGCTACGCGGCTGCGCGCCGGTGAACAGGTCGACCTGTACGCGGATCTCGCCGCCGACCTGCCGCTGCGGGTGCTGGCCAAGCTCGTCGAACTGCCGGATTCGGACGTGTCCGTGGTGAAGGAGTTCTCGCGGGCCGCCCTGGAACTGTTCTGGGCACCCCTGGATACGGAGCGGCAGCTGGTCCTGGCCGACATCGTCGGCCGCTACCACGCGGTGCTGCGCGCCTACTCACGCGAAGCCGGTGGGATGGTCGGCCGGTTGCGCGAACACGCCGCCGAGAACGGGCTGTCCGAGGACGTGGTCGTCGGCGCGTTGTTCTTCATGCTCGTCGCCGGCCAGGAGACCACCTCACAGTTCCTCACCCTGCTGCTGCACCGGCTCACCGCCGAACCGCAGCTCGTGGCCGGGCTACGCCGCGGCGAGGTCGACGTCGACGCGGTGGTCGAGGAAGGGCTGCGCCTGGAGCCACCGATCGTCACCTGGCGTCGGGTCGCCGCCCGCGACACCACCCTGAGTGGAGTGCCGGTACCGGCCGGCACCAGCGTCATCCTGTGGCTGGCGCGTGCCGGTCGGGACCCGGCGATCACCGCGGCTCCCGACCAGTTCCGGCCCGGCCAGTCCGGCAGCCGGCGCCACCTCGCCTTCGGCGCCGGTGCTCACCGCTGCCTCGGAGCCCAACTGTCCCGCATGGAGGCGTCGGTGGTGGTGGCCGAGACCGCTCCCCTCCTGCGTGACGTGTCGGTCGTGCGGGCGCCCTGGTGCCCGGACAACCTGTCCTTCCGGATGCCCGACGCCTTCATCATCAGCCGATCTCCTCAGCCCACACCCGCCAGTCGTCCAGCACCCCGAACAGCTTCGGTGTGAGCCAGCCCGGTGCCGAGCGCCGGAACACCCCCGGCTCCAAGCTGCCCACACCGTGGGGAACGGCCCCCGCCACATGCGGCAGCAGCTCCGACAGGTTGGTCCAGTGGACCTGCTGGGGGCGGTCAGGCCAGTCTCCGATCACCACACAGGCGGGCACCGCGCGGCGCTCCAGCGCCTCCAGGGTGAGCGCGGTGTGGTTGAGCGTGCCCAGGCCGGCCCGGGCGACCACCACCGCCGGGGCACCGAGCGACACGGCCAGATCGGCCACGGTCCAAGCTTCGCCGGAAGGGCGCCGCCCCATCGGCACCAGCAGGCCACCGGCGCCTTCGACCAGCACCAGGTCGTGTTCCTTGGCGTGCTCCCGGATGGCGTCCAGCACCGGGTAGAGATCGAGCTCGGGCAAGCCCGCGACGCGGGCAGCGACCCGAGGCGCGAGCGGATCCGGGTACTCGGCCAAGGTGCTGGCCGAGACCGGGCCGGCCAGCCGCATCACGGTCGCCACGTCGGGTGGCTCGGCGAGGTCGGTGCCGGTCTGCGCTGGTTTGACCACCGCGACCCGCAGCCCTGCGGCGGCCGCGGCAGCGGCGATCGCCGCGGTGACGATGGTCTTCCCGACGCCCGTGTCGGTGCCGGTGACCAGCACCGGGCCGCGCGGGTCCGGCCAGTTCATGACGCCCCGACCTCCTTGGCGGTGCTCACGACCACCTCTACGGCCATCTCGAAGTCGGCGCGGGGCACACCGACGTTGATCGTCAAGCGCAGCCGGGAGCGGCTGTCGGGTGTGGAGGGCGGCCGGAAGCAGCCGACCGCGACCCCGGCCTCAGCGCAGGCCTGTGCCCACTCCACCGCAGCGGCGGCGCTCGGCGCGGTCACCGACGCCACGCCGCCGGCCGGGGTGGTGACCTCCAGCCCGGCCGTGCGCAGCCGCCGCACCAACCACGCCGCCCGGTCACGCAGCTCCGCCCGCAGGTGTTCGCCCGCGCGGGCCAGGCGCAGCGCGGCGTGGGCGCCCGCGCTCACCGCCGGCGCCAGCGCGGTGTCGTAGATGAACGTGCGCCCCGTGTCGACGAGGTGACGGATCAGCGGCGCCGGCCCCGCCACCACGCCCCCGGCGGCTCCCAACGCTTTGGACAGAGTGGCGGTCACCACCACGTCCGGCTCACCGGACAACCCCGCCGCGGCGACGCCACCGGCGCCGGCCGGCCCGATCACGCCGAGCCCGTGCGCGTCGTCGATCAGCAACAACGCGTCGTACCGCCGGGTCAACCGGTGCAGCTCCGCCAACGGTGCCAGGTCCCCGTCGACCGAGAAGATGGATTCGGTCACGACGACCGACGGGCGACCGACCGCGCCGCGTAGCGCCTCCTCCACCGCCGCCACGTCAGCGTGCGGTGTCACCACCGTCTCCAGGCCGGTCATCCGGCACCCGTCGACGAGAGAGGCGTGGCAGTGCGCGTCGGCCACCAGGAGGGTGCGGGGCCGCAGCAGGGCCCGCAGCGCCCCGAGGTTGGCCAGATAGCCCGAGGAGTAGACGAGCGCACCTTCGGCGCCGAGCCAGTCGGCGAGGTCGGCCTCGAGCGCGGCGTGCGCCGCGGTCGAGCCGCGCACCAGCCGTGACCCGGTGGCGCCCAACCCATAGGCGGCCAGCGCGTCTGTCGCGGCGGCCACCACCGTCGGGTGTCGGGCCAGGCCCAGGTAGTCGTTGCCGGCCAGATCCACGACGACCGAGTCCGGATCGCGGGGGTTCAGTCGCCGCGCCAGTCCGGCCCGAGCCCGCAACCGGGCTCTCCGCTCGAGCGCCGCCAACCACGCGCTCACCAGCCACCCCCTTTCGGCGGCGACTGCTCGACGCCGCAGCAGACAGGAGTACGTTACCGGCCAACTCGCCGACGACCCGGCAGGATGTGGGCCAGGTGTGGCGAACCGGCGCAGGTCTGCCGGCGGAGAGCGCCTTGTAAGGTACGGGCATGCCAGACGTCCTCGACCACGCGCGTACCCACGTTTTGGAGCAGGGCAAGGGCCTCGACGAGGCAGGTGTGCTCGCCGTGCTGCAGCTGCCCGACGAACGGATCCCCGACGCCCTGCGCCTCGCCCACGAGGTACGCATGCGGTGGTGCGGCCCCGAGGTCGAGGTCGAGGGGATCGTGTCGCTCAAGACCGGCGGCTGCCCCGAAGACTGCCACTTCTGCTCCCAGTCCGGGGTCTTCGCCTCCCCGGTGCGCGCGGTGTGGCTCGACATCCCGGCGCTGGTGGAGGCGGCGAAGCAGACCGCGGCGATTGGCGCCACCGAGTTCTGCATCGTGGCGGCGGTGCGGGGTCCGGACGAGCGGCTGATGACACAGCTGCGCAAGGGCGTCGAGGCGATCCGCCAGGAAGTGGAGATCAACATCGCGGCGTCCCTGGGGATGCTCACCCGCGAGCAGGTGGACGAGCTGGTGGAGATGGGCATCCACCGCTACAACCACAACCTGGAGACCGCCCGCTCCTACTTCCCGAAGGTGGTCACCACCCACACCTGGGAGGAGCGGTGGGAGACCCTGCGGATGGTGCGCGAGTCGGGGATGGAGGTGTGCTGCGGCGGCATCCTGGGCATCGGCGAAAGCCTCGAACAGCGCGCCGAGTTCGCCGCCCAACTCGCCGAGCTGGACCCGCACGAGGTACCACTCAACTTCCTCAACCCCCGCCCGGGCACCCCGCTGGGAGACCGCCCGGCCATGCCGGCCAAGGACGCGCTGCGGGCCATCGCGGCGTTCCGGTTGGCGCTACCGCGCACCCTGCTGCGCTACGCCGGCGGGCGTGAGATCACGCTGGGCGACCTCGGGACGCGTGACGGCCTGCTCGGCGGTATCAACGCGGTGATCGTCGGCAACTACCTGACCACTCTCGGCCGGCCGGCTGACCAGGATCTCGCCCTGCTCAAGGACCTGAAGATGCCGGTGAAGGCGCTCTCCGCCACCCTGTGACGGCCGCCACCGTCGCGGTGCGCCGCGGCGGTGGCTACGAATGGCGGGTTTCGCCGTGCATCACGCACACCGCCACCCACCCGACCGGGAGTACCTGCACCTTCATCCGGCGCCGGCAGTGGGGGCAGAACCGGGGCGGCTCCAGCTCGCGCGCCGCCACGCACGCCGCGTGGTTTCCGTGCCGCGCCGGCTCGCCGCAGCGGTCGCACCACCGAGGAACAGTCGTCCGAGCCCAGAAGACTTCTGCCCGCAACGGCTGACGGTAGGTGCCCGGTGGGATCAGGGCGGTCAGCCGCGCCCGCAACGCCTGTCGGTCGGCTGCGGGCAGCCCGGCGATCGAGCTGATCGACATCACGTTCGCGACCAGACCCTCGTGGTCGCGCACCAGTTCGTGGCCGACCTCGGCATGGACCAACGTGTCGAACACCGACCCGGCGAACGGCTCACGCCACCGTGCGTCGCGGGTGTAGTCCCCTCCCGGCTCACCACCGGCGGCGACGGCCGCCCGGATCGCTCGCCGGGCCGACTCTGGCAGCGCCGGCTCCAAGGGACCGGCTGGGCGGTTCCACAACAACGCGATCCCACCGCCGGGGCGCAACACCCTCGCCGCCTCGGCCAGTGCCTGGGCACCGTCGAACCAGTGGAACGCCTCGGCGACGAAGATCGCGTCCACCTCCGCCTCGCCGACCGGCAACTGCTCGGCCGTGCCGTCGCGCACCTCCACGCCCGGCACCTCAGCGGCGAGCACCCGCCGCATCGGCTCCAGCGGCTCCACCGCGATGGTCCGCGTGAACCTGGCCGCCAGCAGACGGGTCAGCTTGCCGGTGCCGGCGGCGACGTCGAGCACGGTGCTGGCCGGGGTCAGCCCCAGTCCGTCCATGACCATGTCCAGCACGGCCGGCGGCCAGTCGGGGCGGCCCCGCTCGTAGTCGTCGGCTGCCGCCCCGAACGTCCGTCCTTGCCGCTGGCGCTGCGTGAGCGTGCTGTCCACGGCACGAACTCTACTGTGACCGTCCAGGTCAGCCACGCCGCTGGATCGGCACGTAGGAGCGGCGCGGCGAGCCGACGTACACCTGCCGCGGCCGCCCGATCTTGGTGGCCGGGTCGTTCATCATCTCTCGCCACTGGGCGATCCATCCCGGGAGCCGACCCAACGCGAAGAGGACCGTGAACATCCGGGTCGGGAATCCCATCGCCTTGTAGATCAGGCCGGTGTAGAAGTCGACATTCGGGTAGAGGTTGCGTGACACGAAGAACTCATCGGCCAGGGCGATCTCCTCAAGCCGCATCGCCAGATCGAGCAGCGGATCCGGCTTGGACAGACGGGAGATCACCTCTTGGGCGGTCTTCTTCACGATCGCGGCGCGCGGGTCGTACGCCTTGTACACCCGGTGCCCGAAGCCCATCAGCCGGACTCCGTCCTTGCGGTCCTTGACCTTGCGGACGAACGCCTCCACGTCGCCGCCGTCGGCCTGGATGCGCTCGAGCATCCGCAGGACCGCCTCGTTCGCACCGCCGTGCAGTGGCCCAGACAGCGCGTCGATCCCCGCCGACACCGATGTGAACAGGTTGGCGTGGGCGGAACCGACCAGTCGCACGGTGGAGGTGGAGCAGTTCTGCTCGTGGTCGGCGTGCAGCAGGAACAGCAGATCAATCGCGCGGGCCAGCACCGGGTCGAGCTCGTACGGCTCCGCCGGCACGCCGAAGGTCATGCGCAGGAAGTTGCCCACGTAGTCCAAGGAATTGTCCGGGTAGAGCAGTGGCTGCCCGATCGACTTCTTGTACGCGTACGCGGCGATCGTCGGTAGTTTCGCCAACAGACGGATGGTCGAGATCTCCACCTGCTCCGGGTCGAACGGGTCGAGACTGTCCTGGTAGAAGGTGGACAACGCGCCTACCGCCGACGACAACACCGGCATCGGGTGCGCGTCACGCGGGAACCCGTCGAAGAACCGTCGCAGATCCTCGTGCAGCATGGTGTGGGACCGGATCCGCTCGGTGAAATCGGACAGCTGCTCACTGGTGGGCAGCTCGCCGTAGATGAGTAGGTAGGCGACCTCCAAGAACGACGAGTGTTCGGCCAACTCTTCGATCGGGTAACCCCGGTACTCCAGGATTCCGGCGTCACCATCGATGTACGTGATCGCCGAGGTGCAGGAGGCGGTGTTCACGAATCCGGGGTCCAGTGTCACGTGACCGGTGCGCTGCAGGAGATTTGTGATCTCCAGACCCGAGTAGCCTTGTACCGCCTGCCGTACGGCCAGCGGCATCCGCTCGCCCGCGTGATCAAGAATGTAGTCGGCCATCGACTCCTCGCTCCGTTCGCCGGTACCCATGATTAACTCACGTTAACCGGCCCGCCGACGCGAGGGTCCAGCAGCTACCCCTTCGCAGGTCCGGGCACCATTGCGGCCGGCGCGGAAGCCAGCGGTAAAGTGACGGTCACCACTGTTCCGTCCCGCTCGGTGAGACTCAAACGGCCGAGCCGACGCAGTGTGTGAACCATCGGCGTGTTGCCGGTCACAGTGTGGCCGTACAACGCGACGTAACCCGCCTCAGTAGCCCCACTCACCATCCGCCGCAACAGCGCGGTGCCGACCCCGCGGCGCTGCCACGCGTCCGCGACCAACAGGGAAAGTTCCCCCAACAGGCCCTCCCCCACCAAGGTGGCCATGCCGACCACCTCACCCGTGGCGGTCTCGGCCAGCAGCGTCCACCCCGAGGCCGGAAGCAGTCGACGTAGCAGATGCCCACGCGAGAACGGGCGTGGCGGTACGACCAGGTAGTGCCGGCGCAGAGTCGCCGGAGAACACCGATCGTGCAGTTCCCGGACCGCGTCGACGTCGGTTCCCTGCGCCCGTCGCAGCGTGATCTCCCCACCGTCGGGCAGCAGGAGGATCACCGGTGGGTGCGGCGCCGCCGCTGCGGCCACCGCCACGAGCGCCTGCGCGCGGGCGTACTCGGCCGGGGTGAAGTCGGGGCCGGCCCGCTCCACCAGCCACGCTCCCCCCGCCGGTGCCGGTAGGCACATGCGCCGTCCATCCAGGCTGGCGAGGAGGCTGGCTGGGCCCACCTCCGGCCGCCACTCCACCCAGGCGTCAAGCAGGGCGCCGAGAGCGTCGGCGATGGTGGCCGGCTCCCGCACCAACGCGGCCGCGAGCTCGAGTGCGCGGGTGGGGGCGTCCATGAGGGCGGAGGTGTCGGTCGGTGCCACCCAGGCGTCCCGCCCACGGCCCTGGGCCACCGCGGCCAGCAGCTCCTGCTCGGTCATCTCGTCCGGCGCGTCGACGAGAAAGTCGTCGATCGCACCGTCCTCACCGGCGTGGACCTGCACTGCGAGGATGTTGACCGAGCGCAGCGCCAGGCTCGCCGCCAGCACCGCGAGGAAGCCGGGACGGTCGTCGAGAGTCGCCCGCAGCCGCCACAACGCCATGTCGTCGCCTCTTTCCGGTCACACAGGTCTCAGGCCGTTTCCCGGTCGCATCAGGCCGCGGCTGGTGAGGTGACGAGCCGGTCGCCGAGGACGGCCACCACCGCCCGCACCAACTGGGCGGCCCGATCGACTTCGGTGTGGTGGAACGCCGCCGCCTGTGGTTCGCTGTGCTGGTCGCGGGCCGCGAGCAGCACCAGGCCGGCGCAGCCGAACGGCGCCACCGCGTAGCGGACACCGTCAGCGGCCAGGTCCCTGGACCGTAGCGGCATGACGTCCGGCGGCACCAGCGGTTCGGGTGCCCGGTGGCTGGCGCAGACCACGGTCGCGCTCGCCTGTCGGGACGGATCGGCCCAGTCCGGTGGCACCGCGACCACCGCGGCCCAGTCCGCCGCCAGCAGGCCAGGGACGGCGTTGACCAGTTTCGTCAGACCACGGTCCGGATCACCAGCGATCTGTGCCAGCACCTCGGCGTCGGAGCCACCGGTGATCGGCGCGCCGGTCACTCTCCAGACTCCATCCACCTGGACGCCGGGGATGGCGTCCAGACCGGCCAGGAGCCGTTCCAGACGGCTTCCGCTGGGCCACAGCACGGTGAAGTCGTCGACCGCCCGCCCCGCCAACCGCTCCAGCACCAGGACTTGGACGATGTCAGCGCCGGCCACACCGAGGGTGCGGGCAACCTGGCCCAACGATCCTGGACGATCGGGAAGGGTCACCCGAATCCGCAGAAGCATGCCGTCCCTCACCTTCAACGACCGGCCGCCCCTCCGGTCGGTCTAGGTGAAGCTTGCCAGCCCGGCGTTTCCGCCGCGTTGCAACGGCATAACTTGGAACGAAACGCCCCCGGCGTGTTAAGCCGATTGGCGGATGACCATGTGGGTCTCCAGCAGCGCGTAGGGCCGTTCCAGCCGCTCCTTCCGGATGCGGGCGATCAACAGCCGCGCCATCTGTCGCCCCATCTCTTCCACCGGCTGGTGCACGGTGGTCAATGGCGGATCGGTCTGGCGGGCCACGGCGGAGTCGTCGAAGCCCACCACCGCCACGTCGTCGGGGACCCGCCGCCCGCTCTCCCGCAGCACCACCAGGGCGCCAGCCGCCATCAGGTCGGCAGCCACGAAGACCGCATCCAGGTCCGGCCGTCGCTCCAGCAGCTGGCGCATGGCGGCGGCGCCGCTGCCGAAGCTGAAGTCGCCGTACGCGATGAGATCTTCAGAGACCGCATAGCCATAGGCGGCGTGGGCCTCCCGGTAGCCGCTGAGGCGTGCGACACCCGCACCCATGTCCTGGGGACCTGCGATGGTGGCGATCCGTCGCCGCCCGACGGCCAGAAGGTGCTGCACCGCCTGCCGTGCGCCGCCCGCGTTGTCGACGTCGACGAACCAGGACGCCTTGGCGCCCTGCTTCATCATCCGCGCGGGCAGACCGCCAAGCACGACGGGCAGTTCGCGCCGCTCCAGCAGCGCAGGCAGTGGATCGGAGTCGTGCAGCGAGAGCAGCAGGACCCCGTCGACGTGCTGGTTGGTCAGATGGTTCTCGATCCGCTCTCGCTCGGCGGGAGACTGCGCCATCGCCAGCCAGAGCTGGTACTGGGTGCCCAACAGGCCGGAGCTGATGCCTCGGACGATGCCGGCGAAGAACGGTTCGCCGAACAAGCGTTCCTCGGACTCTGACACGACGAGTGCGATCGAATCGGTGCGGCGCGTGACGAGTGCTCGCGCGGCCCGGTTGGGCACATAGCCCAGATCCATGATCGCGCGTTCCACTGCGGCGCGGGCCTCTGGGCTCACCTGTGGTGAACCGTTCACCACGCGGGACACAGTGCCCCGGCCCACCCCCGCACGGGCGGCCACCTCGTCGAGAGTCGGGCGCCCCGCTGACCTCGAGCGCTCCGTCGTCATGTCACGTAAGCTCCTGTCGACCGTTACCCAATGCTGCTCTGTCGAGCACCCTATTATCTCGTTGACAGAGCGTTAAGTGCCTGTCGCGTCGAGCCCATTACGGCGAGCTACCTGCGAGAACCACCGGGCGCTCGACTTCGGGGTGCGCTGTTGGGTGGTGTAGTCGACATGCACCAGCCCGAACCGCTTGGAGTAGCCCAGCGCCCACTCGAAGTTGTCGAGCAACGACCACGCGAAGTAGCCGCCCAGTGGCACCCCCTCGGAGATCGCCTCATGGCAGGCGCGCAGGTGCGCGTCGAGGTAGGCGACCCGCTCCGGGTCGTGCACCTCGCCGTTGTGGTCGACCACGTCGTCGAAGGCCGCCCCGTTCTCGGTGATGAACAGCGGGATCGAGGGGTACTCACGGCTCACCCGCAGCAGCGTCTCGGTGAGCCCCGGCGCGTCGATCTCCCAGCCCATCGCGGTCACCGGCACACCCTCGCGGCTGACGAACCGGACATTCTCGCTACCCGGCCACGGTGAGGCCACCGCGGGGTCGCACGGGCTTACGGCGACCGGCGCCGCCACCACGTAGCGGCTGTAGTAGTTGATCGCCAGGAAGGTGGAGGGTGACGAGATGATCTCCATGTCCCCGTCGCGCACGTGCCCGAAGTCGGAGATCGGCGCCAGGTCGGACACCACGTCCTGGGGGTACGTGCCGAGCAGCACCGCGTCCAGCCACATCCGGTTGGCCAGCCCGTCGATACGGCGGGCGGCGTCGGCGTCCTCCGCACTGTCGCCCGCCGCCGACACCGCATACAGGTTCAGCGCGGGGCCCACTTCGGCCTGGGAGTCCGCCTCCCGTAGCGCCCGCACTCCCAAGCCGTGGGCGAGCAGGACGTGGTGGGCCGCCCGGACGGCGGCCGCGGATTCCCGCCGCCCGGGCGCGTGCACCCCCGATCCGTAGCCCAGGAAACTGACGCACCAGGGCTCGTTGATGGTGATCCAGCGCCGCACCCGGTCGCCGAGCCGGCTGTGGACCAAAGTGACGTAGTCGGCGAACCGGTACGCGGTGTCCCGCTCCGGCCATCCACCGGCGTCCTCCAGCGGCTGCGGCAGATCCCAGTGGTAGAGGGTCACCCATGGTTCGATGCCGTGGTTGAGCAGTTCATCCACCAGGCGCTGGTAGAAGTCGAATCCGGCCGGGTTGCCGGGACCCGTGCCGCCCGGCTGCACCCGTGGCCACCCGATCGAGAACCGGTACGCCGTGAAGCCAAGATCCGCCATCAGCTTCACGTCCTCGCGGAACCGGTGGTAGTGGTCGCAGGCGACGTCACCCGTGTCGCCGCCCAGCACCTTCCCGGCCGTCCGGCTGAACGTGTCCCAGACCGACGGACCACGACCGTCCTCTGAGACGGCTCCCTCGATCTGGTAGGCCGCGGTGGCACCACCCCATCTGAATCCCCTGGGGAAAGCCAGCGCGGGCTGAGCAATCTCCAGCGGTCGCTCTTGAATGGTCACTGCTTCACCGCACCTTCCATGATGCCACCGATGATCTGCTTGCCGAAAATCACGAACACCACCAACAGCGGCAGCATCGCGAGCGCGGTGCTCGCCAGGACCATTGAATAGTCGGTGCTGTAGTTGGCTGCCGAGATCGAGTTGATCGCCAACTGGACGGTGGGGTTGTTCGGGGTCAGCACGACGAACGGCCAGATGAACTCGTTCCACTG
>CAYTMR010000057.1:0-9093 GCA_964438855.1 uncultured Micromonosporaceae bacterium
GGCGATGAACATCAAGACCGTGCCGCTCACGGAGCAGGGTGCCGCCTTCGCCGACATGATCATCCCGCTGACCCGGGAGCAGGCCGCCGCGGCCCAGCAGGGCGGTAACGGCATGGTGACGATCGGCTTCCGGCCCGAGCACACCCGCCTGGTCGGACCGTCCGACGGCGGTCTGCCGATCGTGGTGGAGCTGGTGGAGGACCTGGGCGCCCACGCCAACGTCTACGGTTACGCCACCATCGCCGGCGCCTCGGAGCGGTTCGTGCTCACCATCGACCGCGCCGACATGCCGAACATGGGCGAAACGGTGTTCCTCAAGCCGGATCCCGCTGGGCACCACGTGTTCCACCCGGTCACCGGAGTGCGTCTCTGACGTCATCCGAGGTGGATGGTCTCTGAACACCACAGATGCGGGTGAGTGGTCTCCCACTCACCCGCATCTGTGTGCTTTCTCGTGGCGCCGCGGTGACGAGTCAGCGTCCCGCTTCCAGGAACTGGATGACATAGTTGCGGCGCACCTCGTCTGGAGACGCCCAACGGACCACCACCTCCTGCGGCCCGTCGAGCGCGATCCACTCTCGCAGTTCACGCGTCTCACCAGGCACGCAGTCCTGTCCCATGTGGACGTCCGACTCCAATCGGAGTCGCACCATCACGTGACCGTCACCACGGCAGGTGAACGCCACATAGAGCGTGCCAGGGCCGGTGATGTGGAAGAGCTCGTCCTCTGAGCTGCCCAGACCGGTGCCCCGCAACGGGGTGTAGGCGTCGGCGTACTCCGTCGGGAGCCCGACCGTGCTGACCGGCGGAGGGCCCTCGCGCAGCTGCTCCTGAAGCACCGGGAGGATCAAGAAGAGCACGATGGGGACGGTGACGACCACCCGGCTGATGCGTGACCACCAGCCACGCCACCACATCACGGCCACGAACCCAAGTGCCATGCCGAGGACGGCCACGCTGCCGAGTTCCACCTGCTACACCTTTCCACAGCCACCGGGTGGCACACGACGCCCCCGGCTACAGCGAGCGGAGATGAAAGCCGCCGTCGACGTCGATGACCTGGCCAGTGCTGAACGGGAGCAGATCAGTGGCGATGGCCAGCACCGCCCGGCCGACGTCATGGGGTTGGCCCCACCGCCGTATCGGTGTGAGACCGTCCTCAAGGATAAGCCGATCGTACTTCTCCTTGGCAGGCCCGGTCATGTCCGTGTCGACGATGCCCGGTCGCACCTCGTACACGTTGATCCCGTACTCGGCGAGACGCATCGCGAACAACTTGGTCACCATCGCCAGGCCCGCCTTGGCGAGGCAGTAGTCGCCACGGTTGACACTCGCGGTGTAGGCGCTGATCGAACCGATGGTGACGATCTTCGGCGCGGTCACCGCGCCCGACTGGACCTGCGCGATCATCCGCTTGGCGACCAGCTGGGTGAGGAAGTACGGCGCCTTGAGATTCACCCCCAGCACCCAGTCGAAGGACTCCTCGGAAGCCTCCAGAATGTCCGCCCGGACCTTCGGCGCCACACCGGCATTGTTGACCAGCAGGTGGATCACGCCGCACGCCTCGTACGCCTCGGACACCAGGCGCTCGCGGTCCTCCCGCCGGGAGATGTCGGCTTGGACCGCGAACCCTCGGGCACCGGCCGCTTTGATCTCCGCCACCGTCTGCTCGGCCGCTGCGGCGTCGCGTGCGTAGTTCACCACCACGTCGAAGCCGGCGCGGGCCAGCTGGAGGGCGATCCCTCGGCCGATGCCCCGCGACGCTCCGGTCACCAACGCTGCCTTGCTGCTCATCGGACGTCCACCGGCCCGAAAAACGTGTAGTAGGGCTCGCCACGCGCCACCCGCTGGAGGTAGAGCCCCAACTCGCGCAAGTGGTAGTCCCCCCACATGCTCGACTCTCCGTTCGGCACCAGCTGGCCGGAAGGCACGTGGTCCCAGCCGTTGGGCCGGTGGTAGACAGAGTGCCGCAGCAGGCCCTGGTGCTCCGGATCGGTGTTGAGGTAGGGCTCGGACAGCAACGTGGCAGCGACCGTGAGACCCGCCTGCCAGTAGCGCTCCCCCTCGGCCCTCAGGTAACGACCGAGCCTCAGCAGTCCCTGCGCCGCGATCGCGGCCGCCGAGGAGTCGACCGGCTCGTACGCGTTGTAAGGGTCGGCTGGCCGATCACGCCAGTCGCCGAGGCGCACCAGCCCGGGGGCACCCGTGTCCCAGTAGGGAATGCCGTCCGCGGCGGTGTTGGCGAGGTAGAAGTCGCACGTGGCGGTGGCGGCCTTGCGGAAGGTCGCGACCACCTCGTCGAGGCCGCCGAACGGCTCGAGAGCGGCCGGCGCGTCGGGTAGGACGGCCAGCCATTCCAGCAACTCCGGGAAGCCAAGCATGGCCCACGACAGACCGCGGGTCCAGGTGCTGAACGGCGAGTAACCTTGCTGTGTGCTCGGACAGCGGTAGTGGCCGTCGTTGACGTTGAACAACGACTCGTGCGCGGTCCGACCCCACTCGTCGTAGTGGTCTCGCCCCTCGCCGTAGTAGACGTTCCAGCGCGCGGTGTTGACGGCGTGTTCCACCAACCGCCCCAGTAGGGAGATCCGCGCATCGTGCTCACCCATCAGGACATGGCCGAGCTGGTGGGCCAACGCGAGCACCCGGCAGGTGCGGATGGTGTCCACGAAGAGCGACTGGGGACCGTTGAACGAATAGATGTATCCGGTGCCGTCAGAGGTCCGGCTCCAGCGCGCGGCCTGCACCGCGCCGCTCACCTTCAACGCCAGCTCGTAGCCGGTGATCTCAGCCGGGGTCGACTCCGCTCGCCCTTCACGCGCCAGCCGCCGCAAGGTGCCGTAGGTGCTGACGTTGTTGAACCCGTGGTCGTGGACTCCGATGTGGCTGACGTGGCTGGCCATCACGGTGATCGTCCGATCCCGGCCCAACGTCAAGAAGCGCTCCTCTCCGGTGGCGTCGAACTGGAGGAGAGCCGAGCCGTACTGGAATCCTTGAGTCCACTCGGTCCAGCCGCGCGCGGTGTAACGGCCGTCGACGGTGAAGACCGGTGAGGGCGTGCCGGGCGGGCACGTGCGCTCGATCGCGTCGAGCTTGACCGCGGAGACCTCCCACATCCGCGTCAACGCCGGCAAGAGGTCGGCGGCCTTCACACTCTCATCGATCTTCATGCTCCAGCCTCCACGTGCTCTCGGTAAGACTGAATGGTCGCCGCGAGGATCTCTGGCCCTGGACGTGCCCAAAGCTCCTCGTCGAACACTTCCACCTCGATGGTTCCCTGGTAGCCAGCGGCGTCCACCGCTGCCACAAAGCGTCTAAAGTCGACGCAGCCGCGACCGGGAAGCCCGCGCCCCGTCAACACTCCCGCCGGCAGCGGCGTCACCCAGTCGGCGACCTGAAAGCAGCCGAGACGCCCTTCGGCGCCGGCCCGTGCGATGGCATCCCACACCCCGTCGTCCCACCAGAGGTGGTACGTGTCGACGACGACACCCACCACCTCCGACGGATAGGGAGCCGCGAGCGCCAACGCCTGCGCCAAGGTGGAGACGACGCAGCGATCCGAGGCGTACATCGGATGCAGCGGCTCGATGTCGAGCCGTACCCCGGCTGCTTCAGCGTGGGGCACCAGCCGCCCGATCGCCTCCCCCACGTGTGCCCGGGCCGAGTCGATGTCACGCGACCCGTCTGGCAGACCGCCGCTGACCAACACCAGCTCCCGCGTACCGAGCGCAGCGGCCTCGTCGATCGCCCGACGGTTGTCGTCGTACCACTCAGGTCGCTGGAAGAATCCGCCCCGGCACAACGAGGTGACGGTGATCCCGGCGTCGGCCAGCAACGTGGCCGTGGCCGCCAACCCGTGCTCGGCGACCTGTTCCCGCCACAGCCCCACGTGAGTCACCCCAGCCGCCTTGCAACCGGCCACGAGCTGCGGAATCGGCCATCGGGGGGCGGTCGCGTGGTTGAACGAGAGCCGCCCGGTCACAGAGGTGGCACCTCCAGCCGACGGCCCTCGTGCGCGGAGCGAAGCCCGAGCTCAGCCAACTGCACCCCACGGGCACCCGCCCAGAGGTCCTGTCGGTACGGCGCGTCCTCCACCACGTGGCGCAGGAAGAGCTCCCACTGCACCTTGAATCCGTTGTCGAACTCCTCGTTGTCCGGGACCAGTTGCCACTGCGATCGGTAGTCCGTCGTCTCAGGTTGGTCCGGGTTCCAGACCGGTCGGGGGGTGACGGCACGGTGCTGCACACGGCACTCGCGCAGGCCGGCGACCGCGCTGCCCTCAGTCCCGTCGACTTGGAACTCGACCAGTTCGTCTCGGTAGACCCGCACCGCCCACGAGGAGTTGATCTGAGCGATGATGCCGCCCTCGAGCTCGAAGATGCCGTAGGCGGCGTCGTCGGCGGTGGCGCGGTAGGGTGCGCCAGACTCGTCCACGCGCTCGGGAATGTGGGTGGCGATCCGCGCGGTCACCGCCGTCACCCGCCCGAACAGGTCCTCCATCACGTAGTGCCAGTGCGGGAACATGTCCACCACGATCCCGCCACCATCCTCGACCCGATAGTTCCAGGAGGGACGCTGCGGCGACTGCCAGTCGCCTTCGAAGACCCAGTACCCGAATTCGCCGCGGATCGAGAGGATCCGGCCAAAGAAACCGCCCCGTACCAGGCGAGCAAGCTTACGCAGACCAGGCAAGAAGAGCTTGTCCTGTACCACTCCGTGCTTGACACCGGCGGCGTCCGCGAGTCGGGCCAGCTCCACCGCGCCGGTGAGAGTGTCGGCGGTAGGCTTTTCTACATATATGTGCTTACCTGCCTCGATGGCTAACCGCACCGCCTTTTCCCGTAGCCGGGTCAGCTGAGCGTCGAAATAGATCTCGACGTCGGGGCGGGCCAACGCCTCGGTCAGATCGGTGGTCCATTCCGTGAGATCGTGCCGGGCGGCGATGTCGGCGAGCTTGGCCGCGTTTCGCCCGACCAACACCGGCTCGGGCCACAGTCGGCTACCGTCGGCGAGCGGCAAACCGCCCTGCTCCCGGATCGCCAGCAGCGACCGGACCAGGTGTTGCCGATACCCCATCCGCCCGGTAACTCCGTTGACGACGATCCCGATCGGCCTGCGTACCATCTCTCTCCTACCGTCGGGGAGTGGGAAAACGCTTTCCGAGGTAGGCTAATCGGTACCGCCTTCGAACGCAACAAATGAGTTGCCCTGGCGAACTCACCGGCGAGGAGCTGGCCCACTCCACCGAGTGCCGCTACCGCTAGGGTTACGCCATGGCGACGCTGGTTGAGGTAGCGAGGCGGGCCGGGGTCTCCCCCGCGACCGCGTCCCGAATCCTGTCCGGCAGCGACAAACCAGTATCCGAGGAGTTGCGCGCGCGGGTGCTGGCTGCCGCCGAAGCACTACATTACGTACCAAACGCGCACGCACAGCATCTCGCACGCGCCCAGCGCACCGAGGTCGGGGTCATCGTGCACGACGTGTCCGACCCCTACTTCGCTGAGATCACCCGCGGACTGCAGCGGGTCGCCACCGACGCTGGCCGGCTTCTGTTCATCTGCAACAGCTACCGCGACCCAGCCAAGGAGCTCGAGTACGTGGCCTTGCTGCACGGCCACCGCACCGCGGCGATCGTCCTCGCCGGTTCCGGGTACCACGACGTCGAAGCCAGCCGCGCCATCGCAAGCCGGCTACGGATCTACGAACGCACAGGCGGACGGGTCAGCGCCATCGGCCGCCACTCCCAGCTGCCCGGCGACGCCGTCCTACCCGCCAACGAGACCGGCGGCTACCTTGCCGGCAAAGAACTCTACGGCCTCGGACACCACCGCGTCGGTGTCATCGCCGGCCCGCGCGGCTTGACCACCACCACCGACCGGCTCACCGGGCTGCGCCGGGCCGCACGAGAACACGGCCACGCCATCCCGCCACGCCGGATCGCGTACGCGGACTTCGACCGGGACTCCGGCGCCACCGCGGCGGCCGAACTGCTCGACGCCAACCCAGACCTCACCGCCCTGGCGGTCTTCAACGACACCATGGCCATCGGCGTCCTGGCGGTCGCACGGGAACGAGGCATCGACGTACCGGGACAGCTGTCCGTGGTCGGGTTCGACGACATGCCGATCGCCCGCGACCTCATCCCCGCGCTCACCACGGTGCGGTTGCCACTGGACGAGATCGGCGCCACCGCGATGCGACTGGCGCTACAACCACCCGCCGACAAGCCGCGCACCGTCCACGTCGAGGCCGCACTCATCCGCCGCGACAGCACGGCTCCGCCCCGCTAGTCGGACGCGAACCGCCAGATCGTCACGGCCTCCCGGGTCGGGCACGCGAGGTAGCCCTCACCCGTCGCCGCTCCCCACGAGCAGGCCGTGGCGACGATCCCCCGGACCGTGTGCAGGGCCACGAGTCGGTGGTCCTCCACCGCGTAGCCGAGCAGGCTCATGTCGCCGAAGGAGGACCACGGTTCGTCTCCGAACACGAGCAGGTTGCCCTCGTTGATCCGGGCCGCGGCGCCGGTCGCCTGCTCGAAGACGACCTCACCGTCCCGGTCGAAGCCGACCACCATCGGCGTACCGCCGGACACGACGACCGTGTCGCCGATCGCCATCAGCTGGTCGGCCTCGGGCACCGGCCGCCGCCACACCTGACCCTTCCCATCCGCGTCGATCGCGACCAGTTCGATGGTCGCGGAGTCGAAGCTTGACTGGTCCAGCAGGCAGATCCGCTTCTGCCCACACGGTTGAGGCGGCGTGATCGGATGCCGGGTGGTGTCTTCCACCGGGTAGAGCGTCCGAGGCTGCCCTCCGGACGTGGTCAGGTCGTAGGCGAGCACCCGGTAGCCCTCGGAGTGCTCGGCCACGTACAGCCAGTCGTCCTGTGCGAACAACAGATCCGTCGGATCGGCGACGTTGCGGTGTTGCCACACCGGTTCCCCGGTGGTCAGATCCACTAGCTGGGCTGAGCGGTCGGCGTTGACGACGACCATCCCCTTGCCATAGCGGTGCGCCGGTATGCCGTCGAACCAGCTCGCGCCGGTGTAGTCCGCCTCTGTGTACACCGACACCACCGCAGGGGACCTCGCGGGCTCATCGAACGAGTAGTCGACCTCCCAGACCACGCGGCCGCTGAGCGGATCCAACCCGGTCAGGCGATGCTCCTCCCGGTCGACCAGCCCCAAGGCCCCTTCCCGCAGGAAGACGGACACCTCTCGGGAAAACTCCCGTCGCCACCGCTCCTGCCCGGTGCCAGGGTCCAACACCACCAGCAGTCGCGGATCACCGTAGCTGCGCGGGCCAGCGGCCAGCATCACCGCGGTCGAGTTGGCGATGATCGACTCCCAACGGTGGCGAGAGCTTCCCGTGACCGCGGTACGCCACAGTTCGGTCTCCGAGGCCAGATCCCGGGCCACCACTTCCAACCGGTCGTCCACCACCGCCGCGGCATAGAGCCGCTCATCGGTGATGCGCGCCAATGCCGGTTCCGCGTCCGGGGTGAACGTGACCTGCCCGACTTCCGTGACCGGGTGGAAACCCAACGGTGCGCGGGGCCCCTTTCCGGTAGGCCAGAACGCCACCGCGGCGAACACGATGACCGCCAGTACGGCCGTCGCCGCAGCCACCGGCACCAACCACCGGCGCTTCCGCGGTGGCGCCAGCTCCGCCTCCATGAGGAGCGGAGCGGTCGGGCTCACGGGCGCGGTCGACGCCCACGGGTCCACCGGCGTGGAATCGGCCGACAGCGCCGTGGTGGGCACGTTGTCCGACTCAGGACCGGACCGGAGGTCTGCCATCTGTACTGGGCTCCTACGCGACGTTCGGGGCCTGATCCTACGATCTCGTGCCCACCGACCCGCGCCGACGTGCGACCTCCGCCAACGCCACCGCCGCCGCCACACTGGCGTTCAGCGACTCCACCTCGTCCGCCATGGGGATCGACACCTTGAAGTCACAGGTGTTGCCGACCAACCGGGACAACCCGCGCCCCTCACCGCCGACCACCAAGACCAACGCGTCCACGGCGACCTCCAGGTCGTACAGGGGCGTCTCCGCATCGGCCTCCAACCCGACCACCACATAGCCGGCGTCCTGGCACTGTTTCAGCGCTCGGGTCAGATTGGTCACCCGCGCCACCGGCAACCGCGCCGCCGCACCGGCGCTGGTGCGCCAGGCGGTGGCGGTCACCCCCGCGGCCCGTCGCTCAGGCAGGAACACCCCGTGGGCGCCGAAGGCTGCCGCCGACCGGATCACCGCCCCCAGGTTCCGTGGGTCGGTGACTCCGTCGAGGGCCATCAACAGTGGCGGATCGCGGTGCTCGTCCGCCGCCGCGATCAAGTCCTCGAACGGCAGGTACGCGTACGGAGGGACCTGCAACCCGACCCCTTGGTGGAGCACCCCACCGGTCAGACGGTCGAGCTCGGATCGACTCACCTCCAGGATCGGAATACCCCGGTCCCCGGCGGTCTTGACGATCTCGGCGATCCGGTCATCGATATCGATGCCGAGCGCCACGTAGAGGGCGGTCGACGGCACGTGGGCACGAAGCGCCTCCACCACCGGGTTGCGGCCCACCAGCAGTTCCGGCGCGTCCTTCGGAGGAGCACTGCGCCGGGCCGGCGCCACCCGCACCGAGGAACCTGACTTGCCGACCTTAGGGGCACGACCAGCGGCTGCGGCGGCGCGCCGCTCCTTCTCCTGCTTCCACGCGGTGCGCTTCGGCAGTGGCTCGGGACCCGAATACGCCTTGTGCCACGGGCGTTCCTCAGCCGGAAGCGTACGCCCCTTGCCCTTGAGCCCAGCCCGACGCTTGCCGCCGGACCCCACCTGTGAGCCCTTCTTCGGCGACGTCCGCCGCCCCCGCCGCGGCGAGTTACCCGCCATCGTCAGCCCCCCAAAGTCCACCGAGGACCTTGTGGCGTGTCCTCCACCACGATCCCCGCGTGCTTGAGTTGGTCACGCAGCGCGTCGGCCGTGGCGTAGTCCTTACGGGCCCGGGCCGCCGCCCCCGGCGCCCGCGCCCCGGCCCCCCCGGCGGCCCCCCCCCCCCCCCCCCGCGCGGCGGCGCGCGCGCGACCCCCCCGACCACAAC
>CAYTMR010000057.1:9103-20164 GCA_964438855.1 uncultured Micromonosporaceae bacterium
CGGCCGTGGCGTAGTCCTTCCGGGCCCGCGCCGCCTCCCGCTGCTCCAGCGCCAGGGCCACCAGGGCGTCCACCGCCGCCCGCAGCGGCTCGTCGGCGCGCTGGCCCGGCCACGCCGGATCGAGCGGGTCTAGACCCAGCACGTCAAGCATCCCCCGAACGCTCGCCAACGCGGCCCGCAGCCCGTCGTCGTCGCCAGAGGCATATGCACTGTTGCCCTCAGCGACGGCATCATGCACGACCGCCATGGCCCGCGACGTGTTGAGGTCGTCGTCCATCGCCTCGGCGAAGGCAGGCGGTATCGCGCCCGGCTCGCCGGCGCCGACCCGTTCCGCGGCACGCTGGACAAAACCCTCGACCCGGCGGTACGCCACCGCCGCCTCGCGTAGCGCGGCATCGGAGTAGTCGATCCGCGATCGATAGTGGGGGGCGACGAGGTAGTAGCGCAGCTCGACCGGGCGGACGCCGAGCGCCTCCACCCCCGCGAGGTCCACGACGTTGCCATCGGACTTGCTCATCTTGGACTCACCGAGATTGAGCAGGCCGTGGTGGACCCAGGAACGCGCGAAGGGCAGCCCGGCACCGCAGGACTGGGCGATCTCGTTCTCGTGGTGAGGGAAGATCAAGTCGAGCCCGCCGCCGTGGATGTCGAACTCCGCGCCCAGGTAGCGGTAGGCCATCGCCGAGCACTCGATGTGCCAGCCGGGTCGACCCCGCCCCCACGGGCTGGGCCAGCTGGCGTCCGCTGGCTCGTCCGGCTTCGCTCCCTTCCACAACGCGAAGTCACGCGGATCTCGCTTGGCCCGCGGCTCTCCGTCCTCGGCCGGCTGCATGTCCTCCGGCCGCCGACCGGAGAGGGCACCGTACTCGGGGTACGTGCCGACCTCGAAATAGACGTCACCGGAGCCGTCGGTCGCCGGGTACGCGTGGCCGCGCTCGATCAACGCCTGGATCAGCTCGTGCATCTCGGTGATGTGCCCCGTGGCGCGCGGCTCGTACGTGGGTGGCAGGACGTTCAGTGAGCGGTACGCCGCGGCGAGTCGCAGCTCGTTCGCGTAGGCGATCGACCAGAACGGCCGCCCTTGCGCCTGCGCCCGGGCGAGCACCTTGTCGTCGATGTCGGTGACGTTACGGACGAAGGTGACCTGATAGCCGGAGCGCAGCAGCCATCGGCGCAGCACGTCGTAGTTGACGCCGGAGCGCAGGTGACCGATGTGAGGGCCCGACTGCACGGTGACGCCACATAGGTAGATGCCAACGTGGCCGGGAGTGCGGGGAACGAAGTCCGCCACCTGGCGGGTCAGGCTGTCGTAAAGGCGTAGCGTCACCCCCAAAGGGTATCTGCCGACCAGTCGTCGGCACTCGTCCCGGTCCCACCCGCCAGTCGCCTCGGCAGGCGAGCATGGCGCTGTCGACAGCGTCGGCATCCGCCACGGATGCGAATGTCTCTCAACGAATTCGATCGCCGTGTTTCGGTGGAACTACGCCCTCGACCCGTTACGCTGATACCGCAGAGCGTTCCCGTGAGCAGGGAGACCCGTGGTGAAATTATCGATCCTGATGCCCGTCTACAACGAGGAAGCCCACGTGGCCGAAGCGCTGAAGCAGACGCTCGCGGTGGACTACCCATGCGACATCGAGTTGATCGTTGTCGACGACGGCAGCCGGGACGCGACCGCCGAGGTGCTCGCACGAGTCGACGACGAACGCGTACGCGTCATCACCCATCCCCGCAACCGCGGCAAGGGCGCAGCCATTCACACCGCCGCCAAGCATGCGCAGGGCGACTATTTGGTGATTCTCGACGCGGACTTGGAGTACGACCCCCAGGACCTTCCCAAGCTGCTCGCCCCTGTGCTCGACGGCCGCGCTCAAGTGGTCTACGGCAACCGCGTCTTCGGCGCGCACACGGCTTATTCGTTCTGGTACGTCATGGGGAACAAGGCGATCACCACCGCAGCCAACGTCTTCTACAACTCGTACCTCGGCGACCTCGAAACCTGTTTCAAGCTGATGCCGGTGGCGCTCTTCCGCTCACTCGACCTCCGCTCCCAAGGGTTCGGTCTAGAGGCCGAAATCACCGCGAAGCTGCTGCGCCGCAAGATCAAGCCGTACGAGGTCCCGATCAGCTACCGGGCCCGCAGCCGTGAGGAAGGCAAGAAGATCACCTGGCGGGACGGGATCGAGGCGCTGTGGATCCTTGGCCGCGAGCGCATCCGCCGCCAACCGCAGCCGCACTGACCCGCCCAGACCAACCCAGGCCCGGCCAGAGCTCTCCCGACGCTACGAGCGCGTAAGGATGATCTTCCCGATGTGGGAGCTGGCCTCCATGATCCGATGCGCTTCGGCCGCCTCCACCATCGGCAGGCGGCGGTCCACCACCGGCGTGATGGCGCCCTCGGCGATCAACGGCCACACCTGCTGGTGTGTGCCGCGTACCACGCGCGCCTTGTCCTCGTCGGAGCGCCAACGCAGCGTCGTCACCGCCACGGTGACCCCCCGCATCAACATCCGCGCCAGGTCCGCCTCCGTGCGACGGCCACCCTGCACCCCGATGATCATGAGACGGCCGTGGCGGGCCAGACAGGCGAGGTTTCGCGGGAAGTACGCGGCTCCCATGATGTCGAGGATCACGTCCACGCCTCGACCGTCGGTGGCCTCCTTGACGACCTCGACGAAATCCTCGCTGCGGTAGTCCACCGTCACATCCGCGCCCAGCCGCCGCAGCGTGGCGTGTTTCTCCGCCCGCGCCGTGGTGATCACACGGGCGCCCAAGGCGGTCGCGAACTGGATCGCAAACGTGCCGATGCCGCTGCCGCCACCGTGCACCAGCACCGTCTCGCCCGCGCGCAGCCGCGCCATGTCGGACAGGTTCGACCAGACCGTACACGCTACCTCCGGCAGCCCGGCCGCGTCGACCAGGCTCACCCCGCGAGGAACGGGCAGCACCTGCCCGGCGGGGACCGCCACCCGCTCGGCGTAGCCACCACCGTTGAGCAGCGCACACACCTCGTCACCGGGAGACCACTCGGTCACCCCCGGGCCGACCTCGGCCACCACCCCGGAACACTCCAGGCCTGGGTAGGGCGGCGCGCCCGGCGGAGGCGGATAGTGCCCCGCCCGCTGGACGACGTCGGGTCGGTTGACCCCCGCCGCGTGTACGTCGATCAACACCTCGCCAGGGCGTACCTCCGGGTCGGGCACCTCCGCCCAAGTCAGTACCTCCGGACCGCCAGGCTGTGCGATGGTCACCGCGTACATACCGTCAGTCTCGCACCGTCCGTGGTGGTGGAAGACCCGTCCCCGCCCGGATGAGGCCTAGGTGTCAGCCCGGCCCGCGCGGGTGCTCGGCTCAACCTGGCGGTAGCGGGTCAACAACACCCCAACCAGCACCACCGCCGCGCCCCCGAGCGCCGCCGGGGCCGGGCGCTCGCCGAGGAACCCGGCGCCCAACGCCACCGCTACAACGGGTATCAGGTAGATCACCGCGGAAGCGGCGACTGGGCCGTCGTCGCTGACGATGCGGTAGTGGATGAGATAGGCGATGCCGGTGCTCAACGCGCCCAGAATGCCGATGCCCGCCACCACGTCGGCGCGCCAGTTCGGCGCCGCCAGCCCGTCGGCCGGAAGCACGAGCAGACACGACAGCACCGACGCGGCGACGAGCTGCGCCGCGGACAACACCAGCGGGCCAGCCGTTCGACCCACCAGGTACCTGGCGATGTAGACGTAGCTGATGCCGTAGCAGAGCGCAGCGCACAAGCAGGCGAGGGCCCCCCAACTGGCGAACTGACTCCCCAGATTCCACGGCGTGAAGATCAAGACCGTTCCGATCACACCCACCACGACGCCCAGGACCTGGAGCCGGGACAGCGTCCTCGCCTGCCCCGCGAAAGCAGCGATGATGGTCGTCCACACCGGGGTGGTGGCGTTGAGCATGCCGCCGGTCGCCGAGTCGACCTCCTGCAGGCCGAGGGCGAAGAGGAAGTACGGGGCGACGTTACCGAAGATCGCCGCGATGCTGAGGTGCCACCACGTACCACGGGACGTCGGAAGCCGGTGACCGAGGACGCAGACGACCGCGACCAGCACAGCGGCGCCGAGGATGAGCCGGATCACCACCGTCTGCACCGGCGTCATCCCGCGGAGCGCCAGTTTGGTCCACAGGAAGCCGGACCCCCACAGCAGCCCTAGTGCACCCACCCGTAGGAGGCCCGCACCGCGCACTCTCGGCCCTCGACTCACCCCACGCCTTCCCACCCTCCGCCAGGAAGCGAGTTTACGCTGGCAGACTGCGCCGACTACGGCTCGCGGTGGGGTCGAGACGGGTGAGGGCCCGCAGCCCGCTTAGCCTCGGAGTCACCGTCTGGCACACTGGTCAACGAGCGTGGCGGCTATGCCCGTAGCGCTACGCTAGGCCGCGAGCCCGGTCGGTAGCGACGCCCAGGGCGTCGTCGACCGGACTCTTGCAGCTCGGGAGGGTTCGCCTAGTGGCCGATGGCGGCGGTCTTGAAAACCGCTAGGGCGTTTGCGCGTCCTCGTGGGTTCGAATCCCACACCCTCCGCTTTAACCCACGGAAGGCCCCGCTGCGACACCCCCTGACAAGGGGGTTCCGACTGTCCGAGTCCGCACTGATCAGCACTGTCGCGGCCGGCTGGAGTCGGGTTACGAGCTGACCCCTCCTGGGAGTCAGCTCGCGCTCAGTCGCAGCCGATGCCGTCACCATCCCGGTCGAGGCCGTAGATGTCTCGGCCGATCACCCTGACCGGTCCTTGGACGTAGGCCGGACCGTCGCCGCTCCCGCCAGCGCAATCCACATCGCTCGCGATCGGCACGCAAGCGCCCGCGTAGTTCGGATCACACGTGGGTTCCGGCGCTGGCGCTCGCTTCGGTGTGGACTTCGGCGCCGGTGCCTGCTCTGGCTTCGGATCGGGCGCGCGTTGAGGTTTCGGCTGCGGCGCCTGCAGCGGCTCGGTCTCCTTGCGCGTACCGATCGCAATCACCTCAGGCACGGGTTCCTCGGTGACCTCTTCACTCACGAGCGTGCGGCTGGTCTCCACACCGTTGACCAGGGTCACCTCATAGACCAGCTCCTTCGTACCCGCCACGCCTTCGGTACGGACCTCGCGCTTGCCCTCCAGCAACGAAGCGTCCTCTACCTCCTCGTGAGGGAACGGGATCTCCTCCGTCTCCACCACGGTCCGCTTCTCGACCACAGGCGATGGTGAAGCCTCGGTGGCCGACGTCTCAGCAGCGCTGGTCGTCTTCGGCTCAGGTGAGGAGAACGAAGCCACGAGGCTGTTGAACCCGCCGCAGCAGAGCATCACCGACAGGAATCCCGCAGTGATGATCGCTGCTTTACCGCCGGTGGTGAGTCCGTTCCACCAAGAAGGACCGGACTGATTGGCGCTCATCGTGCCTAAGGGAAGAGTTTGGGTCGACAGACTAGAACGCCCAGAAGAAAACTAACCGTGCGAACTGTTACTCACGGTGAAAGGATCGTAATGGGGCTACAGCGCTGTGTCGCAGCAAAAGGCCGACTGTCGGGATTCGGACACCACCGATGGTGTGGTCAGCCGAGAGCGACACGCACGGTCACGCGGACCGGATGCAGCAGCCGGAGCACACCTTCGGCTGCGGCAAGGTAAAGGCGAGGCAGCAGGTCCGCCGCTGCACCTCAAAGCCACTTTCCGTAGGCACCAGCTCGACAAGGTCGCCGACGTCCAAGGCGGAGAGCAGCGTGCGCGCGGCATGGCGGAGATCCTCAGACGGCCCAGATGCTCCTCGCAGGACGCCGTACGCGACCCCTGATGCCAGCGAGCCCAGCAACGTACGCTCACCGATCCGCACCATGGAGCGGATGCCCGCGAGCAGCGGGTCGAGGTGCCGGGTACGCAGCGTGTCACGGAAGACACCCAACAGCGCCTGTTCCGACGCGACGACCAAGACCTCGTCGCTGCCAGTCACCGCGAGCGGATCGCTGGGTAGCACAGCCACTCGCGCCCGCCGCAACGCGAACCTGAGGAACGGACGCTGCCCCGACGCGCGTACCAGGACGTCCTCTGGCTCGAGCAGCGGCACCCGCCGCGCTGCGGCCCAACCCACCACCGCCGGCAGCGCGAGCCAGTACGTGTAGCACTTCCACGTCAGCGCGGCGCACGCGTGCGGGGATCCGCCCCAACGCTGCTTCGCGGCCTCAAGCAACGCGCCGAGGCATCGACGCGAGACCAGGTCGGAGGCGGGCACCCAGCCCGGCACCCCATCTGGCAAGATCAGGCCCGGCACGAGCCCGCGGGTGGCCTCCACACCCTGTCGCACGCGCATGTCCGCGAGAGTGATCTCGACCGGAGCAAGGACCGGAGCTGGCAGCGTCGTTGCGATCACCAGTTAAGGCTAGCCTAGCCATACTGAGCCCGTCGGAGGGTTGCGGAGGCCCATGTGGGATCGCAGACTGGGAATCCCGGACCGAGAGCCACAACCTTCATATGACGACCTCTCCGATCGAGCGGACCGCCGCTGCCTTCGCGGCGGAGCTGGGACGTTGGCGAGTTGACCGGGGTCTGACCAAGAAGCAGCTTGCTGCGCGCATGGGCTTCGACCCGTCGTACCTCAGCCATGTCGAGCGGGGCCGGCACCGACCCACCGGAGACTTCGCCCGCCGGGCCGACCTCGTCCTGCAAGCCGACGGTGCCATCTGGCGCGCCTACGTCGCCTACGACGGTGCCCGCACCGCCGCGGGTCGTGCCCGGCGAAGTTCACGCCCGGTGGACCCGTGGCCACTACCGCCGGTCGGTCTGGTCGTCAACGAAGAGGTCGCGGAGCTCTCGTACACAGGGGACGCCTACACCGCCCGCATCCGCCGGTCCCTCTACAACGCAGGAGACGATCCCGTCACCCGCTACCTGGTGCGGGTGTCGGTGGACCGCTATCCCACCGACCCGGACAAGTCCAACAACCACTATCGTCGTCACCCGCTCACCGTCGACTCGCTGGCGCTGACAGCGGTGTGCGGCGAGGCGGACGAGCAGGAGCCGATGAACTGGCGCGTGAAGCAGGACCGGGATGCGCTGAAGGAGTTATGGCTGCTGTTCGAAAACGAGCAGGGACGATTTCCGCTCTACCCTGGACAGCGCACCACCATCGAGTACCGCTTCCGCGTCAGTGAGCAGCAGTGGGGGGCCTGGTTCCAGCGCGCCATCCGGCTGCCGACCAGTCGGCTACGGGTGGCGCTGAACCTGCCGGCCTCCCGGGCTCCGCAGGTGTGGGGCGTGGAGATCTCGATGGCGGCGGGCGAGGTGCCACTCCGCACACCGGTCACCCGTCATCGTGACGGGGAGCTGGACCGGTTCGAGTGGGAGACCGAGGCGCCGCCGTTACACGCCCGCTACCGACTGGAGTGGCGGTTCAAGAGTCAGTGAACGCGTCGTACTTGATGCGAATGGACGGCACCCGCAGCTGCGCGAGGCTCCGCAGAGTCGCGCGGACCATCGGTGCGGAGCCGGACACGAAGAAGTCGTGGTTGTCCCACGGACCGTGGTGGCGCACCACCTCGGAGATGAGTCCTCGCTCACCGTCGTACTCCGGGTCATCGCTGCACGCCGGTACCACCGACAGCCACGAGTAGCGCTCGGCGAGGTCACGTAGGGCCGCCAGGTCGTACAGGTCTTCCCGAGTCCGCGCTCCAAAGAAGACGTGGACCCACCGGGTGCGGTTGTAGCGACTCAGCTCATCGACCAACGCCTTGATAGGCGCCAGGCCGGTGCCGCCGGCCACGCACACGATGTCGCGTGTGGAGGCACGGTCCAGCGTCATGCTCCCCATCGGGGCGGCCAGTCGTAGCACGTCACCAGGTTTGAGCCGCCTCACCAGCGCGCTTGACACCCACCCGTTCCGCACCGCACGCACGTGGAACTCCATGACGTTGTCGTCGCGCGGGGCGTTGGCGATCGAGTAGGTGCGCCAGGTCCGCGGCTGATAACGGCACTCTAGGCTGACGTACTGGCCCGGCAGGTACGGCAGTGGGTCCAGCGGTCGGCATGTGAAGACCGCGATGTCGTGCCCTCGACGCTCATGGGTGAGCACTTCGGCGTGCCAGTACGGCGGGTTCGTATCCGCTTCCGCTCCGGCGATCATGCGTTGGGCGATCGCGTCGTACGCGTCCCGCCACGCTTGCTCGTACTCCAGCGACCAACGCTCACCCGAGAGCGTGCGCAGGGCGTCCAGCAAGGCGCGCCCCACCAGCTCGTAGTGCGAGCGTTCGACATGGAACTTGCGGTGGTCCCGGCCGAGTGATCGCAGGTGGGAGTCGAAGCGCTCCGGGTCGTCGATGGTCTGCACGGCGGTGACGAGGGCACCGAGCAGGCGGCCGCGCTGCACATCCATGGTGACCGGGAACAAGTCTCGTAGTTGCGGGTTGGACAGGAAGAGGCGAGCGTAGAAGTGCCCAGCGAGTCGGTCTTGATGCTCCTCGACCAGACTCCAGCTCTCCTTCAACAGCTGCGACAGATTGCCCATGGTGGCCAGCTTCACCACCCACGGTACGGTCACGTCGGACTCATAGTGCGACTACGTCGCCCGTCGGCACCGGGAGGTGGGGGTGGAACAGCGGGTACGTCGTCACGAGACGCTCCTGGTCCTCGGCGTCTCGCTCGCGGCTTCCGCCGTGTGGTCGTTGCTGCGGATCGTCGACCGGCTCACCCGCCAGGAGTCCTTGGCCGATCAGACCGCCGCGCTCAACGTCTCTCGCACCCCGGACCGGCCCTGGCTGGACCTGGCGTACCAGCTCGCCGACATCGCGCTGTCCCTGGTACCGGTGGCCCTGGCACTGCACCTGCTCAACCGCGACCCACAAGACGCGTGCCGCCGCATCGGTCTGGATCTGCGCCGGCCCGGCTTCGACCTGGGCACCGGTACCGGGTTGGCGGCGCTCATCGGCATCCCGGGACTTGGGCTGTACCTCGCCGCCCACCATCTCGGCCTCAGTGCGACGGTGGTGCCCGCCGCGCTGGCTCCGGTGTGGTGGGCGGTACCGGTGCTGATCCTGGCAGCGGCGCAGAACGCGCTGCTGGAGGAGGTGGTCGGCGTGGGCTACCTGCTGACCCGGCTGGAGCAGCTCGGGTGGCGCGCCGCCACCGCGGTCGGCGCCAGCGCTGTGCTACGCGGCACCTACCACCTCTATCAGGGGTTCGGCGGCTTCGTCGGCAATGCGATCATGGGTGTCATCTTTGGCGTGTGTTACCTGCGGTTCCGCAGGGTCGCGCCGCTCGTGGTGGCGCACACGCTGCTGGACGTGGTGGCGTTCGTCGGGTACGCGATGTTCCGGGACCACGTCTCATGGTTGCCGTGACCGGTAGCGGAGCACCGCACGGTGCGCCAGTCCGTCCAGCCCGTCGATTTGGTCGCTCACCGAGAGGTATGTCTGCACCGCGTGACTGACCGGGCTCCTGCGTCGCCGCGGGCGGAATCGTCCCAGCAGGTAGAACCCGGCGCTGAGCCGGCGCGAGAGCGCTCGCAGGGCGTCGCCGGATTCGGCCTGCCCCGGCAATGCCGCCTCGTGGGGTCGCTCACCCTCCGCGGGCGCCAGTTGCAGCAGTTCCAGCAGCTCGTCGGCGCGGCGGGGGTCAGTGGGGTCGTGCCCGTAGGCCGCGGCGATCCGTAGCGCGAGGGTGGCGCGGACCCAGGCCAGGGCCGACAGGTGCACCGGTGCGGCTGCCGGGCCGCCCAGTTCGAGCACGGTCAGTGCCCAGCCGTAGCGCGCTGCCTGACGGGTGGCCAGCCGCGCGATACCCGCCGCCGACGCACCGGGGTAGGTCGCGCGCAGCCACGCGACCCAGCCGGCGGCGCGTGGCCCGAGCTCAGCGACGGCGAGCTGGGCCAGGCGCTCCGGTGGCTGGCCGAGGTGCCGGACCGCGTCCCAGATCGCCGACGCCCAGGCTCCCGGTGCAGCAGAGCCTTGCGGCGTCCCTGCCGGCTTCTGCTCCGCCTCGGGGCCGGGCTCGGCGGTCAGCGCTGGCTCTGGGGGTGGCGGAGGCGGTTCGGGTGACGCAGTCGTGGTCGCCGACACCGCAGTCGCCTGCGTGGTGCTCCGGCTCCGAGACGTCCGTTTGGGGGGAGGCCCGGCTGGCCCGGGAGCGGAGTCCTCGGCACCCTTGGCCGAAGCTTTCTCACTCTTTGTCCGAGATGCGCGTTTCGCGGGCTTGGTTGCCCGCTTGCGCCGGCGAGGTTGAGGGTCGGAGTCGGCGCCGCTGCGCGCCTGGGGCACCACGGGTTCGACCGGCGGTTCGGTCGGCGGGTTCTCGGCCATAATGTGCGCACCCTATCGCCTGCCATGCCCGAACGGGGTTCAAATCGCCCACAACCCGGCGCGGCGTCGCGCCTCACCCTCACTGCGTGGAAGGTCCTTTGCCTCTTCGCCGCATCACACTGTATCCTCGATCGGCGGTGGTCTCCGACCACCGATGGAGGCTTCGCCTAGTCTGGTCTATGGCGCCGCACTGCTAATGCGGTTTGGGCTTACGCCCATCCGGGGTTCAAATCCCCGAGCCTCCGCGTGACAGACCGGTCTGTACACTGGTCTGGCAACTGCGCCCGTAGCTCAACGGATAGAGCATCTGACTACGGATCAGAAGGTTAGGGGTTCGAATCCCTTCGGGCGCGCAGCAGGTCAGGGGCCATCTCGGGTGATCGAGACGGCCCCTTTCGCATGCCGTACAGCGACGGAGTACCGCAGCAGTCATGATCCATCCAAGCGCTCGCCGAGCCGCTTGAGGGCGTCCCGCGCGGCCTTGGAGCTAACCTTCGTGTAGACCTCCATGGTGCGGAGAACTGTGCGTGGCGCAGGATCTCCATGACGACCCGAGGGCGCACGTCCAGGTCGACGATCAGCGAGGCACAGGTGCGCCGGGCGTCGTGCACGGTGATCCGCCGGACACCTGCCCGCAGCATTGACAGGTCTTCGCTACCGCGTTGATCCACGTTCTGCACGTCACGGACTTGCAGGCGGTCGCGTCAGTCGCTGCCGGCCTGTTCCAACTGGTTGCGAGCGTGCCGCCACAGCTGCTC
>CAYTMR010000058.1:0-19968 GCA_964438855.1 uncultured Micromonosporaceae bacterium
GCGGAAATCCGCCGCCCAAGGATCCGGTGGACTCGGAGGTGGCCCGGGCCTACGTGGCGGAACTGCGTGACCTGGTGCGGGGCCTTGGTATCTCGGACGTGCGCATGGAGCAGGGTTCTCTGCGCTGTGACGTCAACACTTCGCTGAACCGGCCGGGCCAGCCGTGGGGGACCCGCACGGAGACGAAGAACGTCAACTCGCTGCGAAGCATCGAGCGCGCGGTGCGGGCAGAGATGATCCGCCAGGCGGCGGTGCTCGATGCGGGGGGCACTGTCACCCAGGAGACGCGGCACTTCCACGAGGACACCGGTCAGACCACCGCCGGCCGTTCCAAGGAGACCGCTACCGACTACCGCTATTTCCCCGAGCCTGACCTGGTGCCGTTGGCTCCGGACCCGGAGTGGGTGGCGAAGCTCAAGGCCGAGCTCCCTGAGCCACCGCGGGTACACCGCCGCCGACTTCAGACGGAGTGGGGGCTGTCCGACCGCGACATGCAGGCGATCGTCAACGCCGGTGCGGTGCCACTGGTCGAGGCCACCGTCGCGGCCGGGGCGAGCCCGGAGGCGGCACGGAAGTGGTGGCTGGGTGAACTGTCGCGCCGGGCCAACGAGGCCGGGGTCGAGCTCGCCGAAGTGGGCGCGACACCGGAGCAGGTGGCCGCGCTGCAGCGGCTCGTCGACGAGGGCAAGCTCAATGACAAGCTGGCCCGAGTGGTGCTGGAGGGCGTGCTCGCCGGTGAGGGCGACCCGGCCGAGGTGATGACCGCCCGCGGTCTGGAGATCGTCTCCGACACCGACGCGCTGGGCAAGGCCGTGGACGAGGCGATCGCCGCCAACCCGGAGGTGGCGGCGAAGGTCCGCGATGGCAAGGTCGCGGCGGCCGGGGTGCTGGTCGGCGCGGTCATGAAGGCCACCCGTGGTCAGGCCGACGCCAAGACGGTACGCGAGCTGATCCTCTCTGGGCTCCGCTCCTGAACGGGCGTCGCCGCGGGCCGCTGGTCACCGGGTCGGGGTGGCGGTGGGGGGGGGTGTGGAGGGCACTGGCGGTGACGGCTCGGGCTGCGGACCGACCAGGTGTCGCTGCAGGGTCACCTCTGACAGGCCGGTGCCGCCGACGGTGATGTCGTCGTAGCCGACCAGTCGCCGCTCCTCGTTGAAGTAGAGCACCGACAGGGCGAGCGGATCAGGGTGTTCACCTTCCAGGCCGCGCAGCCCGGCGCCTCCGGTGGAGCCTTGCACCATCAACAGGGTTGGCTCGGTCTCCGTGGCTTCTCCTTCCGCAGGCGGCGCCAACTCGCGTACCTCTCGCGCGTGGCGGTGCCCGGCCAGGATGAGGGGGACGGTGCCGTCGAGCGGGGCTGCCCCCGCCGGGTCGTGGATCACCGCGATGTCGACCGGCGACCCCCACTCGCGGATGGTCTCGGCCAGGGTGGCGCCCGCGTCGACCACCGACTGCGCGGCGGCGGACGCCTCCTCGTCGGTGTGCGGGCGGGTCTGCTGGTCCGGCGTGAAGCGCGGATCACCGATGCCGGCGATGGTCAGCCCAGCGACCTCCGCGACCCGGTTGTCAAGCACCACCGCGTTGGGTTGCTCCTCGACCGCCTCTTCGGTCACGCCCGAGTCGTGGTTGCCGCGGACGTAGACGTACGGGACGCCCATGAGGCGGATCGAGTCCAGGTAGGTGCTCTCCGGGCTGGTGCCCCAGTCCACGATGTCGCCGCTGTCGATGATCAGGTCGATGTCGTACTCCCGCACCACGGTCCGCATGATCGGCCAGACGTTGGGGTTGAGGTGCAGGTCGGAGACGTGGAGTACCCGGATCTGGCTTTCGTCCGGTTCGAACACCGGTAGGGTCGACGCCGCCGTGTAGAGGGTGGTGACGTTGGCGACCATCTTCTGGAGCTGGTCGGCGTACTGTTCCCACTCGTCGGCGATCCGTCGCACGTCACCGACCAACGCGGGGGCGTTGACCAGCAGCCCTTCGTAGCGTGGCTCCTCCACCGAGGTGAAGCGGAAGGTGGCCCCGGCCAGCCCCAGGCTCCCGGCGACCAGCACGAGCGCGAGCCCGCCGGCGCCCGCAACCTTCCGCACGTCCCGGAACGCGAGGGCGGCGAGCAGCATCGCCCCGAGGACAGCCGCGCCGATGCTGCCGAAGCTTGCCCGGATCACGCCGTCGGCCAGGTCCTCCGCGACCGTCTGGGTGGCGCGACTGATGCCGCTCGGGTCGCTGATCATCTCCTGGGTGCGCGCCTGGTCCAGCGCGTCCAGTCGGACGACGAGGTGGGTGGGGCCGTCGTGGCTGTCGAGGTGCAGCGAGCCGAGCGGTGGAATGATCACCGACGTCTCACCCGGCCAGGAGGGGGCAAGGCTGATCTCGGCCCGGAACGGGCCGATCTCGGCGTCGGTGCGCGAACCCAGGCTCAGGCCGATCAGCGCCCCGAGCAGGCTCACCACCAGCACGGTCACGCCGATGGCGAGCCGCCGCGCCCGCGTCGTGATGATCGGGCTTGTGATCATCCGGTTCAGCTCCTGCCCACCCCTCCGGACTGGGCACCCAACAGTCGGATGATGCGGTCGTCATCGGGGTGCGGCTCTCGGGGAAGCCGGTTGTCGCGGTTGGAGGTGGTGATCCACAGTGAGCCATCGAGGGCGACGGCGATGCCGCGCAGCCGGCCATAGGTCTCGACCAGGGCCGGCTCTGGTCGCCCGAGGACGGCCCCGGATCCGGTGAGCTCCATCACCCACAGGCGCTGGCCACGCAGGCACGCAGCGATGAGGGTGGAGTCGATCACCGCGGCGCCTGAGCAGGACGCTTCGGAGGTACGCCACACCACGACTGGCTCCACGAACCGGTCGTCGTCGCCGATGCCCTCCACCACCGGCCAGCCGTAGTTCTTGCCCGCCTCGATCAGGTTGATCTCGTCCCACTCGTTGGCGCCGAACTCGGTGGCCCACAGGTTGCCCTCGGCGTCCCAGGCCAGGCCCTGGACGTTGCGCAGGCCATAGGCCCAGACCAGGGACCGGAAGGGGTTGCCGGGAGCCGGCCTACCGTCGGGTGTCATGCGCAGGATCTTGCCGGCGAGGCTGTCGCGGTCCTGGGACTGGGACGGTTCGGCGGCGTCCCCCGTGCTGACGTAGAGGTAGCCATCAGGGCCGAACGCGATCTGCCCGCCGTTGTGGTTACCGGCCCGAGGGATCCCGGTGAGGATGGGCTCTGGCGCCTCACCTAGCACCAGTTTCGCCACCCGGTTGTCGGTCCTGGTCGTGTAGTAGACGAACACGGTCTGGTCGGACTCGTACTCCGGGGAGACGGCGATGCCGAGCAGACCACCCTCGCCGGCCGGGTCCACGTCGATGGTCTGCACCTCGGTGACCCGCAACGACTCTCCGTCTGACTCCGGGCCGACCCGCAACAGCCGCCCGGTGGTGCGTTCGGTGACCAGGGCGGCTCCATCGGGGAGGAAGTCGATGCCCCACGGGACGGACAGACCAGCCGCGACCACCTCCTGCACCTGCGCAAGCGGCGGAGTCTCCTCCGATGGTGTGGAGGCGGGCGGGGAGGGAGGTGGGGACGCCTCCGTCGGGGGGTCGGACTCGCCGAGCGCGCAGCCGGTCACGAACGTGACCGCAGCCGCCAGGGTGGCGCCGGCGCGGTACGGGGTACGCAGGTTCACCGGCCCTACCCTAGCCGGATCCGGTGGGAGCTCCGTACCGTCCGTTGGCGGGATTTCCGGCGACATCCGCGCCGATCCGCTCGATGCGGGCGCCGTCGCCGGCGGCCGCGACGAGGCGCGGCAATCCGTCGCCGGTCACCGCGGTGAGCGGGACCGCCGTGCCGCCGTGCAGCGTGGCGACCACGCGGTCACCAGGCAGTCGGACCAGCCCGGTGATCTCCGACCAGGCGATCCGACGCTGGCCGAACAACGCCCGGACCCGGACACCGTTGCGGTCCGCGTCCGTGCCGCTGCGCCAGGCCCAGGCCGTGTAGGCGGCGGGGATGACCATCAGGAACGCGTACCACGGAGACACGGCCACGAGGGTGGTCAGGCTGATGGCGACCATCACGCCGGCGACTGCTCGCGCCGGATGGTGGCGGAACCGGGTGACAGTAGGCTTGCCAGGGCTCACCGCCCCATGGTGCCACGAGCGCCTAGGCCCGCGAGTGGGCCGTAACGCATGTGGCTACCTTTCGTTGATCGAGCTGAATGGCGGTGTGCCGATCACGGGACGCCCGCCCCGCCCCTCCGTGGAGGTTCCCCGTGACTGTGGTGTCGACCGGGAGACTCTTCTCCGGCCGAGTCCTGACGACGGCTGTCGGGTTCGCTGCGTCGGTGTTGGCTGCTGGGCTCAGCGGCGTGGTGCCGGTGGGCTATGCGGTGTCCGTGGCGGCGGTGACCGGTGTGGTCTTGCCGGGTGCGGCGCTGGTGCGGCTTGGTTTGGCGATCCGCAAGGCCGTCGGCGTGGGGTTAGCGTGTCGCGGCGCCGGGATGATGGGGCTGGGTGTGCTGGCCAGCGGCCTCACCGTGACGGTGCAGTCCGCGGTGCCGCAGGGCACGCGGGCGGCGGTGATCACTATCGGCCTGGCCGCTGCCGCCGCGCTGTGTCTGCTCGGCCTCCTGCTTCTGCCAGGCGTGGCCGCGAGTCCCATCGCCCGGTTGCGGCGCGGCTTCGACGGCCTCGGTATCGGCATCAGCCTGTCGCTGCTGGGCTGGCTGATCTTGCCGGAGGTGGGTGCCCAACACGCGGTGGCCTACACCGCTGTGGCGGTGGCGGTCGCCTTCCTCTCGGCGACCACGATCACCGTGCTCCGGGCGATCCGACACCGCGCGGCTCTGCGGTGCGGTGGTGGGGCCGGGTTGGTGGTCGTCGGGTTGACGCTGCTGGCGGTCGCGACCTGTGCCGGCGCCTCGGAGCGGTTGCTCCCGTTGGCGGCGGCGCCGGTGATCGTAGGACCGCTTGTGGCGTGGAGCGGGGCCCGCCGGATCACCCCGACCCCGACCACGCCACCGCCCAGCGACGGTAGCTTCGCCGGAATTCCGGTGCTGGCGCTGCCGGTGGGTGCGTCTCTGGTCGCCATCGCCTACCGCCTCGTGTCGGGCGAGACGTTGGACCAGGTGGGGTTGCTCCTCGGCGCGGGCATGGTGACGGTGCTGGCGGTCAGGGAGACGGCGGCGGCGGTGGACGTGCGGCGCTACGCCCGTCGCATGGCCGAGCAGGAGGCCCGGATGCGGGCGCTCGTCGCTGGTGCCTCCGACGTCACGGTGGTGCTCGGTGACGACCTGGTGGTGCGGTGGCAGTCGCCGGCTGGCCCGCGACGATTCAACCTGCCCGACCACGAGGTGGTGGGGCGTCGGTTCACCGATCTGCTCCACCCGGACGACGCCGCTGTGGTGGCCGACCGGCTGCGTGCGATCACGGCTGGTCGTCCGGGTCGGGAGGTCGGCGCACCCCCGTTTCTGGAGGCGCGGATCCTGGACGGGTTCGGGCGGTACCGCGAGACCGAGTCCACGGTGAGTGACCTGCGCGCTTTGCCGGAGGTGGGAGCGCTGGTGCTCAACATCCGCGACGTGGGGGAGCGGTGTCGCCTGGAACGGGCAGTGGCTCGTCTGACCAGCACCGATCAGCTCACCGGGCTACCCAACCGGCGGGAGGTGGTGCGTGCCGTCGCTGGTCGCCGCCGCGGTGGCCGGCGACCAGGTGCACTGATCGTGATCGAGTTGGTGAATCTCGCCGACATCAACGACCAGTACGGCAGTCGGGTCGGTGACGCGGTGTTGGTGGAGGCGGCGTTGCGCCTGCGCACCCACGCGGGAGCCGAGGACGTGGTGGGACGCCTCGCCGGCGGCCGGTACGCGGCGGTCACCGCCGACGGGCCGATCGAGGCGTACGCGCTGGGTGTCCGGTTGCTGACCGTGCTCAGTGAGCCTTACCGGCTGCCCGACGATCTCGTGTGCGTTCAGGCCGGCGCAGGGCTGGCGGAGCTGGCCTCCGGTGAGGACGCCGACGACGTCCTGCGGCGGGCCGAGTTGGCGCTGCACCGCGCGATCGCGGCGGGTCACAACCGGATCGAGTGGTACGATGAGAGTCTGGAGCAGGCGCTGGTGCGCCGCACCGACCTGGAGCGGTTTCTCCCAGGGGCTACCGGCCGCGGTGAGCTCGACCTGGCCTACCAGCCGGTGGTGGAGCTGTCGGAGGGGCGCCCGGCAGGGGTGGAGGCGCTGTTGCGGTGGCGGCACCCGGTGCTGGGAACCGTTTCCCCGGTGGAGCTGATGCCGGTGGCTGAGAAGCTGGGGATGGGGCGGGAGGTCGCCCGGTGGGTGCTGCACACGGCCTGCCAGCAGGCTTCCAGGTGGCGGCGGGAGGGCTTCGATCTGTGGCTCAGCCTCAACGTCAGCATGGCGCAGGTGGTCGACGGTGAGTTCCCACCGGAGGTGGCGGCGGCGTTGAGTGTCCACCAGACACCATCGGAGCGGCTGGCGATCGAGATCTGCGAGGCGGATCTCGGGGAGGACGTCGCCGAGTTGGCGCGTGCCCTGGGACGGCTGCGCGCCCTCGGGGTGCGCACCGGGCTCGACGATTTCCACGGTGGTCGGACCACGTTGGAGCAGCTGCGCCGGCTGCCACTGGACTACCTCAAGATCCCCCTGCCGGCGAGTGGGGAGGCGCGGCCGTTGCTGCTGGCCGCCGTGGACGTCGCCCAGCGGCTCGGCTTGGAGGTCGTGGCCGAGGGGGTGGAGGACGAGGACCGGCTGCGGTGGTCCGAGGAAGCCGGATGCCGGTACGCCCAGGGTCACCTGTTCTCGCCACCGGCGCCGGCGGAGCGGATCGAGGCGTACCTTGACGGTTTCCGGGCCCCGTCGAGCTGACGCCCGTCGGGGCCCGCCGTCAGGGGATCGGGTAGTCGGCTAGCAGGTCGCGGACCTCGGCGGCGATGCGGTCGAGGGTCGCCTCGTCCTCCTTGCGGGTGGCGTCGATCGCCGCGTCGATCCAGGCCGCGACTTGCGGCATGTGGGCCTCGGTGAGGCCGCGGGTGGTCAGCGCCGGGGTGCCCAGGCGGATGCCCGAGGGGTCGAACGGCTTGCGTGGGTCGAACGGCACCGTGTTGTAGTTGCACTCGATCCCGGCGCGGTCGAGCCCTTGCGCGGCGGGCTTGCCGCCGATCTCCTTGTTGGTGAGGTCGATCAGGATCAGGTGGTTGTCGGTGCCGCCGGAGACCAGGTCGAAGCCCCGCTCGGTCAGCGCGGCCGCGAGTGCCTTGGCGTTGGCCACCACCTTAGCGGCGTACCGGGTGAACTCCGGCTGGGCCGCCTCGTGCAGGGCCACCGCGATGGCGGCGGTGGTGTGGTTGTGCGGGCCGCCTTGCAGCCCTGGGAAGACCGCCTTGTCGATCGCCTTGGCGTGGGCCTCGGTGCTCATGATCATGGCGCCGCGAGGGCCCCGCAGGGTCTTGTGGGTCGTGGTGGTGATGACGTCGGCGTGCCCGACCGGTGACGGGTGGGCGCCGCCGGCGATCAGGCCGGCGATGTGCGCGATGTCGGCCACCAGGATCGCGCCTACCTCGCGGGCGATGTCGGCGAAGGCCGGGAAGTCGATGGTGCGGGGGATCGCGGTGCCGCCGCAGAAGATCACCTTCGGGCGCTCCTTGCGCGCCAGGTCACGCACCTGGTCCAGGTCGACCCGGCCGGTGTCACGGCGGACTTCGTAGCGCACCGGGCGGAACCACTTGCCGGTGGCCGACACCGACCAGCCGTGGGTCAGGTGACCGCCCATGGGCAGCGCCATGCCCATGACGGTGTCGCCGGGGGAGAGGAAGGCGAGGTAGACGGCGAGGTTGGCGGGCGAGCCCGAGTACGGCTGGACGTTGGCGTGGTCCACCCCGAACAGGGCCTTGGCCCGCTCGATCGCCAAGGTCTCGATCGGGTCCACGTTCTGTTGGCCCTCGTAGTAGCGCCGGCCTGGGTAGCCCTCGGAGTACTTGTTGGTGAGCACGGTGCCGGTCGCCTCCAGCACCGCACGGGAGACATAGTTCTCTGAGGGGATCATCCGCAACGTGTCTCGCTGCCGCTGCGCCTCGGACTCGATGAGGGCCGCCACCTGCGGGTCAGCCGCGGTCAGGTGCGGAATCGGTGGTACGTGCATGAGCGTGCTCCCTTTAGTGTCCGGGGCACCCAGGCGCGCGGCGCTCCGGCATGCTCGCTCCCCGGTGGTCGGTTCCACCTTCTATCGCGCCAGTCACGTCTGGGGGCATGGTAGCGCCCACCCAGCCACGACCCACGCAACGGGGCAGAATGGCGGTATGGCTGTCAACTCTTTCATGGTCCCTCTCGGCACCCCAGCCCCCGACTTCGACCTCCCACGCGCCGATGGCGGTGGCACGGTGGCGCTGCGGGACATCGACGCGCCCGCCCTGCTGGTGGTGTTCCTGTGCAATCACTGTCCGTATGTGAAGCACGTGGAGAAGGCGTTGGGCGCGTTCACCGCGGAGTTCGCCGACAAGGGCCTGGCCACCGTTGGCATCTGCGCCAACGACGTCGAACAGTACCCCGACGACGCGCCGGAGCGGTTGGTGGAGCAGGCCGCTCGCGCCGGCTTCACCTTCCCCTACCTGGTGGACAGCGACCAGCAGGTGGCGAGGGCCTACCGGGCCGCCTGCACTCCTGACTTCTTCCTCTACGACGCTGAGCGTCGACTCGCCTACCGGGGCCAGTTCGACGACACCCGGCCCAAGACCGGCCAGGAGGCGAACGGGGCGTCACTGCGGGCCGCGGTGGAGCACGTTCTCGCTGGTCAGCCGGTGCCGGAGCCGCACCACCCGAGCGTGGGGTGCAGCATCAAGTGGAAGCCGGGTAACGAACCGGACTGACAGTCTCGAGGCCGTCGCCAGTCGACCGAGCAGGGCTTGCAACTTAACCGTTTAAGTGCTTAAGTGGGGCAGCATGGTGGCGCGGAGGGCGACGACGCGCCACCTGCGGCCGCTGCCGGGAGCCGAGCCAGTCGACGCGGGCGGAGACCGCCCGTTTCGGTCATGGGCAGCTCTCATGTGAGGCAGGTATGAAAGCACGTCTAACGTTGGCCGCCGCGTCGGTCCTGGCGCTCGTGATCTCGATGCTCGTGGTCACGCAGCCGGCCCAGGCACAGTCCAGCGGTTTCCGCGTCAGCGGCACAGATCTCATCGACGCCAACGGCAACCAGTTCATCATGCGCGGCACCAGTCTGCCGCACGTGTGGTACCAGCATCAGTTCCAGCAGTTCGAGGACGTCAGCAATCTCGGCGCCAACACGGCGCGGGTGGTCCTGGGCAGCGGCCAGCGGTGGGGCCCAACCCCGGCCTCGGAGGTCACGCAGGTCATCAACGAGTGCAAACGGGTCCGGATGATCTGCGTCCTCGAGGTGCACGACACCACCGGCTACGGCGAGGAGGGTGCGGCCGCCACCCTCGATCAGGCGGTCGACTACTGGATCAGTGTCCGTCACGCCCTGCAAGGCCAGGAAGCGTACGTGCTGATCAACATTGGCAACGAGCCCTGGGGCAATAACAACGCCAGTGCCTGGACCAACGCCACGATCAACGCCATCCAGCGGATGCGGCAGGCGGGCTTCACCCACACCCTCGTCGTGGACGCCCCGAACTGGGGCCAGGACTGGTCCCACACCATGCGGCAGAACGCGCCGCAGATCGCGGCGGCGGACAACCGTGGCAACACGGTCTTCTCCGTCCACATGTACGAGGTCTACGGGTCTGCGTCGACCATCATCGACTACTTCAACGCTTTCCAGCAGATGAACCTGCCGCTCATCGTCGGCGAGTTCGGTCACGAGCACAATGGACAAAATGTCGACGAGGACACCATCATGGCGGAGGCCGAGCGGCGCGGCATCGGCTGGATCGCCTGGTCGTGGAGTGGGAACAGCGGCGGCGCCGAATCGCTGGACCAGGCGGTCAACTTCAACCCGAACAACCTGACGCAGTGGGGTCAACGGGTCTTCAACGGACCTCACGGCATCGTCCAGACAGCCCAGCGCGCCTCGGTGTTCGGCAGTACGCCACCTCCCTCCAGCCCGCCGCCGAGCTCGCCACCGCCGAGCTCGCCACCGCCGAGCTCGCCACCACCCACGTCGCCCCCGCCAGCAGTTGGCGCGTGCCGGGTGACGTACTCGGCCAACGACTGGGGTGGTGCGCCAGGCTTCACCGCCAGCGTGACCATCACCAACACCGGATCGGTGACGATGAACGGTTGGACACTGACGTTCGACTTCACCGCCGGGCAGCGGATCCAGGAAGGGTGGTCTGCCGAGTGGTCGCAGCAGGGCAGCACGGTGGCGGCTACCAATATGTCCTGGAATGGCACGCTCGCGCCCAACCAGTCCACACAGATCGGTTTCAACGGAAGCATGACCTCCGTCGGTAACAATCCAAACCCGACATCCTTCACCCTCAACGGCGCCCGCTGCACGACGGACTAGGCGGCCGTCGCTCCCCACGGGCCCCCGCCGCTGGCCAGCGGCAGGGGCCCGTCGTCGCTATCACCTCTCCGTCGTTGGTGCTGTGAGATTGTCGACAACGCCTGGGTGATCCTCGCAGACGGGCGGTGCCCAGTTGAACAGAGAACGGGCGGAAGTGCCAGCCCAGATCATCCGATTAGGCATCGTAAATATCGAGGTAGTCCACTCTATGTCGCCCGTATGTGCGGGCAACGATGCCAATTTTTACGCTGGACGATCGGTCAACTTCGTATAGTATCGGCCCCGGAAGCGCTCCCACGAAACTATCGCAGCCGATACAGCAGCGCTTGTCTTCGGCCCTCGCGCGGATCCATCTGGGTCCGGTCTCCGTATCGGGGTCGGGCCTGCTAGCCGCCGGGCTGAGCGCTGAGGCGCTGCTCAGCGCGGCGTCGAAGACTGTCGCAACGATGCGGTTCCGCCCAGGCATGACGGCACGAGTAGGGGAGGACAAGTCACTATGGTGGTTACCGGTCGTCTTGGGCGATTCCTATGAGCTCCGCGTTTACCAGCGATCGCCCCGTGTCCATTGTGAAGTCAATCCGGTGTCAGCTGATGCCTCCAGCATCATGATTGCGGTTCAAGAGTCTCACTACGGGATTGCACCGCCACCGGTCGGGCCACTGACAGTGCGGCTCCTCGGACCCGTGGACATCATATGCCACCGACGCGAACTCGACGTCGGCCCGCCGCAACGGAGGGCGGTGCTCGCTGCCTTAGCCGTAGACGCGAACAAACCCGTGCCAGTCGAAGTTCTGGTACGCCGAGTGTGGGGTGGGTTCGCGCCGGATGGCGCCCGGGCCGCACTCCATGCCCACATCGCCCGACTGCGCCGAGTCCTTGCCCAACCGCGAGACAGCACGGTTCGGCTGACCCGACGCAACGGCGGTTACGTGCTCGACATCGATCCGGACGACGTCGATCTGCACAGATTCCAACGATTGCTCAGTCAAGCACATGACCCCCGTGTCAAGGAACAGCAGCGGATCCGACGGTTGCAGGAGGTACTGGCGACCTGGCGAGGGCAGCCGCTGGCCGGTGTACCGGGTGACTGGGCCAGGCGGGTACGGGCTGGAGCCGAGACGCAGCTCATCGGTGCAGCTGTGACGTGGGCGCGGCTGGCGTCACGCTCAGGCCGCATCGACGCCGTCATCGACCGCCTGAGCCAGCTCGCCAGCCTCTATCCGTCGTCCGAGCCTTTGGCGGCGGCGTTGATGCGGGCACTGTGCACGGTGGGCCGGCAGGCGGAGGCTCTGCAGCACTACGCCGCTACTCGGATCCATCTACGGGAGGAACTGGGGGCGAGCCAGGGCCAGAACTTCGCAACCTGCACGTCGCGATCCTGCGAGGTGAGGTGCGACCAGCCGGTGTAGTGGCGGCCGAAGAAGGGGGCGATGGCATTCCCTCAATCAGTCGCCCCAGGCAGCTACCGACCGCTCCGCCGGGCTTCGCCGGGCGTCAGGAGGAGTGCACCGTGATTGAGCGGGTCTTCGCCGCGGCGGCGCGCGATGCGTGGATGCCGGTGGTCGCGATCAACGGCTGCGCTGGCGATACACGTCGCCCACAGGTTGGCCGACCAATTCCCAGACGGCCAGCTCTACGTCGACGTCAGCGCGTCGGCGAGGGTGCCGACCGCGGAGATCCTCGCCGGTTTCCTACGGGCGTTGGGTGTGCCGGCCTGTGAGCATCCGTCGGATCCGGCAAAGGCGGCGGTCCTGTTCCGCGACGTAGCCGCTGACCAGCGCTTGCTGGTGGTGCTGGACAACGTCCATGACGTGACCCGGGTCCGCCAACTGACGCCGGCGGCACCCGGCTGCGGCATGCTCGTGACCAGCCGGCGGGTCTTGTTGGAGATGGACGTCGCTACCCAGGTGCATGTCGGCGCACTGTCCCAGACCGCCTCGTTGGAGATGTTGAGCCGATTGGTCGGCGCGGCGCGCATCGACGCGGAGCGGGAGGCGGCCGCTGAGGTAGCCCACTGGTGCGGGCACCTTCCCCTGGCGTTACGCGCCGCCGGTGCCAAGCTTTCTGCCCGCCCAAGTTGGCCGATCCGAGCATTGGCTGACCGGCTGCGTGAGGAGCGGCTGCGTTTGGACGAGTTGGACTTCGGCGAGTTCAGTGTCCGTCGCGCGTTCGCGAGCTCCTACCAGGAGTTGACGCTGAGCGCGAATCCGATCGACCAGGCGGCTGCCGCCGCTCTGACACGGCTCGGCGACCACTGTCCAGCACTGATGGATCGCGAGGACGCCGCGCGGTTGCTCGGCTGCCCAGCGAAGGAGGTGGAGCCGCTCTTGGAGCAGCTGGTCGACGCGCGGCTGCTGGAGAGCCCGGCGCCGGGTTGTTACCGGATGCCCGAGCTTGTGCGGCTGTTTGCTCGAGAAAGGCGCAACGATGGCGCCCTTACGGGAGAGGGGAGATAGGAGATGGAGACACGACACCTCGGTCGGTCAGGGCTGCGGGTCAGCGCAATCTCGTACGGCAACTGGATCACGCATGGGTCGCAGATCGACGCGGAGGCCGCTACCGCCTGCGTGCACGCCGCTCTTGACCTCGGTATCACGACGTTCGACACCGCGGACGTCTACGGTGGCGAGGGTGCCCACGCCGAAGAAGTGCTGGGGCAGGCTTTGCGAGGGCAGCGTCGCGAGGGTGTGGAGATCTGCACCAAGGTCTACTGGCGCAACGGTCCGGCCCCCAACGACGTTGGCCTGTCCCGCAAACACATCATGGAGTCAATCGATGCGTCGTTGCGTCGTCTCGGCACCGACTACGTGGATCTCTACCAGGCGCACCGGTTCGACCAGTTCACCCCGCTAGAAGAGACTATGACGGCATTCGCCGACGTGGTACGCGCCGGTAAGGCCCACTACATCGGCGTCTCCGAGTGGCGGGCGGAGCAGATCCACGCCGCCCAACAGATCGCCCGGGAACTGCGGGTGCCGCTGGTGTCCAACCAGCCGCAGTACTCGATGCTGTGGCGTGTGATCGAGGCCGAGGTGGTCCCGACCTGCGAGGAGCTCGGCATCAGTCAAATCGTCTGGTCACCGCTGGCGCAGGGCGTGTTGACCGGCAAGTACTCACCCGGCGGTCAGCCTCCGGTCGGTTCGCGTGCCACCGACCAGATCGGCGGGCACACCATTGCCCGCTTCATGAAGAGCCGATCCTGCACGCGGTGCAGCGACTGCGCCCGCTGGCCGAGCAGGCAGGCCTCACCATGGCCCAACTCGCGGTCGCCTGGGTGCTGCAGAACCCGAACGTGGCTTCGGCGATCGTGGGTGCCTCGCGCCCGGAGCAGCTGCGGGAGACAGCCGCGGCCGTCGGGAAGGTGCTCGACGCCGATCTGCTCAAGGCGATCGACGAGGTCCTGGACCCGGTGGTGGAGCGCGACCCGGCGCTCACTCTGGTGGACCGGGCGTGGCCGCTGCCGGAGGACGCGTAGTGACGAGGGGCGGGCCGACCGACCCGCCCCCTCGTCACCGCCCAATCAACGCGTCCTCAACGAGACGCTGGCTGTCCTCGCACGGCGAAACAGCAACCGTTGGAGCACACCTACTGCGCCACCTACCGCTCCGGTCAAGGTCACCAGCAGGTGGATCACGCAGAAGTAGAGCGCGACCGGCAGCCGACGCCGGGTGAAGAAGTGGCGGTAGGTTCCGGCATCGAGCGTGATGGCAGCGGCGACGAGTAGGAGGGGGACCAGCCAGCCAGCTGGGACGAGCAGCGCGAGCGGTGCGGCGATGACGGCGACGATCAGCAGGAGCCCGGCGATGGCGCGCGGCATCGAGTCGCCAGGTGTCTCCCCTTCACGCCACTGCGCCGCGCTGAGCCTGGCGCGACGGAAGACGTTGCGCACAATCTGGCGCAGCGTCGGATCGTGGTCGTGGACACCACGCACCGCGTCGGTGATCCGCACCTGGTAGCGCTCGGTGAGGCGTCCCCGGTAGTCGGCGGACTCGGTGTCGATGAGATCTGGGTTGAACGGACCGACCTCGGCGAAGACGCGTGCGGGGACGGCCAGCACGGCGGCGTGCAACTCCAGGGTGGGCCGGTGCGTCGGCATCCACCACCGGTACATCTGGATGGCACGGTACTGGGCGGCGAGGCTGCGGTTGACCAGCAACTCCGGTAGCAGGATGCCGCCGACAGCACCGAGGCGCCGGTCCGACTCCAGCATTTGCACGGCGTTGGCCACCGCGTCGGGCTCCAAGGCGATGTCCGAATCCACGAAGATGAGGTACTCGCCCTTGGCGTGTTCGGCGCCCAGGTTTCTCGCCGCTGGTGGGCCGCTGTTGGTGGGAGTCCGTACTACGGTCGCTCCCATGGCGTGGGCGACCTGGATCGAGTCGTCCGTGCTGCCGTCGTCGACGACGATGACCTCGATCGGCGAGTACGTCTGCTCGGCCAACGCACGTAGTGACAGAGCCAGCAGATGGGAGCGGTTGTAGTGCGGAAGGACGACCGAGACCAGTGGGCGTTCGTGGGCCATGCGTCGCTCCAGGAGCAAGAAGGCGGACTTAGGAACCCTGTGCCGGAGAGCCGCTGACGGTGGCGAGCGGACCACCGTGCTTGGCGGTGCGGGGCGTGAGAAGGTATTGGACGACACCGATGCTGGCCGCGACCGCGGTGGTGAGCAGGACCAGGAACCGCACCACCGTGAAGTAGATTCCGAAACCGACGCCCCGGCTGGCGAAGGCGTGTCGGAACATCGCGAAGTCCAAGGTGAGGGTGAGCACCGCGAACGCCACCGGGATCAGCGCGGCCAACGGTCCGAGCAGCCACGGCAGCGGCAGTGTGAGCGCCATCGCCAGGACCGTCGCGCTGGACCAGGCGCGAGCACCGCTGGCCGCGCCGCCAGGCAGGGAGCGGTAACGCAGCCACAGCTGCATTCCAAGTCGGGTGCGCTGGAACACTTTGCGGAAGATGGTGCGCAGGGTGGCGTCGTGGTCGTGCCGACCGTGAATCTCCGTGGTCACCCACATCTCGTAGCGTTGGAGGAGCCGGAAACCGTAGTCCTGGTCTTCGGTGTGCCGCAGCGCCGGATCGAACGGTCCGATTTCCCGAAAGACGTCTGCGCGGATACCGAACAGCGCGCTGTAGAGCCCTTGGATTGGGCCTTCGACCTCGTTGAACCACACGTACTGCTCGACGGTGCGGTACTGAGCGGCCAGTGTGGTGGGCAAGAGAGGCTCCGGATCGTACGCGCCGCAGATCGCACCTATGCGAGGATTGTCCTGCAAGGTGCGTACCGCGATCTCCACGCCGCGCGTATCGAGGGCGACGTCAGAGTCGAGGAAGAAGAGGATCTCGCCGCGGGCGTGATCGGCGCCGAGGTTGCGCGCCACCGACTGCCCACTGTTCTTTTCGGTGCGCACTAGGGTCGCCCCGTGCGCCAGTGCGATCTGGTCTGAGCCGTCGGTGCTGCCGTCGTCGACGACGATGACCTCGAGGTGTGGGTACGTCTGCGCGGCCACTGATTGTAGACAGAGATCGAGCGTCCGGCTGCTGTTGTAGCTGGGGATGATGACCGAGACCAACGGTTGTGTTCGGCTCATGGACTTCCCTTCGCGCCTACCCATCCAGGAGCGTCTTCGCGTCCGCTACACGCTAATCACCGTCTCTTGTCCTGGACTTGTCGCACGTGTCGGCGCGACAAGGAAGCGACAAGATTCGAACCGTAGCGTGGTTGACGGTGGGATCACGGCGAGTGGAGTAGTCGACATGGACCTGCGAGGTGTCACGACCGAAGCGCGACGACGCGCAGATGTCGCGACGCCCACGCGCGGCCTGTGGGACAGGGTCTGGTCCTGGGTACGACCGCGGCGGCGGTGGTGTCTCGGAACTCGGTTGATGGTGGTGTCGACCCTGAGCTGGCTGGTGTTCGTGGTCCTTCACGTCGCCGTCAGTGGGCGTACTCCGCTGTGGGCTCCGCTGGACCTGGTCCCACCGCTCGTCTTCATGGCGGTGCCGCTGGTGCTGTTGGCGGTGGCACCATTCGCCCGTCCGGTGCGGTGGCGGCTCGCGACCCTTCTCCTGGTCGCCGTGCTGCTCGGCGCGGGCCGCAGTGGCGTCAACCTCGCCATGCTGTGGCACACGCCGCCGCCAGCGCCGCCGGAGGCGATCACCGTAGTGTCGTGGAACCCAGAGTTTTGGGACCAGGATTGGCGCAACGGGGACGGTGCGCGGGTTAGCGACGAGTTCTACGAGTATCTGCGCTCCTTCGACGCCGACGTCTACCTACTCAAGGAGTATCTGCACGCGGCGCGTGCCAACGAGGTCGGCAACTGGACCGCCGACATGGCGATCCGGATCGACGACCTGCCTCGCCTGCGGGCTGAGTTCCCGGATTACCAGGTGGCGATCGCCGGTGAGCAGATCACCCTGTCTCGACTGCCGATCGTCGCGCAGCAGGGCATCGATCTGACGCCGTGGCTGGCACCCGAGTACCGGGAGATACCGGAGGAGTTGAGGGATTTCACAGACTCCTACCGGTTCGAGACGCTGCGGACCGACATCGAGGTGGCGGGTACGGTCGTCACCTTCTACAACACTCATGTCAACTACCCGCCGCTCAACTGGCGGCTCTACGAAGCCGACGCGCGTGCTGCCAACCGTTACGTCCACAACCGACGCGAGGCGAGCCTGCGGGCGTTGCGCGCCGACACCGAGGCCAATCCGCATCCTTTCGTCATCGGCGCGGACCTCAACACCACGCCGGCGATGGGGTTGCTGCGGTTGCTGCCGGAGCGGGTCGTGGATCCGACTCCCGCGCTGCCCTCGCTCTATCCCACGAGTTGGGGCGTGGGCGGATGGCAGCTGTGGCGGATCGACTGGATGTTCACGACTCCGGAGCTGACGGTGCACGGGTACGAGATGCTCGACGCCGGCGGACTGTCCGACCATCGCGCGCAGCGGATGGTGCTTTCAGTCTCCGGTGACTAGAGGAGGACAGGAAAGCCGAAGGGATGGACATGGCACCACAGGCCGACGAGGTCGCGGTCATCATTCCCAACTACAACAAGAAGAAGACGCTGCGTGCCTGTCTGGAGTCAGTGTACGCCCAGACGTATCGGCCGGCCGAGGTCATCGTCGTCGACGACGGAAGCACCGACGGTTCGTTGGAGATCGCCCGGGAGTTCCCGTGCCGCATCATCACCTCACCGGGCAATCAAGGCTCGGCGGCCGCCCGGAACATCGGGGCCGTCGAGGCCACCGTCCCGTTGCTGTTCTTCCTCGACTCTGACACCGCGCTGGCACCGGACGCGATTGAGAACGCGGTGCGCGCGTACCGTCAGACGCCCGGTGCGGGCATGGTGCAAGGGGTGTACGCCCCCGAGCCGCTCTACGACGACGGCCTGGTCGAGCAGTATCGGGTGGCGTTCGAGCACTTCGACCGCCGGCAGTCGACGGCGACGTTCCTGTCCAACACGCTGATCCCCAAGCATGTCTTCTTCGAGGCCGGTGGCTTGGACGAGCGGCTACGCGACGGTGAGGACTTCGAGTTTGGCACCCGCGTGCCGGCACGGTACCGCTTGGTGGTCACCGAGGCCGTCGTGACCCGAGCGGACGACGTCGATGGTTTCTGGGCGTGCCTGTGGGAGAGGTTCGTACGCGCGAGCACCCTCCCTGTGATCATGATGCGGGCCCGGCGCCTGCCGCGAGACGGCGAGCGGGGTTTCCGGCTGGACATGATCGGGCCCGCGCCGCGGACTCGCCGCCGTCCGCCGCGGATCTCGTCCAGCTTGGCGTCGTTGACGCTGCTTTCCTCGCCGCTGCCGGTGGTGGCGCCACAGTGGTGGCCGATCTGGGTGGTGTGGTTGGCGGTGCTGCTGACCGGGTTCGCGTTGGTCAACATGCCGTTCTTCCGCTTCTGCCACCACCGCCTGAAGGGGCCCCGGTTCGTTCTGTTCGTGTTCTGGATGCAGCTCTGCTACCACGCCTCGTTCTTCTTCGGCGCCGGCGTCGGGCTGCTGCGGGTGGGTTACGAGATGCTCCGCGGGCGGATGGATCCGCTGCCCGTCGGGACGGTCCGACCTCAGCCGGCGGGTGCGAGCGAGTGAGCGAGGTAGCCACCGGCGTGGCCACTCCCGGGCAACTGGCGGTCACGGCCGTCCGTCCCAGGAGTCGAGCACGACGGCTGCTGGCCGTGGTGTTCGGGTTGGCGCTGGCGGTCGCCCTCGGATGGGCGCTGCTGCGCCAGGACTGGTCGGTGGTGGCGGTGGTGGTGCGTCAGCGGGGGGCGTGGGAGATCGTCGTGCTGCTCGGCGGGGCGCTTGCCGCCTGCACGGTGTCCCTCGGCTTCGGGTTCTTGGCCTGGCGTGCGCTCCTTGTGGCTAGGCCCGTCGGTGCGTACCTCGGGTGTCGTACGGATCTGGTTGATGGGCTTTCTGTCCAAGTACATCCCGGGGAAGGTGCCCGGCCTGGTCGCCACGATCAAGGTGGCTCAGGCCAGCGGCGTCACCTTTGGACGGCTCGGCAGCACCTGGGCGCTGTCGATGGCGTTGGTGCTGCTGACTGGGTTGACGGTCGGGTTGCTGGCGGGTGTGCCGGTGTTGGGCGTCCACGCCGCCTGGCTGGTGCTGGCGGCGGTCATGACTGCGGTGGTGATGATCTGGCCCGGCGTGATCGACCGCGTCGTTCACGTGCTGCAGCGGGTCCTCCGCCGACCAACGGCGACGGGGACCGTGCCGGCGCCAGCGGTACGGGCGTCGATCGGCTGGCAGACCCTTTCCTGGTTGATCAGCGGCCTCCACCTGTGGTTGTTGGCGATCGCGATGAGGGCTGCCCCGGCTCGGGCACTGCCGGTGTGCGTCGGCGCGTTCGCGGTGGCGACCGTGGTGGGCCTGCTGGCGGTGGTGATGCCCGACGGGATCGGTGTCCGGGAGGCGGTGCTGCTGGCGGTGTTGACCGCGGTGTTGCCGGTGCCGTCGGCGGCGGTGGTGGCGCTGGCCAGCCGGCTGGTGTCCACGGTCAGTGAGGTGGTGCTCGGCGGAGTAGCCCTCGCGGTCACGGAGGTGCTGCACCGGCGCGGGCGGCAGGACGAAGACAGGAGGCAGGCAGCGTGGCACAGTTGATCAGTATCGACGAGTGTGAACAGTTTACCGTCGAGTAGGTCCAGGATCTCTACCGGAAGTACATCAGCCGCAGCCAGGTGTCGTTGATGACATCGTTCGGGTTCGGACGCGAGCTGGTGGAGCGCGCTGAGGGCCCGTGGGTGTACATGCGCGACGGTAGTCGGGTGTTGGACATGTCCGGCGGGGTGGGGGTGCTCAACCACGGCCACAACCATCCCCGCATCCTGGCCGCCCGGCAACGGTTCGCCCAGCAACAGCGGATGGAGGTGCACAAGGCGTTCTTTTCGCCGTACCTTGCCGCGTTGAGTCACAACGTGGCGCAACTGTTGCCGGGAGATTTGTTCATCTCGTACTTTCCCAACTCTGGCGCCGAGGCCAACGAAGGCGCCATCAAGATG
>CAYTMR010000059.1:0-19922 GCA_964438855.1 uncultured Micromonosporaceae bacterium
CTAGCCCACCCGGTCCAACGGTCCGACCGCGGCCAGAGCTGTGGGCCGGGAGAGCACGTCCTCGGCGACCTCGTTGACCTCGGCCAGCCGGATCCGCGCTACCCGCCGCAGCAACTGGTCGATCGAGAGCATCCGCTCATACAGCAACTCACCCTTGCCCAGACGGCTCATCCTGCTGCCGGTGTCCTCCAAGGCGAGCACCAACGAGCCTTGGAGCATGCCCTTGCCCCGTTCCAGCTCCGCCTCAGTAATGCCATGACGGGCGATCGACTCCAGTTCGGAGCGGATCAGGTCCAGCACCTCGTCCACCTTGCCCGGAGCGCAGCCGGCGTAGACGCCGAAGGTCCCCGTGTCGGCGAACGGATTCGTGTACGAGTAGACCGAGTACGCCAAACCCCGCTGCTCCCGGATCTGTTGGAACAGCCGGCTGGACATCCCGCCGCCGATGACGTTGTTGAGCACCTCCAGCGCGAACCGCCGCTCGTCGCTTCGGCGCAGACTGGTGGTGCCCACGACCAGGTGGGCCTGCTCGGTGTCTCGACTCTCCACCAGCGTGCGCGGGCCTCGCAGCCGTACCGGACCGCCACCGACGCGCGGCGGCGCCGGATCCGCTTCGCCGTCGGCTAGCGGGGTGTCGGCCAGGGCCCGACGGACGAGATCGACCACGGCGCCGTGCTCGACGTTGCCGGCCGCGGTGACCACCATGACCGGAGCGGTGTACCGGCGGCGGTAGAACCCGTGGATCTGTCGCCGGGTCATCGCCCGGATCGTGTCGGTGGTGCCGGAGATCGTACGGCCGAGTGGATGGTCGCCGTAGAGCGCCCAGGCGAAGATGTCGTGCACCTCGTCGCTCGGCTCGTCCTCGTACATGGCGATCTCTTCGAGGATCACTCCCCGCTCGGTCTCCACATCGGCGGCGGAGAGGACGGAGTCGGCGATGATGTCGCACAGGACGTCAACGGCCAACGGCACGTGAGTGTCGAGCACCCTCGCGTAGAAGCAGGTGTACTCCTTGGCGGTGAAGGCGTTCGTCTCACCACCGACTGCTTCCACCGCGGCGGAGATGTCTAGCGCGGTACGCCGGCGGGTGCCCTTGAACAGCAGGTGCTCCAGGAAGTGGGAGACCCCGCTGAGCCGGGCCGGTTCGTCTCGCGACCCGACCGCCACCCAGAAGCCCAGCGCCACGCTACGCATACCCGGAACCCGCTCGGTGAGGATGCGCAGTCCGGTGGGCAGGACGGTACGGCGCACCGTTCCGCCCACCGGATCCCGACTCAGGGTCCGGGTCGTCACCCGGCGGGACACTGTCAGCTGTGCCGACGCCGCCGGCGACGGGTACCCTCGCTGCGCTCGCGCTCCCCCTCGGCGGACTGGCTCTCGCGCCGCGGACCACGCTCGCCGCGTTCGCGATCACCTCGGTCACGCGGTCCCCGGTCGCCGCGGTCCCGGCTGGCCGGCCGGTCCGCGCGCTCCTCGACGCCGCCGCCGGCGGGCGGGGTGCCGGTGGGTGTGGTGGCCGGCTCGGCACCGGCCTTCTCCAGGTAGATCTTGCCGCGACCGTCGATGTCCGCGATCTGGACCTCGATCTTGTCCCCGACGTTGAGGTAGTCCTCGACCCGCTCGATGCGCTGCCCGTCACCCACCTTGGAGATGTGCAGCAGCCCGTCGCGTCCGGGCAGCAGTGAGATGAAGGCGCCGAACGGGGCGGTCTTCACCACGGTGCCGAGGAACCGGTCGCCGACCTTCGGCAAGGTCGGGTTGGCGATGGAGTTGATCCGTTCGATCGCGGCCTGGGCAGACGGTCCGTCGGTAGCGCCGACATAGATCGTGCCGTCGTCCTCGATCGAGATGTCCGCGCCGGTCTCCTCCTGAATGGCGTTGATCGTCTGTCCCTTAGGACCGATCACCATGCCGATCTTGTCCACCGGGATCTTGATGGTGGTGACCCTAGGCGCGTGCTCCGAGAGCGCCGCCGGCGCGGGAATCGCCTCGGTCATCACGTCCAGGATGGTCTGCCGAGCCTCGTGGGCCTGCTGCAACGCCGAGGCCAACACGTCGGAGGGAATCCCGTCCAGCTTGGTGTCCAGCTGGAGGGCCGTGACGAAGTCACGGGTGCCGGCGACTTTGAAGTCCATGTCACCGTAGGCGTCCTCAGCACCCAGGATGTCGGTGAGGGTGACGTACTCGGTCTTACCGTCGACCTCGTCGGAGATCAGCCCCATTGCGATACCGGCGACCGGCGCCTTGAGCGGGACGCCCGCTGACAGCAACGACATGGTGGAGGCACACACGGACCCCATCGACGTCGACCCGTTGGAGCCGATCGCCTCACTGACCTGCCGCACCGCGTAGGGGAACTCCTCGCGGCTGGGCAACACCGGAATCAGCGCTCGCTCGGCCAGTGCCCCGTGGCCGATCTCCCGCCGTTTCGGAGAGCCGACTCGACCGGTCTCACCGGTGGAGTACGGCGGGAAGTTGTAGTGGTGCATGTACCGCTTCGTACGCTCGGGTGACAGGGTGTCGATCGCCTGCTCCATGCGCAGCATGTTCAGCGTGGTGACGCCGAGGATCTGCGTTTCACCCCGTTCGAACAGCGCTGACCCGTGCACGCGCGGTAGCACGTTCACCTCGGCGGCCAGTGGCCGGATGTCCCGTGGCCCGCGACCGTCGATACGCACCCGGTCACGCAGGACCCGGTCGCGTACCTCCGCCTTGGTCAGGGCCCGGAAGGCGGCGACGATCTCCTTTTCCCGGCCTTCGAACTGCTCGGCGAGCGCCACCAAGGCCTCGTCCCGGATCCGGTCGAGCGCCTCTTCCCGCTCAGACTTGCTGGCGATCCGAAGCGCCTCGGCCACCTGGTCGCGGGCGTGGGCGACGACGGCCTCGTAGAGATCGTCGGTGTAATCGAGGAAGAGCGGAAACTCCGCGACCGGCTTGGCGGCCACCGCCGCCACCTCCTCCTGGGCGCGGCACAGCTCCCGGATTGCGGGCTTGGCCGCCTCCAGGCCGCTGGCCACGACCTCCTCGGTGGGAGCCGGAGCCCCGGCCTCGATCAGTCCGATCGCGTGTGGCGTGGCTTCCGCCTCCACCATCATGATCGCCACGTCGCCGTCGGGCAGAACCCGGCCGGCGACCACCATGTCGAAGGTAGCCCGCGCCAGCTCCGCGTTGGTGGGGAAGGCCACCCACTGCCCTTCGACGTGAGCCATCCGGGTCGCGCCGATCGGCCCGGAGAACGGGACTCCGGACAGCTTGGTGGACATCGAGGCGGCGTTGATCGCGACGACGTCGTAGAGGTAGTCCGGGTCCAACGCCAAGACCGTCGCCACGATCTGGACTTCGTTGCGCAGGCCCTTGGCGAAGCTGGGCCGCAGCGGGCGGTCGGTGAGCCGGCAGGTCAGAATCGCGTCCTCGCTCGGGCGGCCCTCCCGTCGGAAGAACGATCCGGGGATGCGACCGGCGGCGTACATCCGCTCCTCGACATCCACGGTGAGCGGGAAGAAGTCGAGGTGCTCCCGCGGCTGTCGGCTGACCGTGGTGGCGGACAGGACCACGGTGTCACCGATCCGGGCGAGCGCCGAACCCGCTGCCTGGCGGGCCAACCGCCCGGTGGAGAAAGTGACTTCACGGGTCCCGAACGACCCGTTGTCGATGATGGCGGTGCCGTGATGGTCACCAAGCGTGCTGGTCATGGACACACTGCTCCTTCGGTAGGTGGGTCACCACACCGGGGAGCTCGCGGCGGGCCGGTCTTCGACCGAAGCGCCCGGAAAGATCGTTCCCGGATGCCACTACCGAGGACCGGTGCGCCGGTCGGCTCCGCACTCAGGTGGATACCCCATTCTGATAGAGACTAAGGGGAGCGGTCACCCGACCGCTCCCCTGGCGCGTCATCGCCGCAGACCGAGTCGGTCCCGCAGCGCGCGGTAGCGCTCCACGTCGGTCTTCTGCAGGTAGGCCATGAGCCGCTTACGGCGACCCACCAGCAGCAACAGTCCGCGGCGGCTGTGGTGGTCCTGCTTGTGCACCTTGAGGTGCTCAGTAAGGTCCTTGATCCGCTGAGTGAGGAGCGCGACCTGAACCTCGGGCGACCCCGTGTCCCCCTCGTGGGTCGCAAACTCCTTCATGATCTTGGTCTTGGTTTCCGTGTCGAGCGCCATGATCTCCCAATCTCGGGTCGTCTCGTGCAAGCCCCGCTACCCACGGCGTCGGGCAGGCGTGCGTGGCTGCCGAGGGTGTTCACCCACGGCGGTGCAAGGCTACCAGCCGACGGGGCGACCGCCCTACCCACCGCGCCGCCTAGTCCGGCCGCTCCGCCTCGGCGGTCAGCACCGAACGGGTCTGGGCGACGTCGTCGCCGATCTGGGCGACGAGCCGCTCCAGCGAGGAGTAGCTACGCATCTCCCGAAGGTGAGCCACGAAATCCAGCGCGATCTTCTCGCCGTAGAGGTCACCGTCGAAGTCGAGCAGGTACGCCTCGACCCGGCGTTCACGGCCGGAGAAGGTCGGGTTGGTGCCGATCGACACCGCGGCCTGGTACCGCCGGTCGCGGACTACGCACCAGGCCGCGTATACCCCGTCGGCGGGCACCGCCGCGTACCGCCCGGGCAACAGGTTGGCGGTGGGGAAGCCGAGCTCTCGGCCCCGCGCGTCTCCGCGCACCACCACCCCCTCCAGCCGGTGCGGCCGGCCCAGCGCCACGGCGGCAGCGGCCACGTCCCCGGCGGCGATGCACGACCGGATGTAGGTCGACGAAAGCACCGTACCGGCCTCGTCGACCAGCGGTGGTGTCTCCACTCCAAACCCGAACCTACGTCCCAGTTGCGCGAGTAGATCGAGGTCTCCCGCCGCCCGGTGGCCGAACCGGAAGTTGTCTCCCACCACCACCGCCGCTGCGTGGAGGCGTTCGACCAGCACATCGTGCACGAACGCCTCAGCCGGCAGGCGGGAGAACTCCGGGGTGAACGGAAGCACCCACAGCACGTCGACACCGAGCGCTTCGATCAGCTCCGCCTTGCGGGCGGGCTCGGTCAACACCGCCGGATGCGACCCGGGCCGCACGACCTCGGCCGGATGCGGGTCGAAGGTCAGCACCACCGATCGCACACCCAGGTCGCTGGCGCGTTTGACAGCGTGGCCGATGGTGGCCTGATGACCCCGGTGCACCCCATCGAAGACCCCGATCGTCACCACTGAGCGACCCCAACTTCCCGGGGCCGCGTCCAGTCCGCGCCACCGCCACATGCGCTTCCCCTAGCGTGTCTCGACCCGTCCACGGCGCCAGCCTGCCGAGCTACGACCGCTGGCGCCCGCCATCGCCCTTTGACAGTAGCGACCGGGGAAATCGGGCGCTGCCCGCCCAGGCGCCCGCTCCGGCGAACCTGGCGCACTTGGCCGCCACGCGCCGGTCACCTTGGGTACCGTGCGAAGATGGGCAGCTCACCGGCGCGCGACCGCGGCGACCACGACGAGGCCGTCGCCGCACTGCGCGCGCAGTACGCGGCGCTGCCGCCCGGCTCCCCGATCCGGCTCGCCAAGCGGACCTCCAACCTCTTCCGATTCAGAGCCCTGAACCCAGGGCCTGGCCTGGATGTCAGCCGGTTCGACCGGGTGCTGCGGGTGGACCCCGCGACCCGCACCGCCGACGTGCAGGGGATGGTGACCTACGAGCGTCTGGTCGCCGCCACGCTGCCGCACGGTCTGATGCCGCTGGTCGTACCGCAGCTCAAGACCATCACGTTGGGTGGGGCGGTCGTCGGCTTGGGTATCGAGTCGTCCTCGTTCCGTAACGGCCTGCCGCATGAATCGGTCCAGGAGATGGAGATCCTGACCGGGGACGGACGGGTGGTGACGGCCCGCCCTCAGGGCCCCCACGCGGACCTGTTCGCCGCCTTTCCCAACTCCTACGGCACCCTCGGCTACGCCCTTCGCCTGCGGATCGACCTGGAACCGGTGGCACCCTTTGTGCGGCTACGTCACGTGCGGTTCACCGACGCCCACGAGTGCGCCGCAGCCATGGCGGAGATCTGCACCTCCCGGCAGCACGCAGGCGAGCCGGTCGACTTCGTCGACGGTACCGTCTTCGCTCGCGACGAGCTCTACCTCACCCTTGGATCGTTCACCGCGGAGGCGCCCGCGGTCAGCGACTACACCGGCATGCAGATCTACTACCGCTCGATCCGCACCAAGCCGGTCGACTATCTCCGGATCGCCGACTATCTGTGGCGGTGGGACACCGACTGGTTCTGGTGCTCCCGCGCCCTGGGGGTGCAGCACCCGGTCGTGCGGCGACTGTGGCCACGCCGTCTGCGCCGCTCCGACGTGTACCGGCGCCTGGTAGCGGCTGACCGTCGCTGGCGAGTGAGCGAGCGCGTCGACCGCCTACGGGGCCGACCGCCCCGAGAGCCGGTGATCCAGGACGTGGAGGTGCCGGTCGCCCACACCGCCGAGTTCCTCGACTTCTTCCACACCGAGGTGGGCATCTCGCCGGTGTGGCTATGCCCGCTGCGGTTGCGTGCCGACAAGCCGTGGCCGCTCTACCCGCTCGCCCCGGGTGAGCTGTACGTCAACGTAGGTTTCTGGTCCACCGTGCCTCGCCGGCCGACGCAGGCGCCTGACCACCACAACCGGCGGATCGAGCAGGTCGTGGACGACCTCAATGGACATAAGTCGCTCTACTCGACCGTCCATTACTCGCCAGACGAGTTTTGGCAACGCTACCAAGGCGAGGCGTACGCGGCGGTCAAGCAGTCGTACGACCCGGACGCCCGGCTGCCTGACCTTTACGACAAGTGTGTCCGGCTGAGCTGAGGGGGGACGATGACGCTCGCCGAGGTGTTCCGGCTCCTGGTCGGTGATGACGCTCCGGTGGCGTTCGAGGCGTTCGATGGCAGCCGGTGGGGGGCGGCGGACGCACCGGCCAGGATCGTGGTCCGCTCGCCGCGGGCCCTGTCCTACCTGGCCACGTCGGTCGGCGACGTCGGCCTGGCCCGGGCGTACATCATGGGCGATCTGGAGGTGATCGGTGACCTCTACGCGGCGATGACCGGTCTACTGCGCCGGGACCTCGACGTGTCCTGGCCCGTGCGGCTGCGTGCCTTCCGGGCGATGGGTGGGCTGCGACTCCTGCGTCGACCCCCGAGACCGGCCTTGGAGGCACGGCTGCGGGGTCGGCGGCACTCCAAGGCCCGTGACGCCGCCGCCATCGCCCACCACTACGACGTGTCCAACCGCTTCTACGCACGACTGCTGGGTCCGTCCATGACCTACACGTGCGCGCTGTACCCCACCGCACGGACGAACTTGGAACAAGCCCAGTTCGCCAAGCACGACCTCGTCGCGCGGAAGCTGGGACTGCGCCCCGGCCAGCGACTCTTGGACGTCGGCTGCGGCTGGGGTGGAATGGTGATGCACGCCGCCCGCCACTACGGCGTCCAGGCTCTCGGGGTGACCTTGTCGCGCCGACAGGCCGAGTGGGCGCAGAAGGCTATCGCCGACGCGGGCCTGTCCGGGCTCGCCGAGGTACGTCACCTCGACTACCGGGATCTCACCGAGACCGACTTCGACGCGATCAGCTCCATCGGACTCACCGAGCACATCGGTCGAGCTCAGTTGCCGGCGTACTTCCGGTCACTCTACGACCGGCTGGTGCCGGGCGGGCGGCTACTCAACCACTGCATCACCCGACCCAACAACCTGGAACCAGCGGCCCGGAGGCGGCACTTCATCAACCGCTACATCTTCCCGGACGGAGAGCTGACCGGCCTTGGCCACCTCGTCTCGCTCATGCACGACACCGGCTTCGAGGTCCGGCACGAAGAAAATCTGCGGGAGCACTATGCCCGCACGCTCACCGACTGGTCAGCCAATCTGGAGAAACACTGGGACGAGGCGGTGGCAGAGGTGGGGCTAGCCCGAGCCCGCACCTGGCGGCTCTACTTGGTCGGCTCGCGGATCGGCTTCGAACGCAACCAGATCCAGTTGCACCAGGTACTCTGCGTCAAGCCGACCACCCGCGTTGGTGTGCTCCGCTACCCCGAGTGGGAACCGCTCGGCATCGGCACCGGCGACGGATCGGGTGGGAGCTGAAGAGCTCCTCGCCTGGCGTGGCAAGGTGTGGTCGTGCGCAAATACGTGATCATGGGAGTGCAGGGCAGCGGAAAGGGCACTCAGAGCGCCATGCTGGCCCGAGACCTCGACCTCGTACAGATCAGCGTCGGCGACATCTTCCGCTGGCACATCCAGCAGCACACCAAGCTCGGTGCCCAAATCCGTCGCACGATCGACGCCGGCCACCTGGTTCCGGATGAGGTGGTGGAGTCGGTGGTGCGGCAACGACTCGAGCAGCACGACTGGAACTACGGTTTCATCATCGACGGATTTCCACGCAATCGGACACAGGCGGAGTTCTTCCTCGAAAGCTACGACATCGACGGTGTGGTGCACCTTCACCTACCCGACGAGGAGGTACGTCGCCGGGTGCTCGCCCGCCGACTGTGCTCCCGGTGCGGGCTGGACTACAACTTGATCTTTCACCGCCCGGCGGTCGCGGACCGCTGCGACGTCTGCGGCGGTGAGCTGGTCCGCCGGTCGGACGACACCGAGGAGGCGTTGGCGAACCGGTTGCGTGACTACCATCGCAGGACCGACCCGGTGCTCGAGCTGTTTCGCCGCAAAGAGTACGTGGTGACCGTGGACGCCCGCCCTGACCGGATCACCGTCCAGCAAGAAATCCGTCGTCTCCTCAACCTGCCGCCGTACCAGCCGGAGCCCTCTGAACGGCCCAGCGGGGCATGACCTGTGCTGGGCGGGGAACCACCGAAGCATGACCGACCTGACCGGGCCTCCGGTGGTCGTGGGGGTGGATGGCTCCAAGGCCAGCCTGGAGGCCGTGGACGTCGGCGTGGCCGAGGCGCGGCTACGCAAGGCGCCGTTGGAGCTGGTGCACGGTTTCCGCATGCCGATGACGCCTCCGTTGGACGGGGCCCCCGACGTCGCCCTTCCCGCCCTCCGTGAGCAGGCCGCGCAGCTGCTCCGCGAGGCCGCCGGGCGGGCCCGCGACACCGACCCCGACCTCGCGGTGATCACGCGGCTGCACGATGGGCACCCGGCCCATGTGCTGGCGGCTGCCTCCCGGCACGCCGGGCTGGTGGTGGTCGGCCACCGTGGCCGGGGAGGGTTCGCCGGGCTCTTGGCCGGTTCGGTTGCGGTGCAACTCGCCTCGCACGCCACCGGACCGATCCTGGTGGTCCGAGGAGACCGGGCATGGCGCCGGCCGGGCCCCGTCGTCGTGGGAGTCGACGGTTCCGAAGCCGCGCGGCTCGCGGCCGAGTTCGCGATCGACGCTGCCGCCCTCCACCGAGCGCCACTCGTCGTGCTACACGCGTGGTATCCGGGTGTGGCGTGGCCACCCGCACACGCCCAGGCGGGGTATCCACCGCCTCCCACGGTCGACATCGCCGCTGCCGAACTCGGTGACCTGCCCGAGAAGTACCCGCAGGTGCGGATCATCCCTGAGGTGCGCCAGCACGTCTCCGCATCCGAGGCGCTGATCGCCGCCTCGGAGACGGCTCGGCTGGTGGTCGTGGGCTCGCGTGGCCTGGGCGGCTTCCGTGGGCTGCTGCTCGGCTCGGTCAGCCAGTCCCTGATCCACCACGCCCAGTCGCCGGTGGCGGTGATCGGGGCGTCCCGAGGTTGAGGCGGCCCGAGGGGAGGTTGCGTCATGGACGATGGCCGTCCCGGCCGGGTAATCGTCGGGGTAGACACGTCACTGTCAGGGCTACAGGCGCTGCGGGCCGCGGTCGCCGAAGCTCGTCAACGGCGGGCGCCTCTGCACGCGGTACGCACCTGGGAACCGGCGCCGTCCGACCCAGGCTTCGCCGAAACACGGGCCAAAGGACCACACGGCGCACTCGCGTCGGCGGCGAGCACCGTGATCCAGCGGGCCTTCGCTGAGACGTTCGGGGGGGAACCTACGGACCTGCCGGTCCACACCGTCGTGGTGCCGGATTCACCCGGCCCGGTACTGGTGGAGTACGCCTGCCGCGATCTCGACCTTCTGGTCATCGGCGCTGGCAGACGAGGCTTGCTGCGTCGCTTGCGGGGCAGCGCGGTGGTGCGCTACTGCGTACGCCGGGCGACCTGCCCGGTATTGGTGGTGCCTCCTCCGCCGCTGACACGCATCGGTTCGCCCCGTGCTCTGCTGCGGGAACTCCGCCGTGATCTCGACCATTTCCCCGATCCCCCGTAGGGACCCGGGCGTATCCCCTCACGGCTCCCGGTACAGCCGGCGATGGAGGGCGGCGACAGCGGCGTGGTAGAGCCCACCGGTCACCGTTCGGTCTCTGACCAGCGCTGCTCGCGCCGCGTTCGCTCCCGGTGCACCGTGTACACCCGGTCCCGGGTGCGCTGACGCATTGGCCAGGTAGAGCCGGTCGACCGGAGTGTCGGCCCGGCCGAGGCCAGGCACGGGGCGCAGGATGAGTTGCTGGTACGGCGCGGCGGTGCCACCGCCGATCGCCCCGCCGATCAGGCTCGGGTTCTCCCGCTCCATATCGGCCGGTCCCGCGACGTGGCGGGCCACCACCCGCTCACCGAATCCAGGCGCGTGCCGCTCCAGCATCGCGGTCATCCGCTCGGCGTGCTCGGCGACCTCGCTGGGGTGCCAGGACGGCCGCTGTGGCAGGTGCGTGTAGGTCCACAGGCTCTCGGTACCCTCCGGCGACCGTTGGGGGTCGGCCGTGGTGAGCTGGCCGACGAGGAGGAACGGCTCGGCTGGAATCTCGTTTCGCGCCAACGCGGCGGCGAAGCTGATCAGTCCCCGCAGGTCACCCCCCACATGTACCGTTCCGGCACCGGCCGCCACCGGGTTGCGCCACGGCACCGGACCGGAGAGGGCGAAGTCCACCTTCACTGTCGCCCCATCCCACCGGAACCGTCGTAGGTCGGCGACGAGGGTCGCAGGTAGCGCCGCTTCTCCCACCAGGTCCAGCAGCAGTGCCGGGGCGGGGACGTCGGCTAGAACAGCCCGCCGTGCCCGCCAGCGACCTCCCTCTGCGCAGCGCACTCCCACCGCCCGTCCAGAGGCGACCGCCACCCGCTCCACTCTCACTCCACATTCGACCTGACCGCCACGTGCACGCAGTCGACGCACGAGCGCGTCGGTGAGCCGTTGTGCTCCCCCGGCGGCGACCGGAAACCCCACGCTCTGTCCAAGCATGGCCAAAGCCCATCCGAACACGCCGCTGCCGGCGGCGTCCGGGGTGAGATCGGTATGGAGGGCGCACCCGGCCAACAGGAGTGGCCCTCCCTCGCCTCGAAACATCTCTTCCCCCAGCACGCTGACCGGCATCAATGCCCGCCGAGCGAGTCGCACCGCTCCTGCCACGCCGAGTCGCCGCAGCAGCCGCAGACTGGGACGGACGGGGGGAAACGGGGTGCCAAGCGCGTCGAGCAGCTCCGGCTCGGCGAGCCGCCACTGCCGATAGGCGTCCAACCACCGCTCACCGTCGCCGTCGGCGAACGTCTCCAGCGACGCCGCGGTGTGGTGGGCGTCGCGGTGGAGTCTGGCCACCCGACCGTCCGGCAGCACGTGCGCGAGTACGTCGGGGGCGTGCCGCCAGACCAGACCGTACCGGTCGAGCCGCAGTGCCTTCAGCACCGGCGAGGCCGCCGCCAGCGGGTAGAACGAGCTGCACAGGTCGCTCAGGTAGCCCGGTGCGGTGAGTTCAGCCGAACGCACCGCACCACCGGGGATCCGGTTCGCCTCGAGGACGAGCACCTCCCAGCCGGCGTCGGCGAGCAGGTTCGCCGCCACCAGCCCGTTGTGGCCCGCGCCGATCACCACCGCATCGACCGACCCGCTCTCTGCTGCCGACATGGCGACGCGGTACCCGGTGCGGAGCGCCCTACACCCGGTTACCTCCCTGCGATCCGGGGAAGGAAGGTGCAGGTGAGGGGAGCAACGCTACGCCGGCCACGGATCGTGATCGTCGGCTCCGGGTTCGCCGGGTTCAACGCGGCCCGCAGGCTGCAACGGCTGATGCGGCACCGCGCGGAGATCGTGGTCGTGAGTTCGACCAACTACTTCCTGTACCTACCGCTGCTACCCCAGGTCGCCAGCGGCGTCCTCGACCCGAGGCGGGTGGCGGTGTCGCTGACCGCCGCCTTGCCCGGAGTACGGCTCGTGCCGGGTGAGGTGACCACGGTCGACCTCGAGCGCCGTCGCGTCATGCTGACCGATCTCGAGGACAACCCGCGCGAACTGGGTTTCGACCGGCTGGTGTTGTCGGTCGGCAGTGTCAACAAACTGCTGCCGATCCCCGGCGTCGCCGAGCACGCCCGTGGTTTCCGGGGCCTGCCCGAGGCGCTCTACCTACGCGACCACATCATCCGGCAGATCGAGCTGGCGGCGGCCGCCGACGATCCCGCCGAGTGTGCGGCCCGGTGCACCTTCGTAGTGGTGGGCGCCGGTTACACCGGCACCGAACTGGCGGCGCACGGTCAGCTGCTGACCCGTGCGTTGACCCGACTGCATCCACGGCTGCGTCGGATACGGCCGCGTTGGTTGCTGGTGGACATCGCCTCGCGGGTGCTGCCGGAGCTGGACGAGCGCCTGTCCCGCCTCACCGCGGAAGTATTGGCCAGGCGTGGGGTCGAGGTTCGGGTGGGCACCACGGTCGAAGAGGCGTACGCCGGCGGGGTGCGTCTGTCCGACGGCGAGCACGTGCCGACCCGCACCCTCGCCTGGTGCGTGGGGGTGCGCCCGGATCCCCTGATCAGCGGCCTCGGCCTGGACACCCGCAAGGGCCGGCTGGTCGTCGACGAGTACCTCACCGTCCCTGGTCATCCTGAGGTGTTCGCCTGTGGTGACGCTGCCGCCGTGCCGGACCTCACCCGTCCCGGCCACATCACCCCTATGACCGCCCAGCACGCCGTCCGGCAAGGGCGCCGGGCGGCCGACAACGTCGCCGCCTCACTGGGGCTCGGGTTTCCTCGCCCTTACCGTCATCGCAGCCTCGGGTTCCTTGTGGATCTTGGCGGACTGCGGGCCGCGGCCAATCCGCTCGGAGTGCCGTTGCCGTCGCCGCTGGGCGCCATGGTCACCTACGCCCATCACTTGTTCTCCATGCCAGCCAACCGGCTGCGGATCGTGACCGACTGGTTGTTGGAGGCGATGCAGCCACGTCAGGCCGCGCAGCTAGGCCTGGTCCGGTCCAAGGCGGTGCCGCTGGACACCGCCGCGCCCGAGCTGGTGCGGCAACGGTAGACCCACCTCACCAGCTGCCGTAGACCGGCTGGCCCTCCACATAGCCGGCCCTGGTCTGCACCCCCACCACCGCGCGCTCGCGGAATTCGGCGAGATCCGCCGCGCCGGCGTACGCGCAGGCGCTGCGGACACCCGCGATGATCATGTCGATGATGTCCTCGACTCCTGGTCGCTGCGGATCAAGGTACATCTTGGCCGCCGAGATGCCTTCGTCGAACAGGGTCATCCGGGCCCGCTCGTACGCCGACTGGCTGGCGTTGCGATGGAGCACGGCCCGGGCCGACGCCATTCCGAAACTCTCCTTGTAAGGACGGCCGTCCATGTCGTGCTGCAGGTCGCCCGGGGCTTCATGGGTGCCGGCGAACCACGACCCGATCACCACGTTGGACGCACCCGCCGCCAGCGCCAAGGCGACGTCCCGGGGACGGCGAATGCCACCGTCGGCCCACACGTAGGCGCCCAGCTCCCGCGCACGCGCCGCGCACTCGCGCACCGCGGAGAACTGTGGCCGTCCCACCCCGGTCATCATGCGTGTGGTGCACATGGCTCCCGGACCTACGCCCACCTTGACGATGTCGGCTCCGGCCTTCACCAGGTCAGCGACTCCCTCGGCGGTGACCACGTTGCCCGCCACGACGGGCACCGTCGGCTCCAGTCCGCGCACCTCTCGCAGTGCGGTCAGCATCCGCTCCTGATGACCGTGCGCGGTGTCCACCACCAGCACGTCGGCGCCGGCAGCAAGGAGCTTCGCCGCCCGCCCGGCGGTGTCTCCGGAGATGCCCACCGCCGCGCCGATGCGCAGGCGGCCCTGCGAGTCGAGAGCGGGGCGGTAGAGGCCGGCCCGTAGTGCCCCCTTACGTGTGAGTACTCCGACCAGCGCGCCCGAGGAGTCCACGACCGGGGCGACCCGGTGGTTACCAGCGGTAAGTCGGTGGTAGGCGGCCTCCGGATCGATGTCAGCCGGCAGGGTGAGCAGCTCGCGCGACATCACCACCTGCAGCTGGGTGAACCGGTCGACGTTGGCGCAGTCGGCCTCGGTGACGATGCCCACCGGCCGGCCCTGCTGGACCACCACCACCGCGCCGTGTGCTCGCTTCGGCAGCAGCGCCAAGGCTTCCGCGACGGTGTCGGTCGGTCCGAGCACCACCGGAGTGTCGTAGACGGCGTGCCGCTGTTTCACCGAGGCGATCACGTCGGCCACCACGTCGGCCGGGATGTCCTGCGGGATGATCGCCAATCCACCGCGCCGGGCGATGGTCTCGGCCATCCGCCGTCCCGACACCGCCGTCATGTTCGCGGCTACGAGCGGAATGGTCGTGCCGGAACCGTCGTCCGAAGCGAGGTCCACCAGGCGACGCGACGCCACGGGTGACCGATTCGGCATCAGGAAGACGTCGTCGTAGGTCAACTCCACGCCGGTGTCGTTCATCATGCGCATGGCTCGAGTATTCCCCGCTCACCGGCGTGGCACCGGAGCTTGCGCTGGTCAGGCCGAGACCGCTGGCCGCCAGCGGGGCAGGTCCTCCAGCGTGACCGCCCGCGGATGTCCGTAGACGGCTCGGATGGTGGTGTCGTCGTTGGCGTCGGTGAGCACCTCCGGCCACCCGAGGAACCACGCCCAGCGCGGCTGGTCGGCCAGCACCTCCACATCCGGCAGGGTGCCGACCTCACCGAGCCCGATGGGGCGGCCGTCGGCGAGTTCGAGCAGCGCCTCGTAGTTCTCTCGTTCGAAGTGGCCACCATAGGTGTCGACCGCGAGCGCGTCCACGACGTCGGCGCCGGGGAAGTAGGGCGCGAACGGCGCTGCGGCGTCGTAGGGAACGTTGGGGCTCCACACCCAAACCAAGTTGGTGAGCCCATGGTGGCCGGTGAGTCGTTCGAAGAGCATCCGCCACAGCGCCACGAAACGTTCCGGTTCGCCACCCCACCAGAACCACGGGCCGTTCATCTCGTGGTAGGGGCGCCAGAGCACCGGCACGCCAGCGGCCCCGAGGCGCCGCAACACCTCCGCGGCCTCGTCCACCTGTGCCTGCCACCGTTGGTGCAGCGGCGTGCCTGGGTCGAGTACCGCGTCGAAGTCGGCGGGATCGATGTCGCGGATGATGCCCCCGTTGAACGCGACCGGCTCCTCGTCCATGGGGCAGACCGCGTGCCAGGTGTAGGTGATCACTGCGCCACGGCGGTCCCAGGCCACCGCTTCGGCGACATTGGCGTCCCTGCGGTCCACTCCATCCAATGTGCCGGGAGCGGAGAAGCCGATGTCCTGACCCCACAGTGCCGGTGTCCGACCAGTGATCTCCTGCAATCGGCGGGTCCATGCTGAACCGTGCAGCGGCTGGTTGTGCTGACCGGTGAGCAGCCCTCGGCCTGACAATCGGTAGAGCAGGTCCAGCAGGTCGTGGGCGGCGGGAGTAGCGGACGGGCTAACGGGGGCATACCGGTTCATTGGCACCTCCACAGGCCGTGGCTGGCAAAGGTGCGCCCGTTCGCCAGGCTACCCGGGTCCGGGCCGGAAGGTGAACCGGTGTACACCCGATAGGTTGCTGTGTGGAGCGTCGTGATAACCCTATCCGCGTGACCGATCCTCAAATCCCGCGCTGCCCCTGCTGCGGTTACCGAACTGGGTGCAGCACCTGTCCGGTGTGCTTCTGGACCGACGACGGCCGCAGCGAGAAGGAGGTCTCGCTGGTCTTACCGGACGGTCCAAACGGTGAACTGACCCTGAGTGATGCCCGGCTGAACTACGCCATCTATGGCGCCTGTCACCGGCGCTACGCCGATCTCGTGCGCCAGCCCCGGCCGGACGAGTTCCCGTGAGCCCGTCCACTCGCTATCGCCCATGACGTACCGCCCACTGTCGACGGCTTCGCGACCTGGCGGAGGAGCCCGCGTCGGGGAGCGACAGGGTGTGGCTGGTCTCCCCGGCGTGGACGCGTCCCGATCGCATCGGCGGTCGAGGTCCATCCGCCGACGCGATGTGCGGCGGAGCGTGCCGTGCCATGCTAAGACCATGGCCACTGATCGGAGCCCGGCCGCGGTCCTCGCCGAGGGCGCCCGCGCTGCTGGGCGAGCGCCCTCGGTACACAACACCCAACCGTGGCGGTGGCGCGTCCACCCCGACTGGATGGAGTTGCGCGCCGACCGGAGCCGGCAGCTGGGCGTGGCCGACCCACAGGGCCGCCTGCTCATGATCAGTTGCGGCGCGGCCCTGCACCACGCCCGAGTGGCGATCGAGGCGCAGGGATGGCAGCCGGATGTCGTCCGACAGCCGGAGCCAGACGATCCGGATTTTCTGGCCCGGATCACGCTCGGCGAGCGTATCGGGGTCACACCCGCAGCGATGCGCCGGTTCCAGGCCACGCTTACCCGGCACACCGACCGGCGACCGGTTCTCGACGAGCCCGTGCCGATCGAGCACGTAGCAGCCATCCGCTCGGCGGTCGAAGCGGAGGGTGCCCATCTCCACGTCCTGCGCGAGGAACAGTTGAGTGAGCTGGCGGTGGCGTTGTCCCGGGCCGAAGCGCTGGAGGAGGCTGACCCCGCACGCAGGGCGGAGATCATCTACTGGGTCGACGGTCCGCAGCCGGGGACGGGCTTGCCGCCCACGGTCATTCCGAGTTCCCACGACCAGACCGACCTGCCGACCCGGGACTTCGGCCGGCGGGGCACCCTGCGGGCCGACACCGACGGTGGTAGAGCCAGCTTCACGTTGATCTTCGGGGAGCGGGACGACCCCAGTGGTTGGCTGCGTGCTGGCGAGGCGCTGTCTGCTGCGTGGCTCGCCGCGACGGAGCGGGGCGTCGCGGTCGTGCCGTTCAGCGCCGTGGTGGAGACCCCGGCGCCGCGGGCGGTGCTACGCCGGCTCCTCGCCGGGTTGGGACACCCGTACGTGGTACTGCGGCTCGGGCTGGTCGACCCGCATCAGGCTTCGCCACCCCACCCGCCGCGCCTGGACGCGTCTCAGACGATCGAGGTCGTCGACGCCTGAGGCCGGTTGACCATCGACCTCTAATCGAGACCTCGGTTACCCAGCAGTCGAGTGGCGAGTACCGCTGCCTGGGTGCGCCGCTCCAGACCGAGCTTTGCCAGCAGGCTCGAGACGTAGTTCTTGACGGTCTTCTCCGCCAGGTACATCCGGCTGGCGATCTGCCGGTTGGTCAGCCCTTCCGCGATCAGCGCGAGGATGCGGCGTTCCTGGTCGGTGAGTGCGCGCAGCTCCGGGGGTTCCTGTTGAGGGTGTCGTATGCGCTCGAGCACGCGCTGGGTGACGGCCGGATCCAGCAGAGACTGCCCAGCCGCCACCCGCCGCACGGACTCCACCAGGTCCGTACCGCGGATCTGTTTGAGGACGTAGCCAGCGGCGCCGGCCATGATGGCGGCGAAGAGGGCCTCGTCGTCCTCGTACGACGTGAGGATCAGCCCTCGAATTGAGGGGTCGACACTCCGCACTTGACGACACACGTCGATGCCGTTGCCGTCGGGCAGGCGCGCGTCCAGGATCGCCACATCTGGCCGAAGCGCCGGGATACGTCGGGCAGCTTCGACCGCAGAAGCCGACTCACCGACCACCTCGATGTCGCCCTCAGCTTCGAGGAGGTCGGTGAGTCCACGACGCACCACCTCATGGTCGTCGAGGAGAAAGACTCGGATCATCCCCCCTTTCTACCGTGCATGCACACCGGGCGATCAGGCGGCGGCCGGCTTGAGCACCACCTTCGAGTAGCCCTCTTCCCTGGCGTCGAACTTCGCGTAAGCCTCCGGCGCCGCCTCCAGCGGCACCTCCTTGGAGACCACGAAGCTCGGCTTCGCGCGCCCAGCGATGATCATGTCCCGGAGTTGGCGGTTGTAGGACTTCACGTTGGCCTGGCCGGTTCCCATCCGCAGACCCTTCTCGAAGAACCGACCGATCTTGAACAGCAGCTCGCCGCGGCTGGCCTCCTCAGTCGGTGCGCCAGGGTCATGGGTGACATAGAGTCCGACCACTCCCAGCATTCCGGTGGGGCGTACGATCTCCACCAGAGTGTCGAGCACCACCGCCGGCTGCTCTTCGCCCTCGGGCACGGTGGCCTGGTAGCCCACCGCGTCGATGCCCTTGTCGGTACCTTCACCGCCGTTGGCGTCCAGAATTTGCATCACCGGGTCTGCCTCGGCGTAGTTGATCGGAATCGCCCCGATCTGCTCGGCCAGTCGTAGGCGGTTCGGCACCCGGTCCACCACGAACACCTTGGCGGCGCCACGCAGCAGGCTCGAGTAGGCCGCCATCAGCCCCACCGGACCGGCGCCCATGACGGTGACGGTGTCACCAGTGCCGACGTCGGCCATCGCCGCGGCGTGGTATCCCGTCGGGAAGATGTCCGAGAGCATGGCGAAGTCGTTCTCGTGCTCCGTTCCCGGTGGCAACGGTAGGCAGTTGAAGTCGGCGAACGGCACCCGCAGATACTCCGCTTGGCCGCCGGTGTACGGGCCCATCTGAACGTAGCCGAAGGCGCCTCCGGCGAAGCCGGGGTTGACGGTCAGGCAGAAGCCGGTCCGCTGGGCGAGACAGTTCTTGCAGAACCCACACGCCACGTTGAACGGCACCGAGACCCGATCGCCCTTGCGGAGGCTGACCACTCCCGAGCCGATCTCCTCGATCACGCCCATGTTCTCGTGGCCGAAGACGGTGCCGGGCTCGGCCGCGGTACGACCCTCGTACATGTGCAGATCGGACCCGCAGATGGCCGTGGAGGTCACCCGGATGATCACGTCGGTGGGCGACTCGATCCTGGGATCGGGAACCTCCTCGACCTCGACCGTGTGTGGCTCCTTGTAGACGACAGCTTTCACGCCGCCTCCCCCCTTTCCCGTAGCGGTACCGGCTGCATACCCTTCGCCCCGTCCGGCAAACCCCCGCCGCCATCGTCCGGCTCGTCGCCACCACCGGTGTGCTCCCGTCGCATGCGCTGGTAGTACTGCGCGCCCACCGTCGCGGTGGCGGCCGCGCCCAACGCGATGCTCCACCCGACCGGTCCCAGGGGCCGGCAGGACAGCAGGTGACTCAGCCCGGGCACCTGTACCGCGGACAGCAGCAACCCGAACGACGCCAGGCAGGCAGCGGTGACCAACGGGTCGCCCCGAGCAGCGAGAGCCGTCTGCCCCAGCTGGGCGCTCACCAACGCCACCAGGGCGACCGTGGTGGCGCGGGCGGCCGTGCCGGTGAGCCGCGCGGCGCACCAGGCCGCGCCCGCCGCGCCGGCGGTCGCCACCGCCCGTACTCGTAGGTCCCGGTCGAGCGCCTTCCCCAGTGACGCGGCGGGGCCCTCGGCCAGCAGGTCGGCCTCGGTGACGCCCCGCGGCGGGCGGGCCGCCAACGCCATCGCCGGCGCCACGTCCGTCAGCAGATTCACCAGCAGCAGTTGTCGAGGGCCAAACGTACGCCCGCCCAACAGACCACTGCCGACCGTCACCGCCACTTCGCCGGCGTTGCCGCCCAGGAGCACCGCCACCGCTTGTCGTACCGAAGTCCACAACAAGCGGCCCTCCACCACCGCGTCGACGACGGTCTCGATGCGGTTGTCGGTCACTACGACGTCGGCGGCGTGCCGGGCTGCGGCGGTGGCCCGCGAGCCCAGCGCCAGCCCGACGTCGGCGGTACGGATCGCCGGGGCGTCGTTGG
>CAYTMR010000060.1:0-19884 GCA_964438855.1 uncultured Micromonosporaceae bacterium
CGATCATGGAGGTGTTGGGCCTGTACGCGGAGGATGAGGGCATTCCGCGGTGGCGTCGACAGGCCGAGGGAATGCACGTGCCGGCGCGGCCGGAGACGGTCCTCGTCAAACCGAAAGGCGCCGACCCTCACCAGCCCAAGGCCTGAACGGACCGTGGCTCGGGGCGCTTGGAGGAGACGACGAAGTTCAGGCAGACGACCGGCCTCTGCGCCGATAGCTGCGGCGTTGGTCGGAACACTGCTGGGATGGCGCGCGTGATGACCTCCGCCGAGATCTTGGCCGAGCTGGTCGCGTTCGCCAAGGAGGTGAGCGAGGAGAGCCGCCGCGGCGAGCGGTTCGATCCGCCGCTGACCGACGACGAGTTGGCCTTCTACGACGCGGTCGCCACCAACGAAGCCGCGGTTACGGAAATGGGCGAGGGGATCCTCGCCGACATCGCCCGCGACCTCGTCCGCTCGGTGCGGCGGTCGTTGACAGTCGACTGGGCCTCACGCGAGGACGTACGCGCCAAGCTGCGCTCGACCATCAAACGCTTGCTGGCCAAGCACGGCTACCCGCCGGACGCGGCGCCCGAGGCGATCGAGAAGGTGCTGCGTCGGATGGAGACCTTCGCCGAAGAGTGGTCACCCACCCTCGACCGCTGAGTACAGATCGGGACCGAGCGCCGCTCCCTGACTACCTTTTCATTCGTTACGCACTTTGAGGTTCCTACTTCCGGATTGGAAGCTTTACCCGGATAGTTGGGGAGGAATCCGGGACGCACCTGTACCCAGCGTCGAAACGAAAGGCAGGAACATGAGCGTGGTCTCCACCTCCCTCCCCGGCGGCACCTGGACCATGGGGGACCTGACCGTCACCCGGTTCGGCTACGGCGCCATGCAACTCGCCGGGCCCGGCGTCATGGGACCGCCACCGGACCGCGACGGCGCACTCGCCGTCCTCCGCGAGGCCGTCGACCTCGGCATCACCCACATCGACACCTCCGACGCCTACGGACCCCGCATCACCAACGAACTGATCCGCGAGGCGTTGCACCCGTACCCCGAGTCGCTGCACATCGCGACCAAAGTGGGTGCCTACCGGGACGAGCACGGCGGCTGGCCGGTGGCGCGTGACCCGCAAAGCCTGCACCACCAGGTGCACCACAACCTGAAGAACCTGGGCCTGGACGTCCTCGACCTGGTCTACTTGCGGCTCGGCGATGCCACCGGACCCAAGCCCGGCTCGGTCGCCGAGGCGTTCGAGACCCTCGTGGACCTTCAGCAGCAGGGTCTGATCCGCCACCTCGGCCTGAGCAACGCCACACCCGACCAGGTGGAAGAAGCACAGTCGATCGCGCCGATCGTCAGCGTGCAGAACATGTACAACCTCGCCTACCGCCACGACGACCAGCTGATCGACACGCTCGCCGACCAAAGCATCGCGTACGTGCCGTTCTTCCCGCTCGGCGGCTTCTCCCCGCTACAGTCCGACACCCTGTCCGCAGTGGCCGCGCGACGCGAAGCCGCACCCATGTCGGTCGCCCTGGCATGGCTGCTGCGGCGCTCGCCGAACATTCTGCTGATCCCCGGCACCACGTCCATCGCACACCTGCGGGAGAACGTCGCCGGTGCCGGGCTCACCCTCTCCGACGACGACCTCGCCGAGCTGGACACCATCGGTCTTTCCTAGGCCGTGTAGGGCACGCCTCGACGCGCGGGCCAAGGCCGCACTCGACGGCGGCGCGGTGGAGTGGTTCGTCCCGTTGCCCCATCATGAGAGAGTCACTCTCTATCGGGAAGAGGGCACGTTGCGGTGCGTAAGACTCGCCGGTGAGGGGAGGCTTGGATGGCCACGAGGACGGCAGCGCAACGGCGAGCGGCGGCCAAGGCCCAGTTCGACGCGTTTCTGGCAGCTTGCCCCAGCAGGCAGCTTCTCGACCGGATCTCCGACAAATGGGTTGTCCTGGTTCTGTGCGCGCTCGGTGGCGGTGGTTCCCACGGGTCCACGGTGGGCAACGGCGGAGGACCGCGTCCTTTGCGGTACTCCGAACTGGCCCGCACGTTGGCCGGTGTCAGCCAGAAGATGCTGACCCAGACCCTGCGCTCCCTGGAGCGGGACGGTCTGGTGACCCGCACCGTGACGCCGACCGTGCCAGTCACGGTCACGTATGAACTGACCGCCCTCGGCCGTTCCCTCCTTGAGCCGGTGCGCAGTCTCAAGAGCTGGGCCGAGCACAACATGGCGGCGGTGCTTGCGCACCGCGAAGCCCACGACGCGACAACTTCTCGACCCTCGCCACCGTAATGGCGCGGATGCACGTGGCCGCGATGTCATTGTGGTGGCGCAAGTCCTCCCGGTCCAGTTCTCAGGGCGGCAACTGTGTCGAGGTCGCCGCGGTGTCCGATCGGGTGTTGGTGGCATACAGCTCATTTTCAACAGCCACGACGTGGGTCTGCTCGGTCGACACGACGGTGTGCGTCTGGCGCGGGACCAAGTGTGGCTCACGGACAGAGACTGGAATGGTGCCACGCGGCTGTTCCCGCTCACGAATTCCGGGCGCGGGGCGTTGACGACGTCGAGGGACGCTATCTGAAACGTCGCTACGGTGCAGTTCTGCTCTTCGATGACGAGATGCTCGAGGTTCTCGTCGCTTCGGAGGATGACAGCGACTGAGCAGGCGACGCGACCGCCCGCTCAACCCGCGGTCACCATCACCACCAATATTGGACGTGGTCACGGAGAACCGTCTCAGCTCGTGAAGGCCGCGATCGAGCACCAGCGGCGCGCACCGAACGAGGCTGCGGGCCGCTACGAGAAGTACGACCAAGTTGGTGCTTATTCGATGTCGGCGCATAGCGCCTCACTGAGGCTGTCCGGTTTGCCGACCGGCACCATAGTCGTGGTTCCCTATCGAAACCCGTGCGTCGAGTAGTGGCTGTACCTGCGCTTCCGAGAGGAACATAGCTACGTGACCTCAGAGGAGATCAGCAAGCTGCGGGAAAGCTGCGTATGCGGGTATTCTCAGACCACGAAAAGAATGTGAGTTTACACCGTTCAAAATAGCTATGAAATGGCAATCGGCTTAACCAGATTCCTTCGCGAGCGGCACAGCGACACAGTCGATGTCGCCAAGCGATACCCATGGACATCGGTCGACTGGCTCGTCACGGAGCTATAACAGAACGCGACCAACTTGCGCTTGAGCTCTGCCGCCTTGCGGCGTAAGCCACGATTACGCTATGCAATTGCTGGTGGGGTTATCAGATCATCAACTTCCGAACTGTCGGCTCCTTGATGGAGCGTGTGCCGGCGCAGGGGCCACCGCCGTGAACGATATTTGATTAGAGGAGGACGGCGTCACCACGTGGGTGAGCTGGTGTAGCAATGGTTTCCTGGGTCAAGGATCGCCCCAGGCAGTGGTGAGCGACCGCCTCGCCAGGGCAGGTTGTGACACGTTGTCACGTTCAACCGGCCCGAATACGGAAAGCTCCTGTTCTCGGTGAATTGCAGGCGATATAGCAAGTGACGTCACGACTCCCCCGCCTCTCGCTGCCAGTAGGCAAGGGCTCGGCGGGTGGTGAGGGTGTCGGGGTGGTCGGGGCCGAGGATGCGCATCCTGTCGTGGAGGAGTTGTTGGAGTTCGTTGGCGGCACCGGTAGGGTCCCCCACACTCCGCGACTATTGATGCTCGTGAAGAGGACCGGGTGTACGTCCGGTGTGAGCAGGGCACCTTGGCCGTGCTGGTGAAGAACCTCTGTGTTGGTGCGGAGAACCTGGCACAGGGTCCTGTCACTCTCGATAGAGGGCCAGGTTTCGACCAGGGCGTCAGCTGCGGCGGTTACGATCGTGCCCAGCTGTGCGTCGTCGAGCCGGTCCCGGATTGTCCGCTGGACCAAACCATGCACCCTTACCGTTCCGTCATCGACTGTGGCGAGGTTGAAGCGGTGCAACACCCGCAAGCCTGATCGCACCAGATCAACCTCCACTTCTGAGGCGGATCCGTGGGCGTCCGTGCCATTGGGATTCACGGCCCTACCTGGACTCGTCAGCTCACTGGCGATCCATCGCCGCGCAGCGGCGCTGGTAAACACCGTGGAGGGGATACCCGCGGGGTCCAGCACGCTCGTCAACCGCAGCAAAGGCGTCGCCAGACCGGTAGGCCGGGCTTGATCGGCGGCCTCCTCCGACAGCGACAAGGCCGCCGCGATGGTGCGTTGGTAGTCGTCGGGTAGCTCCTCGGGAGAAGGCACCAAGTCGTCCAAGCGGTGCCATCGGTCAACCAGACGCTGCCGGTACTCGCTGCACGCGATCTCTTCGTTGAGCATGAACGCGGTGGCCTGCGACAGCGCCAATGGGAGGTAGCCAAGATCCTCGGCGAGGCCGGCTGGGTCGTCCGCCAATTGCGGGTGCTCACGCAGCCGGGCGCGAACGTACGCCTCCGCTTCGTCCTCGCCGAACCCTCCGACTCGGATGAGATGGCGACCTGCGCCGGACAGCGCGGCGCTTCGCAGGCGGGTGGTGACCACTGCACGGCCAGTCGGCGTGGCCGGCGGCCACAGTCCCCGAAGGTGCGCCGCTTCGGTCACGTCATCCAGCACCACCAACCAGCGGCACCCTGCGGTGGTCAACCACGCATGGAAGCGTTCAGCGTCGCGCTCGACGTTCCTGCCGTCCGCACCAGGAACAGCGAGGTCGACCGCGGCCTGGGCGTAGCGTTCGAGGATCGCCTGCCGCGACGTCGCCGTGATCCACACCAGCAGGTCCAGTCGGCCCTCGCTCAACAACCGCGTGGCGAGCTGGGCCGCCAGCTGCGTCTTGCCGACCCCGCCCATGCCCGACAACAGGCCAGTGTGAGAGGTGGTCAAGATCGCCGTGCCACCGCTATGACCGACCACAGCCCTCAGTTCGTCAACCGCGGCGCGGGTTTGAAAGCAGTCCGCCAACGTCGGCACCACGCCGACGACGTACGGCCAGGAGACCGGAGTACGCCGGGCTGCGAACACCGGCGAGTCGGGTGCGCCCTGCCCGGGATGGATGCTGATGTTGACGATGGGCTGGCCGCTGAGAGGGTCTGTCGGGGTGCCGGGAACGGTTGACCCTACGCCGTCCCCGGCCAGGCCGGGGGGACTATCTGGTTGTGGATGACGGTGGCGGGGCCATGGACCGGTCCGACGAATCCGTGGTTCTGCTGGACGTGGTAGCTATCCCCGTCGCGCCCAGGTGAGTGCGCCTCGGAGCTCTTTCCTTCCAAGAGGCTGAGCAGTCGCCGTGCCGCGGCGAGGATGTCCTCGTCACCGCTCGCCCCGGAGGCCGCCAAGTCGTCGCCGATGCGCTCCTGCCACACCTTAGGGTCCGTCGCGTTGGCCTCGAGCGCTTCGCGGGCCTTCTTCCCAGACCCGAGCCGCTTGACCAAGAGTGTCTTCAGGCCAGCGTAACTGTCACGGATCATGCTGCCGGCGGTGTCGGTCACACCAGCGGCGGCCCCCGCCGCCAACGCGGCCACGATCAACTCCACTCCGGTCATCCGGCCCTCCAAGTGGATCAGATAGACGAATTATCGCACTGAACCGCTACGGGGCCGCATCTCTAGTGGACCGTCGTCCTCCTCCATAGAGAAGCGATCTCGGATGCGGAAGACTATCGGGCGATCAATCAGCGGTGCGTGGCGACCGGATCGGATGAAGAACCCCGTGGTCACCCTTGGACCGACCAGTAGCCCTACGGCTCGCGGCAGCCGGACGGGGCCTCCGACGAGTCGGGGATCGACTCGCGGATCGGCTCGGCGAAACCGGCCACCTGCTGCAAGGGCGCGTCGTACTCCACCGGCACGGTGACGCTCACCGGCACCTCCCGGTCGAGCGTGGTGAGCACCGTGCTGTCCTCGCGCTCGTCGGCGTACCAGCACACCCCGGACACCGGCCACACCTGGTCGGTGGGCTCGTAGTCGACCGCCGGCACCCCGCAGGCGAGCGTGATCGCCGGGTCGCCGAAGGCGGCGTTCTGCTCAGGGCCGGCGGTGACCCGCCGCTGGGCGAGCTCACCCACTTCCGTGGGCAAGTTGGCCAGCAACGCGCGGCAGACGACCTCCTCCCACTCGGTGAGGGTGCGCTCCTCCGTCGTCACCGGGGTGTCCACCGGCGCAGCCGACGCCGGCGACTCGGCCGCCGCCGGGTCCTCCGGTGAGCCGCTCGCCGTGTTACTCAGCAGGATGAACGTTCCGATGCCTGCCAGCAGTGCCAGCGGCACCGCGACGAGCACGGCGATGCGAGCCGCGGTGCGGGTAACTGGATCGGCCACGGCTACAGGTGTACCACCGAGCAGGTCAAGGTCCGAGTGATTCCTGCCACGAGTTGAATCTTGCTGACGATCAATTTGCCCAGTTCGTCCACCGAACGGCCTCGGTCAACACGATCACGTCGTAAGGCCCGGTGACCACGTCGACGCGGGCTACGCCCTCGATCTGCGCAATCGCAGCGGCCACGTCACGCGCCTTCCCGACCTCCGTCTGGATGAGGATGTAGGCCTGGACCACGACACGCCTCCTCGGTCGTCCAGTGCGCGCGTCTGCTCGTGAAACTACCGTACGGGGAAGGCTTCGAACCCAGGAAGGTGCAGATTGAGCGTCACGCAGACCGGCGAGTTCGGGCTCATCGCCCGGATCACCGCCCGGCTCGGCACGGACCCCGCCACACTGCTCGGGCCAGGCGACGACGCTGCCGTGGTCGCCGCGCCGGACGGGCGGGTGGTGGCCTCGACCGACGCGCTCGTGGCCGGGCGGCATTTCCGGCAAGACTGGGGCAGCTCAGTCGACGTCGGCCACCGCGCCGCGGCGGCGAACCTCGCCGACATCGTCGCCATGGGCGCCACCCCCACCGCCCTGCTGGTGGCCCTGTGCGTCCCCCCGGACACGGACGTCACATGGGTAGAAGGGCTCGCCGACGGCCTCGCGGCCGAGGCGGCCCGGGTCGGGGCGAGCGTCGTCGGCGGTGACATCACCGCCAGCCCCACCCTCACCATCGCGGTGACCGCCCTCGGAGACCTGGGCGGCCAGTCACCGGTGACCCGAGCCGGGGCCCGCCCCGGCGACGTGGTGGCGGTCACCGGCCGGCTCGGGTACGCCGCCGCCGGCTACACCGTGCTGTCCCGCGGCTTCCGGTCACCGAAACTGCTGGTGGACGCATACCGGCGGCCGCAGGTGCCCTACTCTGCCGGTCTGGCCGCAGCCCGGCTCGGCGCCACCGCCATGATCGACGTCTCCGATGGGCTGGTCGCCGATTTGGGCCACGTGTGCGCCGCGAGCAAAGTGGGGATCGACTTACACCGCGCGGCCTTCCCGGTGCCGGACCAGATGCGCAACGCCGCCGAGGCGCTCGGCGTCGACCCGTACGACTGGATCCTCGCCGGCGGTGACGACCACGCCATCGCCGCCACCTTCCCCGACGGCACCGCACTGCCGGACGAGTGGCTGCCCGTCGGCAGGGTGGTCGTCGGCGACGGCGTCACCGTCGACGGCCGCGAACACCAAGGCCCCAGCGGCTGGGACCACCTACGCCGCCCGGTGGGCTGACCGCCCTGGCCGGCGCGAGCGCCGTGCCGGCACCACGTACTCTGTGGAGCGCCCCCGATCATGGCGCCGGGGTGTGACCAGGTGTGTGGAGGTTGCCGGTGGAGGTCACGTGGCTCGGCTGGGCCGTGACGATCGGGCTCGTCGTCGCTCTGCTCGCATTGGATTTGATCATCGCAGCGCGCCCGCACCGGGTGGGTTTCAAGGAAGCGACCTGGTGGTCGGTGTTCTACATCGGTGCGGCCGTCGTGTTTGGCCTGGTCTTCACGTCCGTCGTCGGCTGGGACTACGGCCTGGAGTACTTCGCCGGGTACCTGGTCGAGAAGAGCCTGTCCGTCGACAACCTCTTCGTCTTCGTCGTGATCCTCAGTACGTTCGCGGTGCCGGAGCAGCACCAACACAAGGTCTTGATCTTCGGCATCGTCCTGGCGCTGATCCTGAGGGTCTTCTTCATCGCCCTCGGCGCGACCCTGATCTCGCTGTTCTCCTTCATGTTCCTGGTGTTCGGGGCGCTGCTGATCTGGACCGCTGTGCAGCTGTACCGGCACCGCAACCAGGACCCCGACATCGAAAACAACTTCCTGGTCCGGACCTCGCGGCGGCTGCTGCCCGTCACCGACGACTACCACGACGGCAAGATGTTCACCCGCGTCGACGGTCGACGCATGGTGACACCGCTCCTGATCGTGCTGATCGCGATCGGCGGCACCGACCTGCTGTTCGCGCTCGACTCTATCCCCGCGGTGTTCGGCGTCACCCAGGAGGCGTACATCGTGTTCGTCGCCAACGCCTTCGCGCTGCTGGGCCTGCGTGCGCTGTACTTCCTGGTGACCGGCCTGCTGGACCGACTCGTCTACCTGTCCACTGGACTGGCGGTGATCCTGGGGTTCATCGGCGTCAAACTCATTCTCCACTGGGGACACGGGATCGACGAGCGGGTGCCTGAGGTCACCACCCCAGTGTCGCTGTTGGTCATCGCGGCTGTGCTCGCCGTCACGGTCGTCGCGAGCATCGCCAAGGTGCGGCGGGACCCGAAGGCCAGGGCACATGCCGGTGCGGTCCTCGCCACTCCCGCGCGACCCCAGCGGCGTGAGCGCCGATAGGACACGTCGGCCACGCGTGGCACCGCGAGTGTCGCGATGATCACGGTAACGGAGCCGGCACCAGCGCGTAACCTCGTCTATGTGCACGGGGTTGAGATCAAGCGGGTGCGGTACGACTCGATGGTGGCCCAGGCGCTGGTGAGCGCCGCCATGGCCGACCTGGGTCAACGCTACGGCGGATCAGGCGACGAGACGCCGGTGAGCCCGGAGGACTTCGCCGCGCCACGAGGCGCCTTCCTCGTGGCCTACCTCGACGGCAAAGCCGTCGGCTGCGGCGGCTGGCGTGAGTACGCCGACGGGGTCGCGGAACTCAAACGGCTCTACACCGCGCCGTCGGCCCGCCGCCGCGGCGTGGCGCGTCGGGTCCTGGAAGCGGTGGAGGAGTCAGCACGGGCGCACGGGCACAAACGCATGATCCTGGAGTGCGGGTCCCGGCAACCGGAAGCGGTCGCGCTCTACCGCTCGCACGGTTACACACCCATCCCGCACTTCGGCTACTACCGCGACTCGCCCGAGGTCATCTCACTCGGACGCGATCTGTGACGCCCAAAAGCACACCGGCCGCCACGAGGCGGCCGGTGGGTCACGGTCCTCAGGCCCGGACGGCCTTGCCGGCCTTCAAGCAGGAGGTGCAGACACGCAGCTTCCGGGTGGTCCCGCCACCGGCAGGCGTCCGCACGACCTGGATGTTCGGCAGCCACCGCCGCCGGGTCCGCCGGTGCGAGTGGGACACGTTGTTGCCGAAGCCCGGCTTCTTGCCGCAGATGTCGCACACGCTGGACACGGTTACTCCTGGTCGCTCACAGTGTTCGGTCACGCACGGAGCCCGCCGAGCGCGGGCAACCCGTCAAGGCTAGCCGATCAGCGTCATCGTCGTGTCATCGCCCCCACGCCCGCCAGCGCCTGTGCCGGGTATCACAGTCGCCGTGCGCGGTTAGACTCCGGGCCGTGCTGGAAACGCTCGACGCCGCCGCGGTCCGCCGCTGGTGTGCCGCCGGCCTCGCTGCGTTGCGCCGGCATGAGAAAGAAATCAACGACCTCAACGTCTATCCGGTGCCGGACGGAGACACCGGCACCAACCTGGTGCTGACGTTCGCCGCGGCGCAGCGTGCGCTCCAGGAGACACCGCCCGAGCAGGTGGGCACCCACGTCGGCTCGGCCCTGCACGTGATGGCGCGCGGCGCCGCGACCGGCGCCCGGGGCAACTCCGGGCTCATCCTCGCCGAGCTGCTGCGCGGACTAGCCGACACGCTCGCCGCCGCGCCGGTGGCCCGAGGCCGCTACCTCGCCGACGGACTCACCGCCGCCGCCAAAGAGGGGTACGCCGCGGTCGCCGAACCGGTGGAGGGCACCATCCTGTCGGTCGTCACCGCCGCCGCGCGGGCCGCCGACGGGGCCGACACCGACCACCTGCCCACGGTCGCCCGGGCCGCCGCCGACGCCGCCGCCGCGGCGCTGACCCGGACCGTGGAGCAACTCCCGGCGCTCGCCGAGGCCGGCGTGGTCGACGCCGGTGGGCGTGGGCTGGTGGTGCTGCTCGACACGCTGGCCGAAGTGGTGGCGGGCCACGCACCGGTCCGGCCGTCAGAACGCCCCGCGCTGCGGATGGTGCGTGAGATGGGCTCCGCCGTGTACGGCTACGAGGTGCAGTACCTGCTCGACGCCGACGACGCCGCGGTGGCCGGGCTGCGCACTCGACTGGCGGAGCTCGGCGACTCGCTGGTGGTCGTCGGCGTCGGTGACGGCACCTGGAAGGTGCACGTCCACGTCAACGACGTCGGAGCCGCGTTGGAGGCCGGTCTAGCGGCCGGGCGGCCGCACCAGATCTCAGTGACCCGCCTGGTGGAGCCAGCGGCGGCGGGCGGCCGTGACATCGTCGCCGTGGCGGCGACCGGCGAAGGACTCGTGTCACTGTTCGCCAGCGAGGGCGCGCGGGTCATCGCCGGTGACCCCAACCCGGCCGAGATCAGCGCCGCCATCCGGGCCACCGGGGCCGGACAGGTGGTGGTGCTCGTCACCGGCGCCGAAGCCCGGGCCGCCGCCGACGTCGCGGTCGCCGAGGTGGAAGGCGACGGGCTCCGCGTCGCGGTGGTGCCGGTCTCCTCACCGGTGCAGATGCTCGCCGCCCTCGCCGTACGGGACTCGTCGCGGCGGTTCGAAGACGACGTGATCGCCATGGCCGAGGCGGCGGGTGCCTGCCGCTACGCACACGTCGGCCACGCCACCCGCGACGCTCTCACCGTGGTCGGGCGCTGCCGCGCCGGTCACGTGCTCGGGCTCGTCGAAGACGAGGTCCACGTCATCGGCCAGGACGTCACCGAGGTCAGTCGGGAGCTGGTGGATCGGCTGCTGGGAGGCGGGGGAGAACTGGTGACCCTCGTCATCGGATCGGCGGCGCCTGCCGGCCTCGCCGATCAGCTCACCGTGCACCTGGCGCGTCGATGGCCGTTCGTCGAGGTGCGGGTCCACCATGGTGGGCAGCTGACCCATCCGCTGCTGCTGGGCGTGGAGTGACCCGTTGACCGCTGCCACACTCGACACGCCGCTGTCCGAGCTCCTCGGCCGCGGCGCGGCGAAGCTGGCGCGCGAACTGGATCTGCACACCGCCCGGGACCTGCTGTTCTACTTTCCCCGCCGGTACGAGCAGCGCGGCACGCTCACCACCATCGCCGACCTCGAACTGGACCAGCGGGTGACGCTCCAGGCCCGGATCGTGCGGACGTCGTCCCGGCCGATGCGCCGCCGCCCCGGCTTCATCACCCAGGTGGTCATCAGCGACGACACCGGAGACGAGCTGACCCTGGTCTTCTTCGACCGGGACCGGCGCACCCAGGCGTGGCGGGAGAAGCAGCTACGCCCCGGACGGTGGGGGTTGTTCGCCGGCACGGTCGGTGAGTTCCGGTCCGGTCGCGGGGGAGCCCGACAGCTGACCCACCCGGACGTCGAACTCCTCGACGACCCCAGTGAGGAGGTCGCCGAGGACTACGCCTCCGAACTGATCCCGATCTACCCGGCGACCAAGCAGATGAAGATCCGGGAGATCACCCGGGCGGTGCGGGCGGTGCTGGAGGCGGTGCAGATCGTCGACCCACTGCCGTCGCACCTGCGCGCCGCCCGTCGGCTGGTCGACCTGGCCACCGCGCTGCGTGACATCCACCGGCCGACCTCGTGGGACGCGCTCGGCCCAGCCCGGAAACGTCTCAAGTGGGACGAGGCGTTCGCTGTCCAGCTCACCCTGGTGCAGCGGAAGCTGCGCGCCGCCGCCTGGCCAGCCACCCCCCGGCCACGGCGCGACGACGGGCTCCTCGCCGCCTTCGACGCGGCCTTGCCGTACCAGCTGACCGACGGCCAGCGGACGGTGGGGGAGGAGATCGCCGCGGATCTGGCCCGGTCCCACCCGATGCACCGTCTGCTCCAGGGCGAGGTCGGCTCCGGCAAGACTGTCTGTGCCCTGCGGGCGGCGCTCCAAGTCGTCGACGCCGGTGGGCAGGCGGCGTTGCTGGCCCCCACCGAGGTGCTGGCCGCCCAGCACTACCGCGGCGTACGAGACCTGCTCGGTCCGCTCGGCCGCGCCGGCGAATTGGGCGGTGACCCGGCCGGCACCCAGGTGGCCCTGCTGACCGGCTCGCTGCCGGCGGCGGCCCGCCGCCAGGCCGTCGCGGCGGTACGCACCGGCGAGGCCGGGATCGTCATCGGCACCCACGCCCTGCTGTACGAGCAGGTCGAGTTCCGCGACCTCGGTCTGGTGATCGTGGACGAGCAGCATCGGTTCGGGGTGGAGCAGCGTGACGCGCTGCGCGCCAAAGCCGACCAGCCGCCGCACGTCCTGGTGATGACGGCGACCCCGATTCCACGGACGGTCGCGATGACCGTCTACGGCGACCTGGAGGTCTCCGTCCTGCGCGAGCTGCCGCGTGGCCGCTCGCCGATCGCCACCCACGTGGTACCGGTGCAGGAACGGCCCGCCCTGTTCGAACGGGCCTGGCAGCGGGTGCGGGAAGAAGTGGCCGCCGGCCACCAGGTGTACGTGGTGTGCCCCCGCATCGGTGACGAGGACACCGACGAAGGCGCAGCGTCGTCGACCGCCGGTCGGCGCCCCGCGATGGCGGTGCTCGACGTCGCGGCGAAGCTGGAGTCCGGTCCGCTGGCCGGGCTGCGGATCGGCGTGTTGCACGGTCGGCTGCCCGCCGACGACAAGGACACGGTCATGCGGGCCTTCGCCGATGGCGCGTTGGACGTGCTGGTCGCCACGACCGTGGTCGAGGTCGGCGTCAACGTGCCCAACGCCACGATGATGGTGGTGATGGACGCCGACCGGTTCGGCGTATCGCAGCTGCACCAGCTGCGAGGACGGGTCGGGCGTGGCAGCGCGCCGGGCCTGTGTCTGCTCGTGACCGACGCACCGGCGGGTTCCGACGCCCGGCAGCGCCTCGACGCGGTCGCCTCCACCCTGGACGGTTTCCGCCTGGCCGAACTGGACCTCGAGCAACGGCACGAAGGCGACGTGCTCGGGGCCGTCCAGTCCGGGCGCCGCAAGCACCTCCAGCTCCTCTCGCTGCTCCGCGACGCCGATCTGATCACCGAGGCGCGAGCGGAGGCGATCGCTCTCCTCGACGGCGACCCGGATCTGCGCCGCCACCCGCAGCTGGCGGCGGCCGTGGCCACGCTCGTGGACGCCGAACGGGCCGAGTACCTCGAGAAGGGCTAGCCGCTCAGGCAGCCCGGCGGTGACGGGGGCGGCGCCGCAGTCCTGGCCGGCGACCCGAGCCGACGTAGAATCCGGCGGTGCCGAGCGCGAGCATCGCCAAGGCGAGCACGATCGCGGTGGCGATCGCCGAACCCGTGCGGGGCAACTTGATGCCGCCGGAGGCGGGCGCGGCCAGGCACTCAGGCGGTGGCTGCCACTCGGCCTCCACCCGCTCCAGCCCTGCGGTGACGGTGGCGACGGTGCCCGGGCTGGCGGCGACGACGACCTCAGTGGTCTCCAGCGGCGCGACGGTCGTGGCGCGTTGCTCCGTGTCGGTGGTGACGGTTGCCTCCAACGCCCCCGCCACCTGCGGGTTGGTGATCTCCACGGTGAGCGAGTCGCAGTCGGAGGCGAAGCTGATGGGCACCTCGACCGCGCAGTCACCCGGTACCCAGGCGAACACCCACACCTTCTCGTCGATCAGCACGTCGACGCTGAGCCCTTCGGCTCCGGGCATCGTCACGGTGACGACCTCACCGGCCGGCACGGCGACCTCCTGCGGCCCACCGACGCTGGGCGTCACCGTCGCGACCGTGTCCACCCCGTCCCGGGGATTGTCCAGCTCGACCGTCAGGTCCTCACACGTCGAGTGGGCGGTGACCTCCACCTCGCCCGGCTCAGGCGGCGCGCACTCCGGTGGGTCCCACGTCAACGTCTTCCTCAGGTCACCGACCTCCACGGTGACCGCCAGGCCCTCGACGTCGGGAAAGGAGGCGGTCTGGCCTTCACCGGGTTGGAGCGGAATCTTCTGCTCCTCACCCACGGTGGGGCGCAGCCGCGCGGTGACCTTCTTCCCGTCCGGCGGGTTGGTGACGGTGACCACCAGCCCGGCGCAGGACGAGACACCCTCCACCCGCACCGGTGCCGCCGGCGCGCACGTCCGGTCGAACGTGACCGTGCTGGTGACGAGGTTGGCGTCGGCCCGGGCATGCCAGCCGTCGGTGCGCCGGAAGAACCACTTGCGGCGCACCCCCAGGCTGGCCGAGGTGGCGTCGCCTGGCAGTCGTTGCTCGGCCCGGAACGGTTCGCTAGCCGGCAGGACCTGCCCCAGCGACGGCGTCACCGTGGCGTCCGTGGGCTCCGTGACGACCTCCAACACGGTGTACGCCAGGGGTGGCCGCCGTGTCCTCTCCGCGGTCACCGTCCACGTCACCACCCATTCGCGCGCCTCGGCGTCACAGGCGACGTCAGCGGTGATCGCCTGGTGGTGCGCCTCGGCGGGCCCGGCGAGCGTGACTGTCGCTATCAGACCGAGCGCCACACCGATCACCGGCGCGAGCAGCTGGGGAAGTCGCTGGAGCCGGGGAGTACGAGGCAATCGGCGCTCCTGTCGGGGTGCGTCGAAGAGGGGTGGATTGCGGCGGCGTGGCCCCGCGTGCCGGGCCACCGGGTCGCCGGGGTGTCAACGAGTGACCTTAATGGGGTCGGGTTTCCGCGTGACGCCCGGATTGCCCGTTGTTGCTGTTTGTGGCAAATGGCCGTAAGTAACTCTGGTGTAGATAGACAAAGTCGCCGTTGGCGGAGAGTGGACCTCCCTACCAACGGCGACTGTCGTTACCGCGGATCAGTCGGCGATGTGATAGCCGACGTCACGCCTCAGGCGGTGAAGGTGATCCGACGACGACGAGCGAACCAGAACAGCCCGCCACCCACGGCCAGCAGCAGCACGGCCGCGCCGATCACCAGCGGGGTCTTGCTACCGGTCACCGGCAGGGTGGGCTCGTCGGCCTCGTCGGACGGCGCCGGCTCGGCCGGCTCCTCGTCGCACTCCTCCGGGGCCTCCCACGCGATCTCGAGCGGCTCGCCGCCCTCGACCGAGACGGTCGCGACGGTGCCCTCCTGGGCCGGGAAGCTGACCTCGGCGGTCTCGCCGGGCTCCACCGTCAGTTCCTCGGTGGTGTCACCGACGGTCACCGTGGCGCTGAGCTGCTGGTCGGCCAGCGGGTTGGTGATCTCGATGATGAGGCTGTCGCAGGTCGCGGCAGCCGCCACCGGCACCTCGATCTCGGTCTCGCAGTCGCCCGGGTTCTCCCAGGCGCCCTCGTCGATGATCTGGTCGTCGACGATGACCTGGTAGGTCAGACCCTCGGAGGCGGGGAAGGACACGCTCCCGCTGGTGCCCGGCTCGAGCTCCAGCTGCTGGACCTCCTCCGTGTTGGCGACGACGACGGCGGTCACCGGCCGGCCGGTCTCAGGGTTCTCCACAAAGACCTCGAGCGCCTCGCAGGTCGAGGTCGAGTATGCGGAGGCCGGGTCCGGGTCTGGCTCCGGCGCCGGCTCGGTCGGCGGCACGTGCTGCTTGCACTTGCCGCCGAGCTTTACCTTACCGGTCCGCTTCTGGAACTCCTGGAAGCCGTTGTCCCACTGGGCCTGGACGGTCAGCGTGGCCTGCCGAGCCCTGGTGTTGCCAGGGATGATCTGCCGGCCGGTCAGTGGCTCGCTGACCTTGTGCGGGTAGTTCCGCCGCCCTTCGGTCACGGAGATGCCTTCGACCGGGGTGGGTTCCGACTTGACGTAGGTCAGCCGGTAGTTCTTCACCCCGCGGGGGGCGTAGGTCTTGACGGTCCAGTCGACGATCCAGTTGCCGGTCGTGGTGTCACAGTAGGCGCTGCCGGACACCTCGCTGTGGTGGGCGCTAGCCGGGCTGGAGAGCGCCAGGGCGCCGGTCAAACCGATGACGGCGCCAGCGATGGCGGCCAGGCCGCGCCGGCGAAGCGACGAGAACGACTTCACACAGACTCCTGTGATTGGGGCTTGTGGTTGATAAGGCTCCCGGGAAGCACGACCACGGCGATGAGCCACGTGCGTCCTCCCATGACGGCGGCTGCGCGTCACCACGACGTCAGCCACTGCTGCACCTTAGTGCTCACGAGCAACATCCGTGTTCCCGGATCGAGTGAACACAAAATAAGTTATGAATTCGTTAGCTATGGACGTGAACCGGAGTGGCTCCACGAACGTCACTGGCCCGGCGATCGGCCGCCGGGCCAGTGACGGTAGGACCGAGTGGCTCTGGTGAGCTGGCCGGACGGTCAGGGCGTGAAGGTGATCCGGCGAGGGCGGGCCACCAGGTAGAGACCACTACCCAGGGTGAGCAGCGCCAACGCGGCGCCGGCGATGATGCCGGTCTGCGTGCCGGTCACCGGGAGACCCTCCTCAGCCTCCGAGGTCGGCCTCGGCAGCGGTGCCGCCACCGGCTCCTCTTCCTCGCACTCGGGCTCGCCGACGACGAACTCCCACCGTTTGGTGTAGTCCTTGGCCCCGTCGGTCAGCCGGGTGACGACTTCGTAGGAGCCCGGGGTCAGCTCGTACCCGCCCGGAGGGAAGACCTCACCGTTGATCGTGTAGGTCAGCGGGGCCTCCTCCTCGAGCTCCTCCGGCAGGGCGTCGGGGATCTCGATGATGGCGGCGGCCTCGCAGGTGGCCTCGGTCACGGTGTACCCGGGCACCTGCCCGCACGGCGCCTCGTGATCCCACACGACCGCCGGGAAGCTGTCGTCGGTCGTCCAGCCGTAAGCCTCGCCCGCCGCGTCGGCCTGGTGGTTCCAGTACTCCAGCCGGATGACCCCGTCGGGGACGCCCTCCACCTCGGCGACGACCTCCCACGAACCGCTGACGGTCCAGCCGCGCTCGACCAAGGCGTCCACGTCGGTACCGAGGTCGGCCTCCGGCTCCCAGTCGCCGGATTGCCACAGCACCCGCAGCAGTGCCCCGCCCGCGTCGGCCGGGTCGCGGAGCACCGCCCGCCACGCGTAGGGCTCGGGATTTTCCACGTCGGAGCGATCAATTCGGTACGTCTGCCGCTGACAGTCCACGATGATGCGTCCGGTGTTGTCCTGTGCGACGTCTGCCTGGGCTGGCGCGGTGAGCGCCAGACTGCCGCCCAAGCCGACCACCAGACCAGTCACGCTGGCAGCCAGCCGTCGTGGCGGAAGGCTCCACTTCACGTGTGCTCCTGGGAGTGCGACTGAGGGGGTGGGGTGTGCACGGCGGCTAGCCCACGCATAGTTGGACCCGTGACCGCATGACTTTAACCGGTGGACGCGAGCGGTGTGACAGGGGTGCACCGGCGTCACTGGCGTGACCGTGACGTCTGGGGTGGACCCACGCCCACCGGTCGGGGCGCGTAGCGTCACCTATGTGACGCGGATCGTGGCCGGCACGTTCGGAGGGCGGCGACTCACCACGCCGTCGGGTGCCCACACCCGTCCCACCTCGGACCGGGTGCGGGAAGCGCTCTTCAACACCATCGAGGCGTTGATGGACCTGGCCGACGCGCGCTTCCTCGACCTCTACGCCGGCTCGGGAGCGGTCGGCTTGGAGGCGCTGTCGCGGGGTGCGGCCGACGTGCTGCTCGTGGAGTCCGACCCTCGCGCCGCCCGGGCCATTCGCGCCAACATCGCCGCCCTCGGCGTCGGCGACCGGGCGCGCTTGCTGACCGCGCCGGTGCGTACCGCCCTCGCGGCGGGACCGGAGCGCGGCAGGCCGTACCAGGTGGTCTTCGCCGACCCCCCGTACGCCACCGCGGCGGCCGAACTGGCCGCCGTCCAGCAGGCGTTGGTGGAGCGGGAATGGCTGGCGTCCAACGGTCTCCTCGTGATCGAACGGCCCAGCCGCAACCCCCTGAGCTGGGTTGATTGCATCACGCCCGTGCGGGAACGCCGTTATGGCGAGACAACCCTCTGGTACGGTCGGCGATCATGAGGCGCGCGGTCTGTCCCGGGTCCTTCGACCCGGTCACCAACGGCCACCTCGACATCATCGTTCGGACCGCACGCATGTTCGACGAAGTCCTGGTGGCCGTTCTCATCAACGAGGCCAAGCAGGGCTTGTTCACCGTCGAGGAGCGGATGGAACTCCTGCGCGCGGTCACCCAAGAATACCCGAATGTCCACGTCACGTCGTTCCGTGGGCTGCTGGTCGATTTTTGCCGGGCCAACGACGCCCCGCTGGTGGTGAAGGGCCTGCGTGCGGTCAGCGACTTCGACTACGAACTACAGATGTCTCAGATGAACCTCGGCCTGGCCGGGGTGGAGACACTGTTCATGCCGACGAACCCGCTCTACTCGTTCCTGTCCTCGAGCCTGATCAAAGAGGTCGCCAAGTGGGGTGGCGACGTCTCCGCCCACGTGCCGGACGTGGTGGCGAATCGGCTGAGAGAACGTATGAAGGCGGACCATTCGTAGCGTGTCCGCGCCGACGCGCCGTGGCACTATCAGATGACACCTGCCCTTGCGGGCGCCAGGCATCATGGACCGTGCGCGTTCACGCGCGCTGCGGGGTGAGATAGCGACGATGGGAGTGTGGCCGCGGTGGATCCACTCGAGCGCATCGACGAGATCATCGCCACCGTGGAGCACGCCCGCGCGGTTCCCATGTCCCGCAACTGCCTGGTCGACCGCAACGAGCTGATCAACGCTCTGGAGGAGCTCCGCGCGGAGCTGCCGGTCGAGCTGCGCCGGGCGGCCAACCTGCTCGAGGAGCGCGACAAGATCATCGAGGCGGGCAAGGCCGAGGCCGAGCGCATCATCGCCGAAGGGGAGAAGGAGCACGCCCGGCTGGTCTCCGTGCACGAGATTGTCGTCTCCGCCGAGCACGAGGCCGACCGGATCATCAGCGAGGCCCGCAACGAGGCGCAGCGTCTCCGTGACGAGGTCGACGAGTACGTCGACACCGCGCTGGCCAACTTCGAGCAGTTCCTCACCCGGGCGCTCGCCTCCATCGAGCGGGGACGCGACAAGATGCACGCGCTCCGCGAGATCGGTTCCTTCGCCGCCAGTGACGAGGAACGGGCCGAGGAACGACCCCTGCCCTTCTAAACATCAGGCGCGTCACCGGCGGGGGTGAGGTGTCACCGCTGCCGACGGCGGGTAGTCTTTGGTGTCGGCCTTCGACCGGTCGGAGTCCTACGATGCCTCATCACTCCACGACTCGCCTCGACCCCCGGGCACCGCTGGTCCTGGACACCCGCCAGCTCCCGCGGCAGGCGGGGGCGATGCGTACGGTGGTGCGGGTGATCCCGGCGCCGCAGGACCTCGGCCTGGCCTTGATCGGTGTGCCGGAGGGCACCGACCTGAGCCTCGACCTGCGCATGGAGTGGGTGGGCGAAGGGGTGCTCGTCTCCGGCCAGGTCAGCGGTCGCCTCGCCGGTGAGTGCGCCCGCTGCCTGCGCGTCATCGACACCAACCTCGAGGTGGCCATCCAGGAGCTGTTCGCGTCTCCGGATAGCATCACGGACGTCACCACCGAAGAGGACGAGGTGGGCCGGCTTCAGGACGATCTGATCGACCTGGAGCCGACGGTGCGGGACGCGGTGGTGCTGGCGTTGCCCAGCAGCCCGCTGTGCCGCGCCGATTGCCCGGGCCTGTGCCCCGGATGCGGGGCACACTGGGACGACCTGCCCGCAGGCCATCACCACGAGGAGCAGGTCGACCCGCGTTGGGCAGCACTGAAGAACTTGAGACTGACTGAGGAGTAGGACCCCGTGG
>CAYTMR010000061.1:0-19801 GCA_964438855.1 uncultured Micromonosporaceae bacterium
ATGCTGCGGGTGGACGGGGCGCTGCGCGAGGAAGGGTTGCGCTCACGGATGCTGCTGCAGGTCCACGACGAGCTGGTGTTCGAGGTGGCACCGGGTGAGCGAGAGGCGCTGGAGGAGCTGGTGCGCCGGGAGATGGGCGAGGCGTACCAACTGTCGGTCCCGCTGGAGGTCTCCGTCGGCGTCGGCCGGACCTGGGACGACGCCAACCACTGACGACACGCCACGCTCGTCTCGGCGCGGATCCGTGGCCGCGTGGGGCGCCTTCGGCGTCCACGGCCAGAGCCGACGACGGGCTATCGTCTGTCGGGTGGACGCCGAGGCGCTGTTTCCGGTGCCCACGCCGCCCAGCGCGGCCGTGGGCTCGTCTGGGTTCGCCGACCCCGGACCGGACGCCCCGCTACCAGTCCGGATGCGCCCGCGGGACCTGGACGAACTCGTCGGACAGGATCATTTGCTGGCGCCGGGCGCACCGCTGCGCCAGCTGGTCAGCGGCGACAAGGCGCTGTCGGTGATCCTGTGGGGACCGCCGGGAAGTGGCAAGACGACGATCGCCCATCTCGTGGCGCGCGCCGGCGAGCGCAGGTTCATCGCCATGTCCGCGCTGAACGCTGGGGTCAAGGATGTCCGAGCGGTGATCGACGACGCCCGTCACCGGCGACGCCGCGGGGAGCCGTCGACCGTCCTGTTCATCGACGAGGTGCACCGGTTCAGCAAGACGCAGCAGGACTCGCTGCTCGCCGCGGTGGAGGACCGGACCGTGACCCTGCTCGCCGCCACCACGGAGAACCCGTACTTCTCCGTCATCTCCCCACTGCTGTCCCGTTGTGTCCTGCTCACCCTTCGTCCGCTACAGGATGCCGACGTGCGCCGACTGGTGCGGCGGGCGCTCGCCGACGACCGTGGTCTCGCCGGCGCCTTCACGCTCGACGCCGAGGCCGAAGACCATGTGGTCCGACTCGCCGGCGGGGACGTCCGCAAAGCACTCACGGCGCTGGAAGCCGCCGCGGGCGCGGCGAGCGCCGTGGGGCGAGAGGTGATCGACTTGGCCACGGTCGAGCACGCCCTGGACACCGCAGCGGTGCGGTACGACCGGGCAGGTGACGCCCACTACGACGTGTTGAGCGCCTTCATCAAGAGCATGCGGGGCTCCGACGTCGATGCGGCTCTGCATTACCTGGCCCGGATGCTGGTGGCGGGCGAGGATGCACGGTTCATCGCCCGACGACTCGTGATCTTCGCCAGCGAGGACGTGGGCATGGCGGATCCCACCGCGCTGTCGGTGGCCACCGCCGCCGCCCATGCGGTGGAGTACGTCGGGCTCCCGGAGGCGCAGCTGAACGTCGCGCAGGCGGTGGTCTACCTCGCCACCGCCCCCAAGTCCAATGCGGTCACCACCGCCATCGGTGCCGCGTTGGCGGATGTCCGCGCCGGTCGCGGCGGCCCGGTGCCGCCGCATCTGCGCGACGCCCACTACGCCGGCGCCCAGCAGTTGCAGCATGGCGTCGGTTACCGGTATCCGCACGACCATCCCTCCGGTGTGGTGACGGCCCAGTACCCGCCCGACGACCTGGTGGGGGTCGAGTACTACCGTCCCACCGGGCGGGGGGCGGAGCGGGAGGTGGCCGAGCGGGTGGCCCGGTTGAGACGCATAGTGAGACGAGGCCCTGAGACGAGGCCCCTCGACGCCCACCGGAGAGGAGTCGAAGTGACGGTGCACCGGGTCCACCGAGGGATCGGCGATGGCGCGTAATCGGTCGAAGCAGGAGGAGGAGCCGTCCGGGCTTCGTTCGGTGGTCCGCCGATTCGGGCGACAAGCCAAGAACGAGGAGAAGCCCGCGGCGCCGGAGGGTGAGGATTTCGGCTGGCTGGCGGACCTGCGGGACGCCAAAGAAGCCCGGATCGACATCGGGCCGGGTGAGGACGTACCGGTGGAGCCGCCTGCGCCACGGCCCCAGGTCGACGTCGATCAGGAACCGCCCCCGCCTGCGCGCCGTCGTGCGAGTCCGCCGAACCAGCCGGTAGCCGAACCCGGCGCACCGAGCCGGCGTGTCACCGAGCCCGCGATCGGCGAACCCGCCGCCCGGTCGCAGCCCTCCTCGCCAGCTCCCGCGGCCGGCGGTCGCGTGCGCCCCATCTCGCCGGCGGCCGGACGACCGGACACGTCGTCCGGACCGCCCTCCGCGCCGGTGGAGCCACGCCGTCTCCGCCGCCCCCGCCGCGGCGACGCCCCGCCGACGCCAGCCGACGCTCCGCCCGACCCGGCCGGGAATCGTCCAGACCCACGTCGGGCAGAGCGGGCCTCGCGTGGCCGGCCGCGGAGCCTGCCACCGGAGCAGCCAGCGGCGACTGAACCAGTGTCGCCCGTGGACGGGCGGCCGTCGACGCCTCCGCGCCGGGCCACCCCCGACCGGGAAGGCCGACGCGTTGGTCGTTTCCGTCCGGAGCGGCGCCCGGGTGCCCCGGCTCCCGGCTCGCCGGCCGTCGTACCAGCCACCGGCAACGCGCCGCCGATTCCGGGAGTGCCCTCGGGGCCGCCGCTGCCCCGGCCACCCGCGCCCGAGACGACTGACGAACGCCCGACGCCTCAGGTCACCGCCGACCGGCCGCCGGTCGCCCCACCGCCTGGGCGGCGGATCGCGCGCCGCCGGGAGAGCACGGCGCCCACATCACCGGCGCCCACGCGCACTGCCCATCCCAAGCCGCGTCAGGCCGGCCCGGCAGTGGAGTCGTCTAGCTCCCCGGCGGAGCGGCCCGTCACCGATCCGCCGGCCTCCGCACGCGCGATGGCGCGGCCGCCAGGCGTTGCCCGCGGTGCTTCGGGCCCCACCCCTACGCCGCCCCGACAAGAGGTGCCCCGGCCGGCAGCACCACAGGTGCCTCCAGAAGCGGTGGGTCCGGCTCCTGGCATTCGACGCCTCCGCCGACGCCCGTCACCGCCGCCGTCAGCGTCTGGGGAACCAACGGCCGCGAACAGTCCCACCGATACGAGCGAGGCAGGCGACAGCGGGCCGCCGGTCGCGGGGCCCACCACCCCACCGGCCACGCCAGGGCGGGCGGCACCACCCGCACGTCCTGCGGCTGCGTCGCCCGGGCGCCCGGCACCCCCCACCGCGCCGCAGCGACCAGCATCGGCCTTCACGGGCCCGTTGACCGGCAGCATGCAGCGGATCCGGGTCGCTCGTTCAGTGGTCCGCCAGCAGATGCGCGAGCAGCAGCGGATCCGCACCCTGGCCCTGGTGACGATCGTGGCGCTGGTGCTCGGAGCGCCCGTGCTGTACTTCGGCATCCTCACCGCCACCCGGGACCCGGTCCTCAACTCGCTCGACCGGTTGCCCGTGCCAGCGCAGTTCGCACAGTCCCCCGAGGATCGGATCATCGGTGGAAGTCGATGGTGCTTCATTGACTGTCGATTCCGTGAGCGGCGTTTGATCTCCGAGGCTGAGACGGAGGAGACCACCCAGGTCTACCACGCAGCGCTCACGGAGGCCGGATGGCGTCGGTGGCACGTCGAGGGATGCCCCGGTGTGGAAGTAGACGGCGACTACAGTTGCTGGACGCGCGACGAGTACACGCTCGACCTGTGGGTGCACCCGCCGGAGTGCGCCTATGATCCGCTCAACCTGCGCCCCGAGCTCGACGAGGAGGCCGCGCCGAGCGAAGAGACCTGTCGGGGCTCGGTGGTGGAGATCAAGATGCAGAATCGGGTCTCCGACGAGCGCGGTCAGCCAGCGATGACCCCAGAAGGTGAGCTGCCAGCGCCGTTACCAACGACCGCCGAGACCGCCAGCCCGGAAGGGACGCCCGAGCCGTAACCGGTCACGTGTTCAACAATGGCGACACCCGGGTGCAAGGAGCACCGATTTGACGAGAGGACGGTAGGGTCGGCAAGTCGGGTGATCAGCCCACAGATCTGTGAGGAGGGACACCGGTGACCGGTGGGGAGATCGCTGCGCTCGTCGCGGCCGGAGCGTTCGCGATGCTGGCCTTGGTGCTGGCCTGGCTGTTGCTGCGGTTGGGGCGGACCGTCGACAGCGCCACGCGAGCGATCCGGGATCTCAACGACCGGACGGCGCCGATCCTCGTCAAGGCTGACGAGACGATGGACCATCTCAACACCATGCTGACCCAGGCGGAGCAGTCGCTTGACGCGGTCAACCTGCAGCTGCACAAGGTCGACACGATCACCTCCCACGCCCAGAACGTCACCGTCAGCGTCTCCCAGCTCGTTTCTGTGGTCACGGCTGCGGCCGCCAACCCGCTGGTGAAGGCGGTGGCGTTCGGGTACGGCGTGCGCCGGGCAGCTGCGCGTCGGGCTGGCCAGCTGGACGAACGTGAGGGCAGGCAGCTGGGGCGTGCCACGCGTCGCCGGCGTCGCCGCGGACGTCAAGGCGCCTGATCACTGGGGTGGCCGCGGCCGGGTGGGGGGCGCCCGGAGGCGGTCTGTGGCGAGGGAGAGGATAGAACTCATGAAGCGGTTGCTGTGGCTCGGAGCCGGGCTCGCGATCGGGGCGCTCGTGGTGCGTGCGGTGTCCAAGCGGGCGAGGTCGTACACTCCGAGCGGCATCGCTGCGGCCGCCGTGGACTCCGGCCGCAATCTGATCGACTCGGTGCGCGACTTCGTCGACGATGTGCGCGACGGGATGCGGGAGCGGGAGCGAGAGTTGCACGCCGCATACTTCGACGGCGGGGCACTGGCCGACGACCAGGACGTCGGCCTAACCGCCGCGACCGCGCACCGGCACGTCGAGCCCGAGCCCAGCCAACTCCACCACCCGGAAGGCCGACGATGAGGACAGCGGAGATCAAGCGACGGTTCCTGGCGCACTTCGAGGCGAACGGGCACACCACCGTGCCTTCAGCCCCGCTGCCAGCCATCGAGGACCCGAACCTGCTGTTCATCAACGCCGGCATGGTGCAGTTCGTGCCGTACTTCCTCGGCCAGCGCACCCCACCGTACAAGCGGGCCGCCAGCGTGCAGAAGTGTCTGCGCACTCCCGACATCGACGAGGTCGGCAAGACGACGCGCCACGGCACGTTCTTCCAGATGAACGGCAACTTCTCCTTCGGCGACTACTTCAAGGACGGCGCCATCACCCTGGCCTGGGACCTGGCGACCACACCGCAGTCGGCGGGAGGCTTCGGCTTCGACCCGGAGCGGATCTGGGTCACCGTCTACCTCGACGACGACGAGGCGTTCCACATCTGGCACAAGGTGATCGGGCTGCCTCAGGAGCGGATCGTACGCCGAGGCAAGAAGGACAACTTCTGGTCGATGGGCATCCCCGGCCCCGCCGGCCCCTGCTCGGAGCTCTACCTCGACCGCGGCCCGGAGTACGGCCGCGACGGCGGCCCCAACGTCGACGAGGACAGGTTCCTGGAGTTCTGGAATCTCGTCTTCATGCAGTACGAAATCACCAATGTCCGCGACAAGGAGACCTTCGACATCGTCGGAGAACTGCCGGCCAAGAACATCGACACCGGCATGGGCCTGGAACGGGTGGCTGCTCTCCTGCAGGGCGTGGACAATCTGTACGAAATCGACGAGGTTCGTCCGATCCTAGACCGGGCCGCCGAGCTGACCGGCAAGACCTATGGCGCCCGCTCCGGTCACGCGGCGGCGCAGTCCCACCCCGACGACGTCCGGCTCCGAGTGGTCGCCGACCACGTACGCAGCGGTCTGATGCTCATCGGGGACGGGGTGACCCCCGGCAACGAGGGTCGGGGTTACGTACTGCGGCGGATCCTGCGGCGGGCGGTGCGGGCGATGCGTCTGCTCGGTTTCGAGGAGCCGGCGTTCCCGCACCTGTTCCCGGTGGCGCGGGACTGCATGGCCCCCTCCTACCCGGAGCTGGCGGAGGAGTACGACCGGATCGTGCAGTACGCCTACGGTGAGGAAGAGGCCTTCCTGTCCACGCTGCGGGCCGGTACCACCATCTTGGACACCGCGATCACCCAGACCAAGGCCCGGGGCGAGAAGGTCCTTGGGGGAGACAAGGCGTTCCAGCTCCACGACACCTACGGGTTCCCCATCGACCTGACGCTGGAGATCGCCGCGGAGCAGGGCCTGTCCGTGGACGAGGAGGGCTTCCGGCGGCTGATGGCCGAGCAGCGGGCCCGGGCGAAGGCCGACGCGCAGGCCCGCAAGACCGGTCACATCGACCTGTCGGCCTACCGGGCGGTGCTGGAGGGTGGCGGACCGGTGACGTTCACCGGCTACACCGAGGTCGCTCGCGAGTCGCGGGTGCGCGCTCTGCTGTCCAGTGAGGGCGCCCCGCTCGCAGCCGCGGGCGAAGGCCAGACGGTGGAGTTGGTGCTCGACGCCACCCCCTTCTACGCCGAAGGCGGTGGTCAGCAACCCGACCTCGGCGTGATCACGGTGGGCGACGGCCAGCTGGAGGTGCTGGACGTCCAGTCCCCGGTGCCGGGCCTCATCGTGCACCGGGCCCGGGTGGTGCGTGGCGAGGTACGCGCCGGTGAGACCGGGTTCGCGGAGATCGACGTCACCCGGCGCCGGGCCATCTCGCGCTCGCACACCGCGACCCACCTGGTGCACCAGACCATGCGGAACTTCCTCGGCGAGGCGGCCACCCAAGCTGGTTCCCTCAACGCCCCCGGTCGGCTGCGGTTCGACTTCAACACCCCGGGGGCGGTGCCGCAGTCGGTGCTGACCGACGTCGAGCAGCAGATCAACGAAGTGCTGCTGCGCGACCTGGAGGTTCGGGCGTTCGTGACCTCGCTGGAGGAGGCGCGCCGGATGGGCGCGATCGCGCTGTTCGGCGAGAAGTACGGCGACGAGGTCCGGGTGGTCGAGGTCGGCGACTACGCCCGGGAGCTGTGCGGTGGCACCCACGTCGCCCGCTCCAGCCAACTCGGCGTGGTGAAGATCCTGCAGGAGTCGTCGATCGGTTCCGGGGTGCGCCGAGTGGAGGCGCTGGTGGGCCTGGACGCCTTCCGTCACCTGGCGCGGGAGCATCTGCTGGTGTCCCGGCTCGCCGAGCTGTTCCGGGTGCCACCCGACCAGGTCGCCGACCGGGTGGAGCAGACGGTCGCCGCGCTGCGGGACGCGGAGAAGGAGTTGGAGAAGCTCCGCGCTCAGCTGGTCCTCAGCGGAGCCGCTGCGATCGCGGCGGAGGCGGTGGATGTCCGCGGTACCGCCTACGTCGGTACCGAGGCGCCGGAGGGTGCCGCCACGGCGGACGTCCGTACGCTCGCCCAGGAGGTGCGGGGCAAGCTCCCTGGCAGCCGGCCGGCGGTGGTGGCGGTGACCGCCCGCGCCAACGGGAAGGCCTCCCTGGTGGTGGCCGTCAACCAGGCGGCCCGCGAGCGCGGGATCTCCGCGTCGGACCTGGTGAAGCAGGCGCTGTCCGGCCGTGGTGGCGGCAGCCCGGAGCTGGCCCAGGGCGGTGGCGTACCGGCCGACCAGGCGCCGACGCTGCTCGACGCGGTGCGGCAGGCGTTGCCGTGAACCGCGCCGGCGTGCCCTACGTACTCCAGGTGGACAGCCACGCGGCCGGTGCGTGGCGCGGTCAGGGCAGGAGGGTGTGAGCGGTCTGGCGCCGGGTGTACGACTCGGAGTGGACGTCGGCGAGGCCCGAGTGGGCGTGGCCGTCTGCGATCCGCACGGGATTCTCGCGACGCCGTTGACGACGCTGACGCGCGACCGCTCCGCCGCGCCGGACGCGGTGCCATCGGACATGTCCGAACTAGCCCGGTTGGTCGCCGAGCACGACGTGGTCGAAGTGGTCGTTGGTCTGCCGGTGTCACTGTCGGGGCGGGAAGGGCCGGCCGCGGCTCTGGCCAGGGACTATGCCCAGCGGCTCGGGGAGGTGGTGGCCCCGGTCCCGGTGGTCCTGGCAGACGAGCGGATGTCTACCGTTCTGGCAACCCGTAGGCTGTCCGAGCGGGGTGTCCGCGGCAAGCGCCGCCGCGCTGTGGTCGATCAGGCCGCTGCGGTGGAGATCCTGCAGGGTTGGCTCGATACACAACGGAGGCGGACGTCACCATGAACGATCTGGAGTTGACGTTCAAGGAGCCGTCCTCGCCGCGAGGTCGGCATCGGCGAGGCGGTCCCCGCAAGTCGAGCCGACGCGGCCGCAACGTCGTCGCGCTGGTGATGGTGTTGGTCGTCATGGGCGGCATCGCCGGCGCGGGCTGGTACGGCGTCAGCTGGTTGCGTGACTACTTCGAAGTCCCCGACTACACCACCGGCGGTACCGGATCAGTCACGATTGAGGTGAAGCAGGGCGACACCGGAGCCGCGATCGGTCAAACCCTCTTCGACGCCGATGTGGTCGCCAGCGTGCAGGCGTTCGTGGAGGCATGTAACGTCCACCCACAGTGCAGCAGCATCCAGCCGGGCTTCTACGAGATGCGGTTGCAGATGCGGGCGGTCGACGCGGTGGCGATCCTCGTCGATCCGGCCAACCGGCTGGTCGACACGGTCACCATCCGTGAGGGCCTCAGTATGTTCCGCACCTTCGAGCTGCTGTCCGAGGCCCTGGACATCCCCATCGAGGAGTTCGAGGCCGCGGCGGCGGACCCGATCGCGCTGGGGGTGCCCGACTGGTGGTTCAACCGCGACGACGAGCGGGAGGCGGCGGGCACGGTGGAGGGCTTCCTGTTCCCGGACACCTATGAGTTCGGCCCGGACGCCACCGCCGAGTCGGTCCTCAAGACGATGGTCAACCGGTTCTTGACGGTCGCTGGTGATCTCGACTTCGCCGACCAGGTGCAGGCCGATCTCGGCATCACGCCGTACGAGGCGCTGATCGTCGCGTCACTGGTACAGGCGGAGTCTGGCACCGAGGCGGACATGCCGAAGGTCGCCCGAGTCAGCTACAACCGGCTCTACAAGCCAAGCCCTGAGCTCGCCTGCCCATGCCTCGAGTTCGATGTCACCACCAACTACTGGCTCGAGACGATCGGGGAGGAGCCGATCCACTCCGGGCAGATGAGTGAAGCGCTCATGACGCACCCCGACAACACGTACAACACCCGCACCCAGCCGGGCCTGCCGCCCGGGCCGATCAACAGCCCGGGCAAGGCGGCGATGGAGGCGGCGATGGAGCCGGCCGACGGCGGGTGGTACTTCTTCGTCGCGCTCACCGACGGTGGCGAGTCGGCGTTCGCCGAGACGTACGCCGAGCACCTGGAGAACATCCAGCAGGCCTGCGCCAACGGGGTCCCGCTGTGCTGAGTCAGCACGCCACCCACCCTGGTCGCCGCGCGGCAGTGCTCGGCAAGCCGGTGTCGCACTCCCTGTCGCCGGTCATCCACAACGCCGGGTACGCCGCGGCGGGGTTGACTGGTTGGTCGTACACCGCGATCGAGTGCGCGGAGGTGGAGCTGGCAGACCTGGTCGCCGGCTTGGGACCAGAGTGGGCCGGGCTGTCGATCACCATGCCGCTCAAGGAGGTCGCCCTGACGGTGGCCGACGAGGCGGCACCGTTGGCGGCCACCTTGGGGGCCGCCAACACTCTCGTCCACCGGCCCGATGGCAGCTGGTTCGCCGACAACACCGACGCTCCGGGGATGGAGGCGGCGCTGCGCGAGGCGGTGGAGGAGGTGATCGTCGAGCGGGTCGTGCTGTTGGGGGCTGGCGGCACCGCTCGGGCAGCCCTGGCCGCGGCTGCGCGCTTGGGAGCGAGTCGCATCACCGTGGTGGCGCGCCGGGTAGCGGCGGTCGACGAGCTTCGCCCGGTGGCGGCGGCGCTGGGGGTGGAGGTGACCCACGCCCCCTGGCCGGCGGTGCCCACTCCATCCGGGGTCGAGGTGCTCTCCGGAGCGGATCTCATCATCTCCACCGTGCCGAAGGGGGTGGCGGATCCCTTGGCGGACGCCATCCGGTGGCGTTCCGGCGCCCTGCTGTTGGACGCGCTCTACGATCCGTGGCCGACTCCGCTCGCGGCCGCCGCCCGCGCGGGCGGTGTCCGGGTGGTCTCAGGCCTCGACCTACTCCTGGCACAGGCGGTCGGCCAGTTCGAAGCATTCACCGGCGTGTCCGCCCCGGTGGACGCGATGCGGGCGGCCTTGGTGGCCGCCCGGGCGTGACCGGCCCCACCGCTCGGTGGTCAGGGTGCGTGGACCTCTCCGATGCGGGGCGTGACACACTGATCGGCGTGAGCACAGTTTGGAGTCGGCGGCAGCGCCGCAAGGAGGGGATCGCGTGCGCTGGTTGACCGCCGGTGAGTCGCACGGGCCGGCTCTGGTCGCCATCCTGGAGGGCGTCCCAGCCGGAGTCGAAGTGACGAGCGCCGATGTCGCCGCGGAGCTGGCGCGGCGCCGTCTCGGTTACGGCCGTGGCGCCCGGATGAAGTTCGAGCAGGACGAGGTCGAGATCGTCGGGGGGATTCGGCACGGTGTCACCCTCGGCAGCCCGGTGGCGATCCGAGTGGGTAATACCGAGTGGCCCAAGTGGCAGGCGGTGATGTCGCCTGACCCCGTCGACCCGGCCGAGCTCGCCGGGCTGGCCCGCAACGCGCCGCTGACCCGCCCGCGGCCCGGCCACGCCGACCTGGCGGGCATGCAGAAGTACGGCTACCGGGACGCCCGGCCCATCCTGGAGCGGGCCAGTGCCCGGGAGACCGCAGCCCGGGTCGCGGTCGGCACCGTGGCCAAGGCGCTGCTACGTCAAGGGCTGGGCATCGAGATCATCTCCCATGTCGTGGAGTTGGGGCCGGTGGCGATCAAGCCCGGTCTGGTGCCGCGACCGGGCGACACCGAGCGGATCGACGCCGACCCGATGCGCTGCCTCGACCCGGATGCCAGTGCCCGGATGGTCGCCGAGGTCGACGGCGCCAAGAAGGACGCCGACACGCTCGGCGGTGTGGTGGAGGTCCTCGCCTACGGCGTTCCCCCCGGCCTCGGCAGCCACGTGCAGTGGGACCGGAAGTTGGACGCCCGTATCGCGGCGGCGCTGATGTCCATCCAGGCGATCAAGGGCATCGAGATCGGTGACGCCTTCACCCAGGCTCGTTCCCGTGGCTCGGTGGCCCACGACGAGATCGTGCCCACCCCCAACGGCATCCGACGCGCCACGGATCGGGCTGGCGGTCTGGAGGGTGGCATCACCTCGGGCGAGCCGCTGCGGGTGCGGGCGGCGATGAAGCCGATCTCCTCGCTCAACCGTCCGCTGGGTACCGTCGATGTCGCCACCGGGGAGCCGGCCACGGCGATCAATCAACGCTCCGACGTTTGCGCGGTGCCCGCCGCGGCGGTGGTGGGCGAGTCGATGATGGCGTTGGTGCTCGCCGAAGCGGTGCTCGAGAAGTTCGGTGGCGACTCGGTCGCTGAGCTACGCCGCAACGTCGACGGCTACCTTGCCAACCTGGTGATTCGATGAGCGCGAAGACGAAGCCGGTCTGTGTCCTGGTCGGCCCACCCGGCTCAGGCAAGACCACGACCGGCTCAGCCCTGGCGGAGCTGATGGGGGTGCCGTTCCGCGACACCGATGCCGACATCGAGCAGCAGGCCGGCAAGTCGATCTCCGATATCGTCATCGACGACGGCGAGGAGCACTTCCGAGCGCTGGAGCGCGCTGCGGTAGCGCGGGCGCTCACCGACTTCGACGGAGTACTGGCGCTCGGCGGTGGCGCGGTGCTGGCCGAGGAGACCCGGGCGGCGCTGCGCGGTCACACGGTGGTGTTCCTGTCCGTCGGGCTAGCCGAAGCGGTCAAGCGGATCGGGCTCGGTCAAGGGCGTCCGCTGCTGGCCGTGAACCCACGCGCCACCCTTCGCCACCAGATGGAGCAGCGGCGACCTCTCTACCAGGAAGTGGCCACCCTCACCGTGGACACCGACGGGCGGACGCCGCAGGAGGTGGCGGGGGAGATTCGCGCCGCCGTCACCGCGTAGGCTGACCGCGATGGACGAGGCGACTCGAATCGACGTCAATGGCTCCCGGCCCTACCAGGTGCTGGTCGGCCGTGGACTGCTGGGAGCGTTGCCGTCGCTCGTGACCGGCGCCACTCGGGTTGCGGTGCTGCACGCGCCGCCGCTCAAGGCACAGGCCGACCGGGTGGCCGAGACGCTGCACGCTACCGGTGTGGAGACGCTGGCGCTGGAGGTACCCGACGCCGAAGCAGCCAAGACCGTGGAGATCGCTGCCCGTTGCTGGGACGAGTTGGCTGCCGCCGGCTTCACCCGCAACGACGTGGTGGTGGGTGTCGGCGGCGGGGCCGCCACCGACCTGGCTGGCTTCGTCGCCGCGGCGTGGCTGCGAGGGGTCCGGTGGGTGGCGGTGCCGACCAGCCTGCTGGGCATGGTGGATGCCGCGATCGGCGGTAAGACCGGAGTCAACATCACCGCTGGCAAGAACCTCGTCGGCGCCTTCCATCCGCCGGTCGGAGTCCTCGCTGACCTGGCCACCCTCGACAGCCTGCCGGCGGCGGAGCTGACCGCAGGGTTGGCCGAGGTGGTGAAGTGCGGCTTCATCGCCGACCCGGCGATCCTCGACCTGATCGAGGCCGACCCGTCGGCAGCCACGGATCCCACCGGCCCGGTGGTGCGGGAGCTGGTCGAACGGTCGGTGCGGGTGAAGGCACGGGTGGTCTCCGAGGATCTTCGGGAGGCTGGACTGCGGGAGATCCTCAACTACGGGCACACCCTGGCGCACGCGATCGAGCAGGTTGAGGAGTACGGGGTGCGGCACGGCCACGCGGTGTCGGTGGGGCTGGTCTACGCCGCCGCACTGGCACGACTGGCTGGGCGGTTGGACGCGGCCACGGCGCAGCGGCACGCTACTGTGCTCGAGGCCCTGGGGCTTCCGACCCGGTATCGTGCCGAGGCCTGGCCGGCGCTGCGGGCGGCGATGCGGGTGGACAAGAAGGCACGCGGGGCGACGTTGCGGTTTGTGGTGCTCGACCGGCTCGCTGAGGTGTCCATGCTCGAGGGCCCGGACGACGCGCTGCTGGAACGGGCCTATGCGGAGGTGGCACGGTGAAGGTCTACGTCCTCAACGGACCGAATCTCGGCCGGCTCGGCACTCGACAGACCGACATCTACGGGGTGACGACCTACGCCGACCTGGTCCAGATGTGCGAGCGGGTGGGAGCCGAGCTGGGGTTGGACGTGACCGTCCGTCAGACGGACGCCGAGCACGAGCTGGTGTCGTGGCTGCACACCGCGGCTGACGAGGGCGCCGCGGTGGTGCTCAACCCGGCGGCGTGGTCCCACTACTCCTACGCCGTGCGTGACGCCTGCGCCCTGCTGCGTGGTCCGCTGGTGGAGGTACACATCTCCAACATCCACGCCCGGGAGGAGTTCCGGCGGCACTCGGTGATCTCGGAGATCGCCACCGGGGTGATCTGTGGGCTCGGCGTGGATGGCTACCGCCTCGCCCTGCACCATCTTGCGGCCCGGCGAGACGGCGACTGATCAGGCGCTGGCGCTCCTGAGCGCCTCAGGTAGACTCCGTCAGGTTTGACCGTTCACGACTGGAAGAGACGAACCGCACGATGGTGACCACGAACGACCTCAAGAACGGCATGGTTCTCAATCTCGACGGCGACCTCTGGTCGGTCGTGGAGTTCCAGCATGTCAAGCCGGGCAAGGGCGGCGCCTTCGTGCGCACCACCCTGAAGAACGTCACCTCCGGCAAGGTGGTGGACAAGACCTTCAACGCGGGCACGAAGGTCGACACCGCCACCGTCGACAAGCGGACCATGCAGTACCTGTACGCCGACGGCGAGGACTTCGTGTTCATGGACATGGAGACCTACGACCAGATCACGGTCCCTGGCCCGACCGTCGGCGACGCCGCGAACTACCTGCTGCCGGAGGCAGAGGTGATCGTCGCGATGCACGAGGGGGTTCCGCTGTACGTGGAGCTTCCTGCCAGTGTGGTGCTGGAGGTCACCTACACCGAGCCGGGACTGCAGGGGGACCGTGCCACCGGTGGGACCAAGCCCGCAACGGTGGAGACCGGCGCGACCGTTCAGGTGCCGTTGTTCGTCACGACGGGCGAGAAGATCAAGGTCGACACGCGCGATGGCCGCTATCTCGGCCGCGCCTGACGCAGCTATGGCAGAAGGTCCCAAACTTCACATGCCGGCGCGGCGCCGGGCACGGAAGCGGGCGTTGGATGTCCTCTTCGAGTCTGACCTGCGCGGGGCGCCGATCGTGGACGTGCTCCGCGCGTACGTCGCGCGGTTGGAGCAGCCGCGCCCTGCCCACCTCGATTACACGATCACCCTCGTGGAGGGTGTCGCTGCGCACCAGTCCCGGATCGATGAGCTGATCGTCAGCTACGCCGAGGGCTGGACGCTCGAGCGGATGCCTGCGGTCGACCGGAATCTCGCCCGCATCGCCATCTACGAGATGTTGTGGGAAGACGACATCGATCATCCGGTGGCGATCACCGAGGCGGTGGAACTCGCCAAACAGCTTTCGACCGAGGATTCACCTCGGTTCCTCAACGGCATGCTGGCCCGGATCGCCGAGTTCGCCACTCCGTGATCCCCTGGCGCCGGCGGGAATTCCGGCGCCGGCGCTGCGGACCTCGGTGTCTGTTCTCCATCCCAGGGCCCGTTGCTCCGACACACGAGGGCTTACCTGATCACCAGGTAAGCCCTCGGTCGACCGGTCAGCGGTCGAGACGGAGCCAGGCGTGGCGTCCCACCGTTGCAGCCGGCGCCGACGTCACTTCCCTGTGGCGCTCAGGAGGCGAACAGTGCGCGCGGGTCCTCGACCAGCACGCCTGCCTCCTCCAGCTGCTTGACCAGCTCGGAGGGGGTGGTGTCGTAGACGATCGCCAGTGCTTGCATGTCGTCTGCGCGGATCGACAGCACGCGGCCGTTGTAGTCGCCCCGCTGGTGCTGAATGGCCCGCGCGTACTTGGCCACGTGGGCCAGGCTGTCGTCGGCGCGGTCGTACAGCTTCTCGAGATCAAGCACGATCTTGCTGGCCGGCTCGTACTGCACCGGGCTCCCCCCCGGCAGCAGCTCGGAGACCGGAACCCGGTAGAACTCGGCGAGCTCGGCGAGACGGTTGACGGTCACCGCCCGGTCGCCACGCTCGTACGAGCCTACGACAACCGCCTTCCAGCGGCCGTTTGACTTCTCTTCCACCCCCTGCAGGGACAGGCCCTGCTGCTGGCGGATGGCGCGTAGACGGGCGCCCAAGGTTTTGGCGTACTCAGACGGCATGAGGATAACTCCCTGTGACGGACCCTGCGGGGGCTTCCCCCAGCATTGGCTACGGAGAGTGACGGTACGCCGGAGTAGCCCTCTTGGTCAAGTGTCCCTCTCAACCCGCCCGCCGACGAAGGCTCAGCGCCACTCGGGTGGTAGGGTCGGCGACAGCCAGTGAGACATCCTTTAACGACCCGTCCCGTGAGGCGGGGAAGGAGGTCGGCCGTGGCCTACCCAGAGGCTGCGCCCGTTTCCGAGGGCAAGATCATCTTGACCGCCCCGGAACTACAGCGAGTAATTGATCGCATCGCTCATCAGATCCTGGAGAAGACCGGCGGGGCCGCGGACACGGTACTGCTGGGCATTCCCACACGCGGCGAGCCGCTAGCCCGTCGCATCGCCGACCGGATTCGGGCTTTCGAGCAGATCGACGTACCGGTCGGCGTACTCGACGTCACCCTCTACCGCGACGACTTGCGTTCGCAAGCGCCCCGGGCGCTCGGCCCGACGCAACTGCCGCCCGGTGGTATCGACGGCAGCCGGGTGATTCTCGTCGACGACGTGCTGTTCCGGGGACGGACGGCGCGGGCTGCCTTGGACGCCTTGCGTGACCTCGGTCGCCCGGCGGTGGTACAGCTGGCGGTCATGGTCGACCGAGGCCACCGCCAGTTGCCGATCCGCGCTGACTATGTCGGCAAGAACATCCCCACCGCGCTCGCTGAACAGGTGCGAGTCAAGCTGGTCGAGACCGATGGTGTCGACGCGGTGACCATCATCCGGCCGGATGAGCCGGGAGGGAGACGATGAAACACCTGCTCTCCGCCGCCGACCTCGACGCCGCCACCGCCACCGAGGTGCTGGACACCGCAGCGGAGCTGGCCAAGGTCACCGGCCGCGAGGTCAAGAAGCTGCCCACCCTACGGGGCCGTACGGTGGTCAATCTGTTCTACGAGGACTCCACCCGCACCCGGATTTCGTTCGAGGCAGCGGCCAAGCGCCTGTCCGCCGACGTCATCACCTTCTCGGTGAAGGGTTCCAGCGTGGCCAAGGGGGAGAGCCTCAAGGACACCGCGTTGACGTTGCAGGCGATGGGCGCCGACGCGGTCGTCGTACGCCACGGCGCAGCCGGGGCACCGCACCGGCTCGCCGGCTGGGTCGACGGCTCGGTGATCAACGCCGGGGACGGCATGCACGAGCATCCCACGCAGGCGCTGCTCGACGCCTACACCATGCGGGCGAGGCTGGGCCGACTGGCTGGGTTGAAGGTGGCGGTCGTCGGCGACATCCTGCACAGCCGGGTCGCCCGCTCGAACGTGCTGCTGCTGCACACCCTCGGGGCCCACGTGACCTTGGTGGCACCGCCGACGCTGCTGCCGGTCGGGGTGGAGGCGTGGCCCGCGAGCACCTCGTACGACTTGGACGCGGTGCTTCCGGACTGCGACGTGGTGATGATGTTGCGGGTGCAACGGGAACGGATGATCGACTCCTACTTCCCGTCCGCTCGTGAGTACGCCCGCCGGTACGGACTGGACGCGGCGCGGTTCCGCCGACTGCCCGACCATGCGATCGTCATGCATCCGGGCCCCATGAATCGCGGGATGGAGATCGCGCCCGAGGTGGCCGACTCACCCCGCTCCACCGTCACTGAGCAGGTCACCAACGGAGTCTCCGTGCGCATGGCCGTGCTCTATCTCCTGCTGGGAGGCCGAAACTGATGACCTTCCTGATCAAGGGTGTCTCCGTGCTCGGCGGGGAGCCCACCAATCTGCTGCTGCGCGACGGAGTGGTGGCCGAGATCGGCCCCGACTGCTCGGCGGCCGGGGCGGAGGTGGTGGACGCCGACGGGCTGGTTGCTCTGCCCGGGCTGGTCGACCTGCACACCCACCTGCGTGAGCCGGGGCGCGAGGACGCCGAGACGGTGGAGACCGGTTCGCGGGCCGCCGCCTTGGGCGGCTACACGGCGGTGTGCGCGATGGCCAACACCGAACCCGTCGCCGACACCGCGGGCGTGGTGGAGCAGGTGTGGCGGCTGGGGCGGCGGGCGGGGCTGGTGGACGTCCAGCCGGTCGGCGCGGTCACGGTCGGCCTGCGGGGAGAGCGCTTGGCCGAGCTCGGCGCCATGGCGGACTCCGCCGCGGCGGTGCGCATCTTCTCGGACGACGGTCACTGTGTGGCCGACCCGCGGTTGATGCGTCGGGCGCTGGAGTACGTCAAAGCCTTCGACGGAGTGATTGCTCAACACGCCGAGGAGCCGCGGCTCACCGAGGGAGCCCAGATGCACGAGGGCGAAGTCTCCGCCCGACTGGGGCTCACCGGGTGGCCGGCGGTCGCCGAAGAAGCGATCATCGCCCGGGATGTGCTGCTCGCCGAGCACGTCGGCGCACGGCTGCACATCTGCCACGTCTCCACCGCTGGCAGCGTGGAGATCATCCGGCGTGCCAAGGAGCGCGGTGTGCGGGTGAGCGCCGAAGTGACTCCCCACCACCTGTTGCTCACCGACGAGGCAGTGACCGGTTACGACCCGGTGTTCAAGGTCAACCCGCCGCTGCGGACCGCCGCGGACGTAGCGGCGTTGCGCGAGGCGCTCGCCGAAGGGGTGATCGATGTGATCGCCACCGACCACGCACCCCACACAGTGGAGGACAAGGAGTGCGAGTGGGCGTACGCACGACCAGGCATGCTCGGGCTGGAAACCGCTCTCTCCATCGCGATCGAGGTGTTGGGACCACGATGGGACCTCATCGCCGAGCGGATGAGCCGGGTGCCCGCCCGCATCGCGGGCCTTGCGGAACACGGCCACACGCCGGCGCCCGGTGCACCGGCCAACCTGACGCTGGTGGACCCGGCAGCCCGGTGGGTGGTGGATCCTAGCCAGTCCGCTAGCCGCAGCCGCAACACGCCGTACGCGGGACGGACGGTACCTGGTCGGGTGGTGGCCACCTTCCTACGCGGTGAGCCGACGGTGCTCGGCGGGAAGGCGGTGAAATGACGACCCCCGCGATCCTGGTGTTGGAGGATGGCCGGACTTTTCACGGCGAGGCGTTCGGGGCGGTGGGGGAGGCCTTCGGAGAGGCCGTCTTCACCACTGCGATGACCGGCTACCAGGAGACCTTGACCGACCCCGCCTACCACCGGCAGGTGGTGGTCCAGACCGCGCCGCACATCGGCAACACCGGAGTCAACGACGAGGACGACGAGTCACGGCGGATCTGGGCAGCCGGCTACGTGGTCCGCGATCCGTCGCGTATCGCCTCCAGCTGGCGTGCCAGCGGAGAACTGGCCCAGCGGCTGGCCGCGGAAGGGGTGGTCGGGATCGCCGGGATCGACACCCGGGCGCTCACCCGGCATCTGCGGGAGCGAGGCACCATGCGGGCGGGAATCTCCAGCGTCGGCACCGACCCGGCGCAGCTGCGCGAACGGGTGTTGGCCAGCCCGTCGATGCTCGGTGCCGATCTGTCGGCGGAGGTCACCACCCCGCAGCCGTACACGGTGCCGGCGCAGGGTGAGCACCGCTACACGGTCGCCGCGCTCGACCTCGGTATCAAACACGCCGTCACGCGGCGGCTGGCGGCTCGTGGTGTCACGACTCACGTCCTACCATCCTGGTCCACCTTGGAGGATCTGTTGGCGGTCGGCCCGGACGCGGTCTTCCTCTCCCCGGGTCCGGGAGATCCTGCCACCGCTGAGCACCCGGTGGCACTGGCCCGGGAGCTGCTGCGGCGTCGGGTGCCACTGTTCGGCATCTGCTTCGGGAGCCAGGTGTTGGGACGGGCGCTCGGCTTCGAGACCTACAAGCTGGCCTACGGACACCGGGGGATCAACCAACCGGTGCTCGACCGGGCCACCGGCAAGGTGGAGGTGACCTGTCACAACCACGGCTTCGCAGTGGACGCGCCGCGCGAGGGAGCGGTGAAGACCGACTTCGGAGAGGTGGAGGTCTCGCACATCTGCCTCAACGACGGTGTGGTCGAAGGGCTGCGCTGTCGGGACGTGCCAGCGTTCGCGGTGCAGTACCACCCGGAGGCGTCGGCTGGACCACGCGATGCCGATTACCTGTTCGATCGATTCGTAGAACTTGTAGAGCGCGCGGGGGGCGACCATGCCTAAACGGACGGACCTGTCCCATGTCCTCGTTATCGGATCGGGTCCGATCGTGATCGGGCAGGCATGTGAGTTCGACTACTCGGGTACTCAGGCGTGCCGGGTGCTGCGGGCTGAGGGCTTGCGGGTCAGCTTGATCAACTCGAATCCGGCGACCATCATGACCGACCCGGAGTTCGCCGACGCCACCTACGTGGAGCCGATCACTCCCGAGTTCGTCGAGAAGGTGATCGCCAAGGAGCGGCCGGACGCATTGCTGCCCACCCTGGGTGGACAGACCGCGCTCAACACGGCGGTCGCGCTGTACGAGTCGGGGGTGCTGGACAAGTACGGCGTGGAGCTGATCGGCGCGAACATCGACGCCATCCGGCGAGGTGAGGACCGGCAGCTGTTCAAGCAGGTGGTAGCCCGCGCCGCGGAGCGGGCCGGCCTGGATGTGCCCGGGGAGGAGTTGACCCCGCGCTCGCGGGTGTGCCACTCCATGGCGGAGGTGCGCCAGACCGTGGCCGAACTGGGGTTGCCGGTGGTGGTCCGTCCCTCGTTCACCATGGGCGGGCTTGGCTCCGGACTGG
>CAYTMR010000062.1:0-19634 GCA_964438855.1 uncultured Micromonosporaceae bacterium
ACCTCCAGGCCACTACCGATGGTGTCTGCGCCCTTACCGGTGCCGAAGCTGCTCTTCCAGCCCAGGCCCTGCTCCTCGATCGGAGCCGCCTCTGGCTCGGGGCCGACGTGGTCGGCGGGACCAGCGCCGTGGGTCTTGCCGAAGGTGTGGCCACCGGCGATCAGGGCGACGGTCTCCTCGTCGTTCATCGCCATCCGGCGGAACGTCTCACGGATGTCGCGAGCGGCGGCGAGCGGGTCAGGGTTGCCGTTCGGACCCTCCGGGTTGACGTAGATCAGGCCCATTTGCACCGCAGCGAGCGGCTCCTCGAGGTTGCGGTCGCCGCTGTAGCGCGCGTCGCCCAGCCACTCGGTCTCGGGGCCCCAGTAGACGTCGTCCTCGGGCTCCCAGACGTCCTCGCGACCACCGGCGAAGCCGAAGGTCTTGAAGCCCATGGACTCCAGGGCGACGTTGCCGGCCAGGATCATCAGGTCTGCCCACGAGATCTTGCGACCGTACTTCTTTTTGATCGGCCACAGCAGCCGGCGAGCCTTGTCCAGGTTGACGTTGTCGGGCCAGCTGTTGAGGGGTGCGAAGCGCTGCTGGCCGGAGCCGGCGCCACCACGGCCGTCGCTGATCCGGTAGGTGCCGGCGCTGTGCCACGCCATCCGGATCATGAGCGGGCCGTAGTGGCCGAAGTCGGCCGGCCACCAGTCCTGCGAGGTGGTCAGGAGCTCGGCGATGTCCCGCTTGACAGCGGCGAGGTCCAGCGACTTGAAGGCCTCGGCGTAGTTGAAGTCCTGCCCCATCGGGTTGGCGGCAGGGTGGTGCTTGGCGAGGATCTTCAGGTTGAGCCGGTTCGGCCACCAGCCGCGATTGGTGTCGGCTTGGGTCGGATGTGGAGCCCGCCCATGCGTGACCGGACAGCGAGACTCGCTGCCGGCCTCGGCGTCGTGGACGACGGCGTCGTGTGTCTCAGACATCAACTTCCTTCCGTGGCTGGCGGATCGGATGGATTGCCTTGGTTGGAGCAATCGGGGCACCGGCCCCAATAGGTGACCTCGGCCTCGTCGACCGAGAAGCCGTGGTCGTCGGACGCGGTCAGGCAGGGCGCTTCGCCGACCGCGCAGTCGACGTCGACGATGACCCCGCACGACCGGCAGACCATATGGTGGTGGTTGTCACCGACCCTGGCCTCGTAGCGTGCCACCGAGCCTGGTGGCTGGATGCGTCGTACGAGTCCAGCGCTCGTCAGCGCGGCGAGCGCATCGTAGACAGTCTGGTGGGATACCCCTGGCAGCTCTTGGCGTACCGCACGGAGGATCGTGCCCGTGTCGGCGTGCGGATGGACGTGTACCGCGCTGAGGACCGCAATCCGAGGTCGGGTAACCCGCAGTGCGGCCTCGCGCAGCAGCAGCCGCGAGTCCAGGGTCGAAACCACGCCCGCCAGTCTGGCCAGTTTTCTGGAATGAGTCAAGATTACGTGCCGCGCTTCACCCTGCCGGCGACACCACGGCAGCTACCGACGAGTTGGAGCCGGCAGGATACGCCCGCACAGATCCGGCTCCCGCGTCGCCGGCCCACGAGCGCGTGGTCAACTGATCGGGCCTACCAGCTTCCACCCTGAACGCCAGGGCAGGTCGTTGCGGGCGTTGAGGTTGATGTTGAGGAACGCCATGTGCTCCAACGCAAGAGCGGAGGACAGGTCGCCAACGTCGACGGGCCGGTAGCCGATCGAGGAGAGCAGGTCAGCGACGGTGTTCTTCGCTGTGGCAGCATCGCCGGCGATGAAGCCGTCGAGTTGCACGCCGTCGACCTGAGGCTTGGCCTGGTTACTGGCGAAGACCGTGTTGAACGCTTTCACCACCGTCGCACCGGGCAGCTTCTCCTGGACCTGTTCAGCACCGGAGCGGTCGGTCACGGCGAGCCCCGAGTAGTCGCTCTTCAACGGGTTGGTCGCATCCACCACTACCTTGCCCCGCACCGCGTCGGCGATCTCCCTCGCCACTTGGTCGACGGCTGTAAACGGCACCGCGAGAATGACGAGTTCCGCCTCCCGCGCGGCCTCCGCGTTCGACGCCGCGGCCGAGCCGCCGACCTTGGCGGCGACCCCGCGGGCCTGGTTATGGTCACTCGCCGTGATCACAACCGAGTGGCCGGCTGCGGTGACGGCACGTGCGACCGCACTGCCGACCGCCCCGGCTCCGACGATAGCGATCTTCATCGTCCCCCCAACGACGCCCCCTTAGCACACGGTAGAGCACGGGTCGGCAACGAGCGGGGTCTTAGCGAGAACCTCCCCACTACCGGAAGGTGGTCCGATCCCCGGACTGGGAGGCCCACCGCGTCGTCGACCACTCTCGGCCCGGCGACTTGTCGTCGATCGCTTCAGATGGTGGTCCGTCGGAAAGGTGGCTCGCGCCGGACTAGGTGCGACCGTCGCCTCGTCGGAGTCCCGGAGCCAGGATTCGGCCGGGATGGTTGAAGCCGCCACACATGATCCACTCGCCGTCGAGGGTTGCCATGAGGTTCCTCAAAGCACCAGGTCGCGGTCGCGGGCTTCCCGTCGCGTGCGTGGAAGGTGCGTGCTGCCGACCTACAACGTCTCGCGGTAGATGGCGATCTTCACGACAATGACTGTGCGCGGCTCTGGCGGTTCGCTCCCGTCGTAGACCGGCAGTGGCCATAGGAGATCTCGGCGGCATGCGTCAAGTGTTGTCCGCCCTCGCGTGTGACTAGACACCAATACCGAGGCGTTCGCAGAGGCCGCGGAGTTCGGTCCAGCCGGTGCTTCGGCGTGCTCGTTCTAGTAGGTCGCGGGTGGTTTCGATGACGAGCGGAGTGCGTATCCCTTGCGGGGCCATACGCTCTGCGGTCAGAAGCAGCCGTAGCGCCTCCCGATCCTTGCCGACGCGCGCCAGGGCACGGGCGGTATCGAGGTAGTACGTAGCCTGTCGGGAAACCTGGGCGATCGCTTGCGGATAGGTGTTGCGCGCGATCTCCACGGCACGCCCAGGTGAGTCCCCATCTGCTTCCATGGCGATCTTCCAGAAGTTGACGTTGGTAGGACCGAACATCAACCCGAAGGTCTTGGTCTCTCCCGTGCGATCTGCGAGTTGGCGAGCATCAGTGATGAAAGACTCAGACTGATCAAGGTGCCCCATGGCGTAGTGGCAGAAGGCCTGGGTCAGCAGAAGTTGTCCGTAGACTTCCGGCGCCCCTGGGCGTAACAGGTGTGGTCGTAGCTCCTCGGCAGCGTGCTCGGCGATGATCAGTGCTCGCGCCCACAGCCCGCATGAGATCGTGACGTTCGAGCGGGTGAACGAAGCTACCCCGAGCATGACCGGATCGTCGAGCACTTCAGCGGCCTGCTGGGCTCGTTCGGTCACCAGGTATGCGCTAGCCGGATCACCGAGGTAACGCACGGTGGAAGCGGCGGCGTCCACAGCGAGAATGAGGCCGTGGAGTGCTGTCTCCCGCTCTGGGCCGGAGGCCGCAGCGTGGAGGTCGCGGAGCAGGTCTGGCAGCCGTCGTGCTGTGGCAGCGTAGTCGCAGCGTGAGCAGAGATCGTGTATCAGGTCCAGCTCTCGCAGCAATGCAGTGATCGGCTTAGCTGGCCGATCCGGCTCATATGCGAGGTCGGCTTCGAGGGCTGCTCGTGTGATCTCGTATACCAACCTACCGGTCTCGACCTCCGTACGCGTCGACGGATCCGGCGCCTTCGTAAGATCACCGATCGGGCAGCGGAGTGCTTCGGCGATGGCGGCGAGGGTGAATCGGTTGTCTGCGGAGATGATGCCGCGTTCGATGCGGGACCAGGTGGTGTGTGAGATGTTGGCGCGGTCGGCTGCGAAGCGGATGGAGTAGCCCAGGAGGTTGCGGCGGTCGCGGATGCGTTGGCCGATTGCTGGGTCGCTGAGGGTGCGGCGCGCCATGGGTCACCTCGTTGAGGATTTTGGTGGTGCGGTGTTGTTGTCTTATGTGCCGATGCCGAGGCGTTCGCAGAGGCCGCGGAGTTCGGTCCAGCCGGTGCTTCGGCGTGCTCGTTCTAGTAGGCCGCGGGTGGTTTCGATGACGAGTGGAGAGCGCATGCGCTGCGGGGCCATGCGTTCGGCGGTCAGCAGCATCCGCAGGGCTTCTTGGTCCTTGCCGGTCCGGGCCAAGGCACGGCCGGTGTCGATATAGTACTCGACTTGCCGGAACACTGCGGAGATCGCACGTGGATTGGTGCCGCGCGCGATCTCAACCGCCCGACCAGGAGAATCGCCATCTGCTTCCATGGCGATCTTCCAGAAGTTGACGTTGGTTGGGCCGAACATCAATCTCAGGGTCGTCGTCTCTCCTGTACGGTCGGCGATATCCACCGCCTCGGCGATACGGCTCGTGGAATCGTCGGCGTTTCTCATTGCGTAGTGGCAGAACGCCTGCGTTAAGAGCAGTTGCCCGTACAGTTCTGGTGCCTCTGGCATTGACAGATGAGGACGTAGCTCATCAGCGGCCCGCTCGACGATCCTGAGTGCTCGACCGAACAACCCGCAAGCGATCATTGCGTGGGCGTGTGTGTAGGACGCCAGTGCCAGCATGACGGGATGGCCGAGGGCTTGTGCAGCTTGCTGAGCACGGTCAGCGACCAGGTACTCACCGGTCTGCTCGTTGAGGTAGCGCAATGTGAAGCGGGCAGCATGTTGGGCGAGCACGAGCCCGCGCAGGGCCTGGTCACGGTCTGGGCCGGAGGCCGCAGCGTGGAGGTCGCGGAGCAGGTCTGGCAGCCGTCGTGCTGTGGCAGCGTAGTCGCAGCGTGAGCAGAGATCGTGTATCAGGTCCAGCTCTCGCAGCAATGCAGTGATCGGCTTAGCTGGCCGATCCGGCTCATATGCGAGGTCGGCTTCGAGGGCTGCTCGTGTGATCTCGTATACCAACCTACCGGTCTCGACCTCCGTACGCGTCGACGGATCCGGCGCCTTCGTAAGATCACCGATCGGGCAGCGGAGTGCTTCGGCGATGGCGGCGAGGGTGAATCGGTTGTCTGCGGAGATGATGCCGCGTTCGATGCGGGACCAGGTGGTGTGTGAGATGTTGGCGCGGTCGGCTGCGAAGCGGATGGAGTAGCCCAGGAGGTTGCGGCGGTCGCGGATGCGTTGGCCGATTGCTGGGTCGCCGAGAGTTCGCCTTGCCATGATTCACCTCCACAGGTGATTCTGCTTTCTACCGTATCGCTACTGGTGCACATATGCACCAGCCAATGTGCGGCGTGCTGCTCTCGGCTGAACGGATCGTGCCTTGCACCTGCGCTGAACAAGCCCACCAGGCTACGAGTAACAGCACGATAGGACGTGATGGCCTGTCAAGCTCGACACAGCCTACGGCAATTGAGTGATAGATGCCGATGGCGCGTTGATCGTCGATCATTAGATCGTCAAGAGCCTGGCGTACGTAGCTAGCCAGTGACCATCTACCTTCGACTTCGAATCCGACTCTGGTGCGTAGGCGCACCGATGGCACGCAATGGAGTCCTACTCTCGGCGATGTCACCGCGTCTATGAAAAGTTTCCAGCATGTTCGCGGCTATGGGCCGTAGAAGGGCAGCACGAGGTGCCACATAGCGAGGATGTTGAGCTTTGGACTGCAAGCCGGGTGATCTCGATGCACTACAGCGAGGGGCGCTGTAAGCAGTGCCCACCGGATGCTGGAGGCAAGGGGTGTCGCCTGCTGTCCTGGGCGGATGCCCGTTTACGGATGTGGGAGCGTAAGCACGGCAGAAGGTATCTGGATCAAGCGCCGGGTTGGCAGGCGATTCCGAAGGACCGCCACCCGTACCCACCAGGAGTCCCTGGTAGCTCTCCTTCCGAGCTGGACTAACAACGTCGATGTACCGATGGTGGAGAAGGAGTTGATGATGAACCTTGCTGTTGTCTGCCATGATCCGGCTACCGGTCGGGTGACCGTGCACGAGTTGCCGACGATCGCGGTGATCGAGCCGTGTGCGGCTACCAAGCAGCACCGCGAGTGGACGACCGAGGTCAGCGTGCGGTTCGCTGACGGCACGACCCTGCTCGACACCAGCCCAGGGCACGCGATCATGGAGGCGTTGGGGCTCTACACCGAGGACGACGGCATCCCGCGATGGCGCCGTATGGCCGAAGGTATGCCCGTACCTGAGCGCAAGGAGACGATCCTCGTTCACCCTCGCGTGACCAAACCAGAGCAGACAGCGTGAGGATGCCGCCGCGCTCAGCTTCGCTAAGCGAGCCGAGCGCGGCGGTCAAACCCTCGTCCGCGTCCGGCAGATGCGGACAAGCGGTGACGGCGTTCCCCACGGGCTCGCGAGTCGGGTAGCTCAGTCAGACGCCACGAATGCGACGAGGCCAGGCGCGGAGGCCGCGTGGCTCTTAGCGCCCTGCTGCCGGGAGTACGGTCGAACGCGATCAGGCGGGTGATTCCGGCGAAGCGGAGCGGGACGACGATTCGGCCGGTTGGCGTGAGCTGATCGAGCCAGGTAGGCGGGATGTCCCATGCGTCGGCCTCTTCGAGCTGAATGGCCTGAATGTGCGAGGCCGACACCACGCTGGTCTGACGCCCCTGAGCGTCGATCTTCGGAACCAGGGTGGTATCTGTCCGGTACACCTTCTCCAGCGGCTCGCCCGGCGCGAAGACGTGCCGGGGCACCGTACTCATGCCCGCGGCCACGCTGTCCGTGGTGATGAGGTCTTCGCTGCGCAGCGCGGCCACCATCGCCTGCCGCAGGGAAGCGGCCTCGTCGACGTCTACCGTCATCTCTTCGAAGATTTTCGAGCAGTGTACTGTGCGTGCGTCTTTGGGTACGGGATCGATGCATAAGGCGCGACGAGCGATACGCCGCCAGGATGGGGGCCTACCATGGGATCGAGGCGTCGATACCGCCTGTGATGTCAGCCCGGTGTGGTTATCTGCCGGCATGGCACATCTGATCATGTTCGACGAGGACGATCTGTTCCTGCACCGGGTGCGCGAAATCGCTTCGTCCTTTCCCGATGCGGCCGAGAAGGTTTCACACGGTCGGCCTGTCTTCTACACCACCAAGATCTTCGCCTATTACGGGGGATCGGTGAAGGTCGCCGGCGGCCACGAGCAGCACGACCAGTCGGTGGTGGTCCTGCTCGACCCCGCTGAGCGTGAGGCCCTGCTGCAGGAGGAACGCTGCTTCTTCCCGGCCTACCTTGGTCCCTGCGGGTGGCTGGGGATCGACCTCACCGACCACACCGACTGGGGCGAGATCCGGGAGCTGATGGAGACGAGCTACCGGCGGACCGCCGGGCCTCGACGGGTCGCCCGGCTCGACTCGCGGTCCCGCTGACGTCAGCCGCATCACGGGCCGCTGGCGGATGATCGAGCGGCCATTGCCACCAGTCATCCGGTGCCTCACCCCGTGATCCCACGGCGACCCATGACCCTTGACACGCTGCCGAGGTGACACCGATGATATCAACCTAGCGCTTGCTAGGTACGCCTTGGTGTGCGTCGATTGACTCTTCGCTGTCGCGCTCGAGCGCGACGCATCGCGAAACAAGAGGGCAGCGGCTCCGTAGGTGTCACCCCCTGGTCGGGCCGACGACGGCGGTGCCGTCTTCGGTGTCGGCGGCGATACGGCGTGGGAGGTCGTCGTGGGAGAGCTGAAGCGGCCCGCCGGTGGTTGGCTGGCGGGCAAGGCGGTCGTCATCACCGGCGCCGGCCGTGGGCTCGGCGAGGCGTACGCGCGGCTCGCCGTTGCTGAAGGGGCGCGCGTGGTGGTCAACGACATCGACGGCGACGCCGCGGCCCGGGTCGCTGCCGCGCTCGGGGCGGTCTCTGACGACTCTGACGTCACCTCCTGGGAGGGCGCCGCCAGGCTCATCGACACCTGCCTGCACACCTTCGGCCGGATCGACGGGCTGGTCAACAACGCCGGTGTATTCCGGCTGGCCGACCCGAGGGAGCAGGACCCCGACGAGTTCCGCGCGGTGGTCGAGGTGAACCTCCTCGGCACCGCCTACTGCGGATTGCACGCGATCCGCGCCATGCTGGACCAGCCCGAGGGTGGATCTCTGGTAAACGTCACCTCAGGTTCGGCGGTGGGATCACCGGCGATGGCCGCGTACGGCGCGAGCAAAGGGGGCGTCTCCTCACTCACCTACTGCTGGGCAGCGGATCTCGCTGGCACACGGGTGCGGGTCAACGCGGTGTCGCCGAACGCCCACACGCGCATGGCCGAGACCTTCGAGCGCTACCTCGGCGAGCAGGCCCGTGGACAGAACATCGGGAAGTCGCCGGCGGACAACGCGCCGGCGGTGATCTACCTTCTGTCGGACGCCTCCGCGGCGATCTCGGGTCAGGTCGTGCGGGTTGACGGCGACGAGCTGTCGCTGATGACTCACCCGCAGATCCTCGCCCCGCCGGTGCGGATGCCCACGTGGACGGTCTCAGCTGTCGCGGCTGCCTTCGGCAGTGACCTAGCCGGACGGCAGCAGCCGGTCGGTTTGCGGGGCACGGATGGCTGAGCGCGAGGATGTCGTGACCGGACCTGACGATGGGAGGAGCGATGCCCGCATATGAGCTCGAGGGCCTAGCGCCGGTCGTGCATCCGAGCGCGTACGTGCACCCGACCGCGGTGTTGATCGGTGACGTCCACATCGGAGCGCACTGCTACGTCGGCCCATTCGCCAGCCTGCGCGGCGACTTCGGCCGCATCGTTATGGAGGCAGGATCGAACCTCCAAGACCACTGTGTGTTCCACACCTTCCCTGGTACGGAGGCAGTGCTGGAACGTGGCGGGCACGTGGGCCACCACGCGGTACTGCACGGCTGCCGCGTGAGCGCCGGCGCGTTCGTCGGGATGAACGCCGTGGTGATGGATGGGGCGGTGGTCGGGGAGCGGGCTTTCGTAGGCGCGCACAGTTTCGTCAAGGCCGGCTTCGTCGTGCCACCCGCCACCCTCGCGGTGGGGAATCCGGCCGTGGTGCGCCGTGAGCTGACCGACGACGAACTCGCCTGGAAGGCGAACGGGACCCGGATTTACCAGCAGCTGGCCGAACGGTGCCGGGCCAGCCTGCAACCGGTTCCGCCTCTGCCCGAGGCGGAACCGGAACGCCCGCGGTTGTCCACGGGCCCTGACACATCGGTCCCGCTCCACGTCTACCGCCAGATTCGCGGTGGGAGACGATAAGGTCTCATGGACGGTGCTGCGGGTGTGTGAGTCCTCCCCAGCCACGGTCGACCGCTACTACGTCGACGCCGCGTGCGGCGCGACGACGATCCCCGCCAGGGTGGCGGCCTGCTCCGCGAAGGACTCGGGTGCGCTCGCTCGGCCCGGGTCCATCGACTGGGCCACCCCGCTCACGTGCCCTCCTCGATGGTCACAACGATCTTTCCGAGGGCACCCCGGCTCATCACCACGTCCAGTGCGGTGGACGCCTGGGCAAGCGGGAACTGGCGGTCGACGTGCGGTGTGATCGTGCCCGCCGAGTACCACTCGAACATCCGCGCCATGTTCGCGGCGTTGGCTGCGGGATTGCGGTCGACCCACGCGCCCCACAGCACGCCGAGCAGTGCACCTTCCTTGAGCAGCAACCGGTTCATCCCCACGCGCGGGATCTCGCCGGAGGCGTAGCCCACGGTCAGGTAGCGCCCGCCCCAGGCGAGCGCCCGAAGGGCGACCGGTGCGGCCGGGCCACCGACCGGGTCGTAGACGACGTCGACACCGGATCCGCGGGTCAACTCGGTGAGCCGTTCGGCGAGGTCCTGCTCGCGGTAGTCGATCAGCTCGTCGGCGCCGTTCGCGGCGCACAGCCGTAGCTTCTCCGGGGTGGAGGCGGCCGCCAACACCCGAGCTCCCAGCGCCTTGCCGATCTGCACGGCGGTCGACCCCACCCCGCCGGCCGCGCCCAGTACCAGCAGCGTCTCGCCTGGTCGCAGCCGCGCCCGGTCGACGAGCGCGTGGTAGGAGGTCCCGTAGACGACGGGGAAGACCGCGGCGCGGACGACGTCCATCGACTCTGGAATGCGATGCACGCGCGTCGCGCGGACAGCGACCCGTTCGGCGTAGCCGCCGATGCCGCAGAACGCCGCGACCCGGTCGCCGACGGCGAACCCGCTCACCCCCTCGCCGATCGCGTGCACGGTTCCAGCCACTTCGCACCCCGGGGTGAAGGGCAACTCCGGTTTGGTGTGGTAGGTGCCGGCCACCATGAGCCCGTCCGGGAAGTTGACGCCCGCGGCGTGGACGTCCACCACGATCTCGCCAGGTCCGGCGACTGGGTCGGGGACCTCGGCTACGGTGAGGTTCTCCGGCCCGCCGAGCTCGCGGCAGAGTACCGCCTTCATCGCGGCTTCCTCTCCGAGAGGTGTGCCCGAAGCTCCTTGTCGATCTCGTCTACTGTCCAGCGGGCCTGCCGTTCGACGGTCCAGTCGTAGCTCCAGCCGACGAAGCGGCGGATCTCGCCGCCCTTGGCGTAGAACACCTCGCCGTTGGCGGGGCAACCCGCCCGCAGCAGCCACGCCACCAGGGGTGAGACGTTGCCGGGATGGTAGACGTCGAAGGCGGCCTGGTCGGTCGGCGCGGCCACGAGGTCCTTGATGCCGGGAGTGTTCTCCGTCATCCGGGTACGGGCGACCGGTGCGATCGCATTGACCCGTACGCCGTACCGGGTGAGTTCCTTGGCGAGGATCACGGTCAGTGACGCGATGGCCGCCTTGGCGGCGCCGTAGTTGGTCTGGCCGACGGTGCCGATCAGCCCGGAGGTCGAGGAGACGTTGACGATCGCGGCCTGAGGCTGCCTACCCGCTTTGGACTCCTCACGCCAGTACCCGGCGAAGATCCGAGTCGGCGCGAACGTCGCGCGCAACTGCCCACGAACGACCGCGTCCCAGTCCTCGTCGGACATGTTCACGAACATCCGATCGCGGAGGATGCCGGCGTTGTTGACCAATCCGTGCACGGCGCCGAACTCACGCAGCGCCAACGCCAACAGGTCGCGCGCACCGTCGAGGGTGGTCACGTCCACACCACTCGCGACCGCCTGTCCACCAGCGGCTCTGATCTCATCGACGACCCTGTGGGCGACGGTGGGGTCGCTGTGGCGTCCGTCGGCGTCCGTACCGAGGTCGTTGACCACGACGCGGGCTCCCTCGGCGGCAACGAGCAGGGCGTGCTCCCGGCCTAGACCCCGTCCCGCGCCGGTGATGACGACAACCCGGCCGGCCAGTGCGGCCATTCCCCACCTCCTATCAAGCGCTTGATAGGGACGCTACAGGTTCGCCTGCGAGGAGTCAATGCGGACAGACCCCGAGCGCCAACGGGTGCGTACGACGCTCACACGCCGAGCCGGCGCAGGATGTCAGTCGCCTCAGCCACGATCCGGTCGATCAGCTCCTGGCAGCTCGGTAGATCGTCGATGAGACCGACGACCTGACCAGTCGCCATCACGCCCACGTCCGTGCGCCCTTCGAGTAGCGCGGCGCGGTACAGCATCGGAGCGTTCGCGGCCATCACTACCTGGCTCCACGTCAACTCGCGGCTCTTCTTCATCGCCAGGCCCTCGCGGATCATGTCCGACCACCGGGTACCGGAGAGCTTCTGGAAGGCGATCGCGTTGCGGACGGCCCGCGCCAGTCGCCCCACGCCGGAGGTGCGCTCAAGCTTCTCGACCGTGCCGGCGCGCAGGACGCGTTGCGGCACCCCGTCGACCTCCCGGGTGAGCACCGTGTCGTCCACCGTCTTCGACAGGTAGACGTCCTTGACCGCGGGCGCTACCGGGGAGTCGGTGGTCAAGAGGAACCGGGTGCCCATGGCGATGCCGGCTGCCCCATAGGCCAGCGCGGCGACCAGGCCTCGGCCGTCGAAGAAACCACCAGCGCCGATAACCGGGATGTCGACCGCGTCGACCACCTGGGGGAGCAGCAGGCTTGTGGGCACGCCGCCCGTGTGGCCGCCGCCCTCGCCGCCTTGCACGATCACCGCGTCCACGCCCCACGCCGCCACCTTCTCCGCGTGCCGGCGTGCCCCGATCGAGGGCATCACGACCAGCCCAGCGTCCTTGCACTTGTCGATGAGATCCCGCCGTGGGGCCAGGGCGAACGAGGCGACCCGTACTCCTGCGGAGATGAGCAGGTCGATGCGGCGCTCGACGTCGGGTTGGTCTGCGCGTAGGTTGACGCCGAACGGCTGGTCCGTCCGTGCCTTGACGTCGTCGATCGCGGCGGCGAGTTCTTCATACGACAGCAGGCCGGCCGAAAGAATGCCGAGACCGCCGGCGTTGGCGGTGGCGGCGGTCAGGGTGGCATCGGAGACGTAGCCCATACCGGTCTGCACGATTGGGTAACGGACCCCGAACAAGTCGCAGATCCGAGTACGCAGCGCCGCGGGTAGCTCGTCGGCGGGTGGTGTCGCGCTGCTCGCCGGTGGCGTCAATCCGGCACCTCCTTGTCGCGCAGATTGCGGGGATCGATCACCTCACGGATGAGCCGTAGTTCCTCGTCGGTGGGCAGGCGGGTCTCAGGGACCGGGTCGTCGCTGTCGAGCGGGAAACCGGTAGCCGCCTGCACCTCCTGGACGGTGACGCCAGGGTGGACGGAGAGGAGGCACAGCCTGCCCCGGTCCGGGTGGACGCCGAAGACGGCGAGGTTCGTGATGATCCGGCGCAGATCGTGGTACCGCGTCACAGCGGGTCCACCCGCGGCAGCCCGGTCGGTGCCCACCCCGGACACCATGTCGACCCGGGGAACGAACACCCGGGTGCTGTGCCGCGGAACCCAGTAGCTGGTCGAGTGACAGACGGTATTGCCAGGAGCGCCCCGGACTCCGAGCAGCTGCACCTTCGGTCGCCGGTAGTCACCGATCGCCGAAATGTTCATGTTGCCGTACTGGTCCACCTGGCTGGGGATCATCATCACGTGCCGCTTGCCGTGCCACACCAGGTCGAAGATCGTGCGAAACGGCGCCCACGCCTCGATGTCACCGGTTGCTCGGGCACCAACCGGCCATACTCCCCGCATCAGGTACGCCTCGCCGTCGGAGAGCAGCAGCTCAGGGGAGAAGGTCTGGCGGGCGAGCCGCGCGCCGATGGCGGGGATGGTGCCGAAGGCGCTGGCCAAGATTTCGCCGTTGTCGCGGAACGCGTCGGCGCACGCCACGACGCAGACTTCGGCGCGTGTGACGGCCGCACCGGTGCCGGTGGCCGGCGAGTCGATCGCGTGGTCATACCGACGCCTCCTGACGGCGGTCCGCCACGGCCGCCTGGTAGTCCGCCTCCGAGCCGGCAAGGTAACGATCCCAGAACGCCTGCCAGGCAGCGGGGCTGCTGGCCGACGCCGCGTACTCCCGTTGAAAGTCCTCGTCCCGGTCGTAGTCCGGGGCGCACGAGGTGAAGTGCGCCCCGTTGGGTGCTTCCACCACGCCCGTCACCAGTGACCGGTTGATCCGTAGCGTGGCCGGGTGCTGGTCCGCCGTCAGCTCGGCGGTCGGGACGATCTTTTCGCAGGACATGAAGGCCTGCTCGGCGGCCATGCAGTAGAGGTCGTCGAAGTAGGGGTCCGGGCCGAGGAACTGTCCGTTGCCGTGCATGTCCGCCCGATTCATGTGGATGAGCGCTGCGTCGAGGTGGAGAGCCGGCACTGCCAGCATCTCGTCGCCACCGTACGGGTCGGCGACGGTACGCAGGTGCGGATTGTGGGTCAGGACATCTGAACCGAGCCCGGCCCGAGTCGGCAAGAAGGGCAGTTTCAGACCGGCGGCGTAGAGCGCCCACTGCAGCATGCCCTCGTCGTACTCGACGACCTCGATCGCACCGGATTGGCGGGCGGCCCGGAAGTGTGGATCCAGCGGGATCGTGTCCAGTGATACGAATCCGAAGATGAGTGCGCGAACCTTGCCGGCGGCGCAGAGAAGACCGACGTCTGGTCCGCCATACGAGACGATGGTCAAGTCTTTCAGATCCGAACGCAGGATCTCGCGGATCAGAGCCATGGGTTTGCGGCGAGAGGCCCACCCTCCGATCCCGATCGTCATTCCAGACCTGAGTCGGCTGACCACCTCTTGGGTGGTCATCCGTTTGTCGGCCATGTGCAGCTCCCGCTCGTCGCTATAAAGCAAGCGCTTGGTAGGCACCATACGGCACGCGGGACTGCTTGTCGACACCCCGTCACGCGCATGGGTGGGATGAACGCCGCGGGGTACTACTCCAGGGGCACGTGCCGGATGACGTCCGGTGGGTGGATACGGACGTGTGTGCGGCGCAGGTCGGTGGGGCCTGGCATTCGGGTGCCGGGCAGGCTGACGGCTGCCGCCGCCCACGCCAGCGCCTCAGCGAGAGCGTGCCGCCCTTGCGCGCCGGCGGCGAGAAACCCCGCCAACAGCGCGTCACCGGCACCCACTGAGCTGCGCGGATGAGGAACCGGAGCGTCCCCGCTGACCACACCGCCGTCGTCGACGAGCACGGCCCCGTTCGGGCCAAGGCTGGCCAGTACGGCGCCCGCGCCCCACGACCTGAGCTCTTGTGCGGCCGCCACCACGTCGGCGAACGTTCGCAGAGGCGAGCCGACCACGTCGGCCAACTCCTCACGATTCGGTTTCAGCAGCGCCACCCCCACCTTGGCCGCAGCGCGCAGGCTCGGTCCGCTGGTGTCGACCGCCACCCGGACCCCGGTCGCCACGAGCGACTGACACAACTCGGGAAACGCCGTGGCGAGCAACCCAGGAGGCAGACTGCCGCACGCGACGACCCATTCGGCGTCGGCTGCGGTAGCGATCACCTCGGAGGCTAGGCGCGCGAACTCGGCTGGCGTCACCATGGGACCTGGATCGTTGATCTTCGTGACGGTCCCGTCTGGCTCGGCGAGGGTGATGTTGGAACGGGTCTGCCCAGCGATCGGTACCGTGATCGGGTCGACTCCCTCTGCCCGCAGCAGGCGCACCAACTGTCGCCCGCTGTCACCGCCACAGGGAAGCACCGGACGTGAGGCCACCCCGTTCGCGAGGAGAGCCCACGATACGTTGACACCCTTGCCCCCAGGGTCTACTTGGGATCTAGTGGCACGGATGACCTCACCTCGTGGCAACCGCTCGATCTCCACTGTACGGTCGAGGCTTGGATTCAACGTCAGCGTCACGATCATGCGCGCACTATCCTCACGTCGGTCGATGGCCGTGCGACCACAACCGTGTCGATACCTTAAGGATCACCCGGCCGAGGTTAATAGGTCCGAAGTAGGTCGGCCGCTGTCGCGGTCCGGTGTGGTCGGAGGGCGCACCGATGTGGTGACCGCGCCAGCGGGCAATCCGTCGGCACCGCGCGCCAGCCGTGCGGTGGTGCCCATAGGTCAGCTTCCGCCGGGGCGTCGCGCCTGCCAGGGCCAACGGCCTTCCAGCTCAACCTCGAGCGACATACTCAGAAAGGTGCGGATCGCCACGATGATGGCGAGTCCACCGAGGCTTCCGAAGGTGGGGGAGACCGCCACGGTTCGCACGATGTCCCCAGCGACGAGGAACTCGAGGCCCAGCAGTACCGCTCGACCGAGGCTCTGCCGGTACCTCTGAAACGTGCCGGACCGTTGGCGCTGGATCAGCCAGAGGTGGCCGATCCGGACTGTGGCGATGAGAGCTCCGACAGCGATCACCGCTACGCCCACGCCGTCGAGGAGCGTGCCCACGGCTCGAAAGACGTCCTGAGTCTGCACCCCCGCACCTCCGCCCGCCCACAGACTACGAACGAATCATGCGGTGAACACCTATTCCACAAGATTTCCCAATCAAGTGCGACGGCACGGCCGAAGGTGGGGCTTGCGGTGTCTGCTTGCTCCAGCGCTAGTGGATCTTGCGGGGCGGAAGGGTTACCGTCCGAGTGGACGTGGGAGGCAGCCGGAAGGCGCACGTCCGATGAGGGAGTAGGCGGGTCCACTCGCCACCACGAGGTCTTGTGATCGCACTTCGCCGCCGCTATGGTCTATACAGCGGTTCAAGGGGTCCACTAGACGGACCCCATGGGGATGGCTGGCCGGAGAACGACAAGGGCGATTTCGTCCGACAGATCAAGGAGCGAAGGCATGAGACATCCACCAACCCGGCGAGCGGACACCACACTCCACCGAGGTCGATGCTCCCCGTCTTACGTACGGCGGGGTGAGGCGGCATGACGGGCATCGGACGTCGGGCGTTCCTGACCGGAGCCTCGCTGGCCGCCGCCGGTGCGGCCGCGGGCGTGCTCCAGCCGGGGACCGCCACCGCTGCCGGGCGGCGCCCGCCGCACCAGTCAGGCCCGCCAGCAGCGGCGCTGGCCCGGCACGACACCCCCGGCGACCAGGACTTCCCCAAGGTCGGTGGAAACCTCGGCAACCAGAACTACACCGCACTGACCGGCATCCACCGCGGAAACATCCGCCAACTCGGCGGTGCCTGGTACAACCGGATCGAGGGTGGTCTCGAATCTGGCAACAGCCAGAGCACACCCGTGGTGGTCGATGGCACTATCTTCATCGAATCCGCACTGGGCAACGTCATCGCCGTCGACGGCAAGACCGGCGTGACGAAGTGGCGCTACGAGCAGACCCGTGGCTCCCTGACCCGGCGCGGTGTCGCCGTCGGTGGCGGCAAGGTCTTCACCAAGGGCCGGGGCAACTGGGTCATCGCGCTCGACCAGGAGACCGGGCAGGTCGTCTGGGAGCGCCAGATCAACGGCTACGGCAACGTCCAGAAGGTCGCCGTCACGTACCACGACGGTCGGCTGTATCTGGGCACCAACGACGGCAACGAAGGTGCGGCACTGTGTGTCAATGCCGACAACGGTGACGTCATCTGGCACTTCTGGGGCGTACCGCGGCCAGGTGAGTTCGGCAACGACACCTGGGAAGGCGACTCGTGGCGGACCGGCGGGGCGACCCCGTGGATGCACCCGGCGATCGACCCTGAGCTCGGCCTGGTCTACTACACCTTCGGCAACGCGCGTGGCAGCCGGTCCTCCCAGGACGGCTCCGAGCGTGGCGGGATGAACCTCTTCGCCAACTCGATCGTGGCGTTGGACATGAACACCGGCGAGTACCGGTGGCACTTCCAGAGCGTCCACCACGACATCTGGGACATGGACAACGTCATGGCGCCAGTACTAGTGGACGCGAAGATCCGGGGTCGGGACCGGAAACTGGTCGTCTACGGAAGCAAGTTGGGGATGTACTTCATCCTCGACCGCGAGACCGGCGAGGCGCCACTGGGCATCGAGGAGCGCCCGGTGCCCCAGGAGCCACGCCAGAAGACCTGGCCCACCCAGCCGTTCCCGCTCCAGGGCGGCTGGATGGAGCAGGAGCTGGTCGAGCAGCCGTTGGGGACCTCGATCCCCGGCGCGCCGAACCGAGCGGTACCGAACTACAAGATCGGTCAGCTCTACACCCCGCACTGGGATGAGCCGATCCTCACCATCCCAGGACACGGCGGTGGGGCGTGCTGGAACCACCAGTCCTACAGCCACAGCACCGGCCTGATGTACACCGGCTACGGGTACGTGGCCGCGGCCCACTCGCTCACTGAGAGCAGCAACGGGCTGCGCCCGCCAGGTGAGTACATGACCGGTGGCATCGTGGCGGTCGACCCCCGCCAGAACAAGGTCCGGTGGCGCAAGTACATGCCGTACTCGCTGGCACACGGCAACGGCATCCTGACCACCGCAACCGACCTGCTGTTCATCGGACAGCCGGACGGCAACCTGCTGTGCCTGGATGCCCGTAACGGGCGGGAGCTGTGGCGGTTCCAGACCGGAGCCGCGATCAGCAGCAGCCCGGTCATGTACGAGGTGGACGGCGAGCAGTACCTCGCGGTCTACGCCGGAGGCACCGGCATTCCCTACGGGAACAGCGCGCCACGGGGCGACTACCTGTGGGCGTTCAAGATCGGTGGCACCATCGGTGAGCTACCCGCTCCTCCGCCGCCGCAGGTCCGTCGGCCGGTCCACGGCAACTACGGGCCGATCGAGGGCAGCCTGGTCAACAACACCGTCGTGCTGGCCCGTCGGTTCAACCCGAACACCATGCAGCCCATGGCCGAGGAGTCGGCGGCACCCGACGCGATGGCACCCACGCATCTGCGTGTCCCGGTGGGGACCACGGTGACGTTCCTCAACCCGGCGGACAACACCCAACACCACGGGGCGACGCAGTTCTTCGAAGGGCTCTTCAACGTCCTGCTAGCACCAGGCGAGTCCTTCCAGTACCGCTTCGACAAGCGAGGCGAGTACTTCTTCAACGATCCGACCAGTGCCCGGCCCACTGGAAAGATCGAAGTCTACTGACATGCGGCGGCTGACCTGTGCGGCCAGGTCAGCCGCCGCCACCCCAGTGCCATCCCCTAAACGCGGAAGGAAAGAGATGACACTACGAGTAAGACTTACCATAGGCGCGCTCATGGCGCTGTGTTTAGCGCTCGCAGCGACGGTGGTCGTCGTGGCCACGACGCCGACCACGGCGGAAAGCAAGGGAGGCGCGCCCCACCACTACGCCGACAAGCTGCGTGACTACGGCGTGTGCATGGGGCTGGATGAGAAGAAGTGCTACAACGGGCACTGGACGCCGGCGTTCAAGCGGAACACGGTGCCGCGGGTGCTGGTGTTCAGCCGGACCGCCGGACCACGGCACGCCCACCTCGGCTCGGAGCTCGACTCTGGCTTGAACCCACCACTCGGCCCGAACAATGTGGCTCAGCAGGCGATCGTCGACTGGGGCGCCGAGTACGGGTTCGAGGTCGACTGGACCGAGGATCTCTCCTGGTTCAGCAACGCGGGGCGGCTGCGGAACTACAACACGATCGTGTTCCTCAGCAACACTCGTGACTTCCTCGACGACGCTGCGCAGACTGCGCTGATGCAGTACATCCGCTCCGGTGGTGGGTTCGTGGCGATCCACAACCCGCTCGGTGCCGAGTACAACTGGGACTACTTCCAGGGTCTGCTCGGTGGTGCCAACTTCTACGACCACGGCCCACGCCGTCCGGGTGTGGTCGTGATGGAGAGCAAGAAGGACGTCTCCACCAAGGATCTGCCCAAGCGTTGGAACTTCGCCGACGAGTGGTACAACCTTGAGCCGATGCCGTCGCCGCTGGTGCGCATCCTGGCGAAGGTCGACACCGACACCCTCAACCCGGTCGGCGGCTCCACCCACCCCGGTCACCCAGGCGACCACCCGGTGACCTGGTGCCACTACTTCGACGGCGGCCGGTCGTGGGTCACCTCCCTCGGCCACGACGTCGGCGCCTGGCAGGGCACCACCGAAGGCAGCGAGTACTTCAAGCAGCACGTGCTCGGTGGCATCTTGAGCACTGCTGGTGCGAAGCCGTTCTGCAAGTAACCCGCTTCCTGCCGGCTCGGCGCGCACCGCGCCGAGCCGGCAGGGCCCGACCCTCAAGGAGGTAACACCATGCAGTGGGAGACCCCGACGTTCGAGATCGTCGACGTATGCGCTGAGGCGTCCGGCTACCTCTACCGGCGGTAGACGGAGCACGACGCGGATGTTCCTGCACTTCATGGGCGCTGCCGCCGGCGGGGGATACCCGCAGTGGAATTGCGCTTGCAGTGGGTGCCGCGCGGCCCGGAGTGATCCGGGCCGCTGCTCGCTACAAGCCAGCGTAGCGGGGTGCGGCACCAGTTAGCGTTGGTACCAAAAAAAACCGA
>CAYTMR010000063.1:0-5810 GCA_964438855.1 uncultured Micromonosporaceae bacterium
CGCGACGGGGCCAGCCGCGAGCAGATCGAGCGGACCGTAACGTTGTCCGCACTAGCGCCGGACTTCGTCGAGTGGCTGGCGAGCCAACTGGACCGGATGGATCCCGATATGGTCGGTTTCACCACCACCTTCCAGCAGAACACTGCGAGTCTGGCGGTGGCCCGGTTGCTCAAACGTCGCCGACCAAGCGTGTGGACGGTGTTCGGTGGGGCCAATTGTGACGGTGCCCAAGGCGCCGCGCTGCACCGCAACTTCCCGTTCATCGACTTCGTCGTGCGTGGCGAGGGGGAGTGTGCCTTCCCGGCGCTGCTCGACGTTCTCACCACCGGGGTCGACGACGGTGCGCAGCTGGCGACGGTGCCAGGGCTGTGCTGGCGGAGCCCGGACGGAACCCCCGTGGTCAACCCGATGGCACGCCGCCCCTTGCCGCCAGGCGCGATCCTGCCGCCGACCTTCGATGGTTTCTTCGAGCGTCTCGAGGCGTCGGCCGCGAGCGCCTGGGTGGAGCCACGGCTGGTCGTGGAAGGTGCCCGGGGCTGCTGGTGGGGTCAGAAGCACCACTGCACGTTCTGCGGCCTCAACGGGTCGTTCATGGAGTTCCGCAGCAAGCACCGGATCGCTTCTACCAGGAGATCGTGGACCTCGCGCGCCGGCACCAGCTGCTGGACTTCTTCGTCGTCGACAACATCCTCGACATGGCCTACATCGACTCGGTGCTGGCGCGATTGGCTGAGTCCGGCTATGACGTGCGACTGCAGTACGAGATCAAGTCGAACCTGCGACGTGAGCACTTCCAGCGGTTGGCCGAGGCCGGAGCGGTATACGTGCAACCGGGCATCGAGAACCTCAGCACGCACGTGCTGCGGCTCATGGACAAGGGCGTGACCGGTTGCCAGAACGTGCGGGCGCTGCGTGACGCGGAGAGCGCAGGGGTGACCACGACGTGGAACTATCTCTACGGCTTTCCGGGCGAGCGGGCCGAAGACTACGCGACCATCATCGCGCAGATGCCTCGGCTACACCATCTGGTGCCGCCGACGGGGGCCGCCCGGATCGCCATCGAGCGGTTCAGCCCTTACTTTGCCCGCCCCGAGCTCGGCTTCGCCGAGTTGACGCCGGCGCCGCAGTACGCCGAGACCTACCGCCTGCCCGAGGCGGAGCTGTACGACTTGGCCTACCTCTTCGCAGCCCAGCCGCAGGGTGTGGACGAGTCGGTGGTGCAGAAGCTGACCGCGGCACTGGATCGCTGGTCGAAAGCGTATCCAAACAGCCGACTCGTCTACCACGACCTCGGTGACCGGATCGTCCTGGTCAACGAGCGTGCAGCATTCGACTGGACCCTCGTCGAGCTGACCGAGCCGTTGGAGGTGGCGTTGTTCCGGCTGCTGGACCAACCCCGCGCGATCGACACGCTGGTCGAACGCGCCGGGACGGTGGGTGGCGACCGTGGCGCGGTGATGGCGGTACTGGCCCGCTTCGGCGACCTCGGGATCGTCTTCACCGACGCCGACCGCTGGATTCAGGTCGCCACCGAGGCACACAACCAGATGTGGCTGCGGATCCCACACCATCGAGAAAGGAGCCTGGTGTGATCGGCGTGGCACAGCCCACCGGGACCGCGGTGCGGTTGGAGCTGTGGCGTGATCCCACGGTGCGCGACCACTCCCTGATGGCCATGGGGGCGGTGAGCGTCGAGCAGGACTGGGTGGCCGGAGCTGGGGCGCTCTACCGCCGTGGCGTACGGGTGGTCCGGGTCGACAAACCAGTCCCGCTGTGCGGGCCGCAGGCGGACACCGCCATGGGCGCACTGGTGCTGATCCGGGAGCTGACCGGGTACGGCGTCTGCGTGGAGTGGACCGCCCAGTGCCGCACTGGCTGTGACGACCACCGGCTCTTCGGTCACCTGTGGCCGCCAGCGACGGTGCTCGGCGTCGAGGCACCGGTGGCGCGGGAGTGGCGACAGCGGTTCTTCCCCGCCAAGTGCGTGTTCCGCCGTGGTCCAGGGTTTCTCGAAGTACGTGACCGGCGGTGGGGATCACTAGAGCTGTTCACCATCGAGGAACCCACCTGGTGCGATGCGGTGATGGCGATGATGGAGGGGGCACCGGTCGACCTGGTGCCGCGGCAGGCACGGCAGGTCTTCGCCGAGGCCCGCTTCACCGTGACGCGCGGTGGACGGGTCTGGTGGTTGCCGGCCCAGGTGCGCCGATGGCCGTTCCCGCCACTGCTGGTGTGACCGGGAGGGGCGATGGCAGTCAAGCTGGTGAAGACCGTGGAGGGGATGCCGGTCTGGCTGGTGACCGGATACCGGGAGGTACGCCAAGCCCTGGCTGACCGGCGACTGTGTCAGAACGCCGCCCGTGCCCAACGGCTGGCCGACCAGATGGCCGACGGAGTCGACCTCGGCTCCGACGTCATCCACATGCTCAACAGCGACCCACCAGACCACACCCGATTGCGGCGGGTGATGAGCGGCGCCTTCAGCACCGCGCGAGTCACGGCGCTGCGGCCACGAATCGAGGAGATCGCCGACGAATTGCTCGATCGGATGGGCAGGCAGTCGGAGTCTGACCTGATCCGCGACTACGCGTTCCCGTTGCCGGTGACGGTGATCTGTGAGTTGCTTGGAGTGCCGGCTGATGATCGGTCCCTGTTTCGGGATTGGTCGACCGCGCTGCTGACGCACGAACGGTCCGTGGCAGCGCAGGCGGCGATCACGGCGATGCGTGACTATCTCGAGCGGTTGCTCGCACACCGGGGTGACGGTGACGACCTGCTGTCCGAGCTGGTGCGTGCCCGCCAGCGGGGCCAGCTTGGTCACGATGAGGTGGTGGCGATGGCCATCCTGCTGCTCATCGCCGGCCACGAGACCACCGTGGGACTGATCGGCAACGCTGTCCTCGTGCTGCTGCGTCATCCGCAGGAGCGGGCGGAGCTGGAAGCCAACCCGGACCGACTACCGGATTTCCTCGAAGAGGTGCTACGGCTCGAGTCGCCGGTCGCCATGGCACCGCTGCGGTTCACCACCGCCGAGGTCCGGTTGGGCGAGGTCGACGTTCCCGCCGGACAGTTCGTCTTGTTGGCGCTCGGAGCAGCCAACCGAGATCCACACCGGTTCTCGGAGCCGGACTCCCTACGGCTCGGCCGTAGCCACGGGCACCTGGCCTTCGGGCACGGGATCCACCGGTGTTTGGGCGCCGCGTTGGCCCGCGTGGAGGGTGACATCGCACTGCGACGGCTGCTGATCCGCTACCCCGGGTTGTCCCTGGTAGGCGGTGAGGACGACCTTCACTGGCGGGACACCCCGATGCTGCGTGGGCTGGAGAGCCTGCCGGTCACCTTAGGTTGTGGATCAGGTTCGTCAGGCTGACCCGCGATCGGATGTCGAGCTTGGTGAAGATGCGGGCGATGTGAGACTCCACGGTACGGCGGCTGAGGAACAGTCGACTCGCGATTTCCTGGTTGGTCAGTCCCTGGGCGACCAGGAGAGCGACCTCCCGTTCCCGACTGGTGAGAGGGTCCCGACCGGGCAACCCGATGGTGAGTGGGGCGCCACCGGCCGCCTCCCTGGCGTCCACACTCCCGCGGGGGCGCGGACGTATCCGACCGAGGAGCCACTCGGCGCCGCAGTCACGAAAGCCGGCACGGGCGTGGGTCAGCTCGGCGCGGCCGTCGTCAGTATGGCCGGCGCGCAGCAGCACGACGCCGAGCAGTTGGCGGGCCAGCGCCTGCTCCACAGTGGCTCCAGCGGTGGCGAAGTGCGCGACGGCGATCCGTGCGGCGTCGGCTGCCGGGGACGCGCGGTCGGCACAGCTGGCGACGTACGCCGCGGCGTAGGCAGCGAGCCCGCGTTCGTACGGCAATCCCGCTTCCTCCGCCGCCTGACGGGCCGCGGAGGCATGGCCTGTGGCGACGTCGTGGTCTCCGGTCTGACTCGACGCTGCCGCTTGGAGCGCAAGGCGAGTCACGACTGTGTGGGGGTCTTGTGGCCACTCGGGCGTGCAGTCCTTCAGCAGCAGCTGACACATGGCCGCATCACCGGCCACCGCCTGGGCCAACGCATGGTCGAGTTGACCGATCCGCGCCCAGGCGGCGGAACGGGGGCGTCCGGCGGTAGACAGCGCCTCGGCCGCCGCGATCGCTTCAGCCGGTCCTCGCCGCCACAACAGCGCACGGACACGCGCTGCCTCGGCCATGTCGGCGATCTCGGTACTACCCATGGACCGGGCGGCATCAGCGGCCTCCTCGGCGAGGCACAAGGCGGCGTCGAGCCGTCCTTGCCGTGTCTTCACGTGCGCGGCGACCACAAGCAGGTAGGGCAGCGCGCTGCTGTGTCCGATGCTCTCCGCGATGCCTCGAGCGCGCGCGATGTGCCGCTCCGCCTCCGCGATCCTTCCCAGGTGCAACTCCACCCAGGCCAGTGGCCCGAAGATGTCAAGACGGGGGAGAAGAAGCTGGTCGCCGAGCGTGTCGGCGAGCGTCCTCGCCGCCTCCACGCACGCAGTGGCCACGGCGAGGCGCCCCTGGCTCAGGGCGGCCCAGCCCTTCAGCGCCTGAGCTGCCAGCATCAGGTCCGGATGGTCGTCACCGATCCGCAGCGCCTGATCGCTGTGGTGTAACGCGCTGGTGTGGTCAAGGCGCAGGGCCGCTACCGCGGCCAGTTCCACCTGTCGCCGCACCTCGGCGCGGGGCTCCGATGCCGTCGTCGGCGAGCGCAGCATGGTGTCGGCGGCGTCGAGGTCACCTCGCATCCGAGCTACCGCCGCACTGAAGATTTGCGTCTGGGGGTGTAAGGCTCCTTCCTCGCAACGTAAGCTCTGGAGAACCTCCCAGCTGCGGGATAAGTCACCACTGAGGCACAGGGCCTGGGCGTAGCGCAGCAGCGTCTCGTTCCGTTCCTGTCGACACCCGTGACGGGGCATGATGCGAAGGGCTGCGCCCAGCCACCGCGCAGCCTCGGCCGGTGCGGCCCGCATCAGGCCACGGCCCGCCTCCATCAGTGTGCGGGCGGCCTGCTCGTCGCCGGGGCGGGCGGAGCGCTCGGTGTGGTGGGCGAGAACATTGAGCGGCCCGCCGTGGTCGCGGACGTGCGCGGCGGCGCGTTGGTGGGCAGCGATCCGCCAGGCGGGACCAGCCAACCCGTAGGCGGCGGCGCGCAGCAACGGATGGCGGAATCGGAACCAGGGACCGTCGAGGCGCATCAGCCCGTTTTGGTACATGCGGTCGACCGCCTCGACCACCACGTCCACCGGTAGTTGCGCGACTTCGGCGAGCAGGTCGATGGTGGCGTGGTCACCGACGACAGCGGCGGCATGTGCCACCCGTTGAGTCGATGCGTCGAGAGCGGTGATCTCGGTGGCGAGGTGGCCGAGCAACCGCCGTTGAGGCTCATCCCCCGGATCACCCTGCTCGGCAGGTCCACTCTGATCGACGAGGGCGGTGAGAGTCGCGTCGTCGAGCCGCGCCAGGGCGTGCACGTACAGGGGGATGCCGCGACTGATCTGGTGGATGAGCGCCCGGCGGTGCGGTGGCGCCTCCGGCAGCAGCTCAGCCAGGTCCGCCACGCTCAACGGAGGTAGCGTCATCCGGTAGCCGGCCTCGCCGAGGTGCCCGACCGCATCCATCAACCCGGGATGCGGTCGGGTGTTCCGGAACGCCACAGCGATCAGGGCGGGAGCAGCCGGTGGCTTCCGGATCAGGTACTCGGTCAGCTCCAGTGACGCCTGGTCACTCCAGTGGAGGTCGTCCAGAAGCAGTGCGACGCCGGTGAGCCGGCGTCGCACAGCGGTGTGGATCCGGAACCGATCAGC
>CAYTMR010000063.1:5820-19596 GCA_964438855.1 uncultured Micromonosporaceae bacterium
TGGTCCGCGGTCGGCCCCTGGCCGGCGGTGGCCCTGCGGGGGTGGTGGCCCACCCGCGGGGGGCGGCGGGGGCGCGGGCGCCCCACTGCGGTGTGGATCCGGAACCGATCAGCCACCGAGGTGGGGGCCTCTGCGCCGCACACCGCCCGTAGCACGGTGGCCTCCTCGTCGGCGTCCTCTTCTGTGAGCTCCAGGACTGGTCGCAGCGCCTCGGCGTACGTGCCGTAGGGCAGCGAGTGCTCGAACTCCGTGCCAGCGCCTGCGCACACCAACAGCCCGGCCCTCTGCGCCCGGGTGGCGAGCTCGGAGAGCATGCGGGTCTTGCCGACGCCTGGTTCCCCGCAGACCTCCACCACGGTGAACTGGCCGCTGGCGACCCGGTCGAGGGCCTCGTCGAGCAGTCTCAACTGCGCCTGTCGTCCGATGAGCGGTCCGGCGAACCGGTGGCGTGCCGGGGCCGTGCTGCTGGCGGCGATGGGCATGACAGTCTCCCTCAGAAGGTGCAGCAGCTGGCTCCGCCGGTCGGGGTGTCGAGCGACGGTGTCGGCAGTGGGGTGGCATCGGTCGGCTCGTCGTCTGCCCGCAGCTCGATGGCCGGTGTCGTGGTGACGGGGGCGGCCGGAGCGAGAGTGGTGAACCCGAAGAGAGCGGCTACCCCAAGGAGGAAGAGGGGGATCCGGGTCGTTACTCGCATGGGACGCCTCCAAGTCCGAAGGGGATGGTTGTTGACTGCGGTGTCACAGTAGCAAAGATCTATAGTCAACACAGTCAACAAAACGGTGGAGTGGCGGTAAGACGTATCGTCACCCTTCGACTCCATGGCGTCGATGTCTGAAGTGGCAGCTCACGCACTCGCCCGGGCGGAGAGGGCTTTTCTCCAAAATGAGGCGACTTGACCGGGCGTGAGGACTGGGCGTACAGTGGACCGACTCGCAGGTTGAGTCAAGAGGCGAGTAAACAGATTTACCGGCTCGGCTGGCGCCGCTTCGCCTCACCAGCGGGTGAGGATGGCGCGGTGCCCGGTGCCGGCCCGTCAGCTCGGTCAATGCGGACCGATGCCTGGGGACGGGTGGCGGAGGTTGGGATGAGGCAGATAAGTCAACAGGAGTTCGCCAAGCGGTTGCGGGCGCTGCGGGCGGCGAAGGGCCTCACCCAGCGACAACTCGCCGGTGACGAGTTATCGGTCAGCTACGTCTCCCTGCTGGAGGCAGGCCGCCGCACTCCCACACCAGAGACGGTCCGCGTGCTCGCCTCCTCATTGGGGTGCTCGCCCGCTGAGCTGCTCGGTGAGGCGGACAGCCCGGTGACCCGGCCCGCGGTCCTCAACGTTCGCTTCGGGCAGCTCTCCCTCGAGGCCGGCCGGTACGACGAGGCGCACACCCACTTCGAAGCCGCCCTCGCCGCTCCCGATCTCGATCCGCTGATGCGGTCGGAGGCGCGGGTGGGGTTGGCTCGGGTACGGGAGGGCCAAGGCCGCCTGCGTGAAGCGGCGGAGGCTTACGAGAGCTTGGTACAGGAGGCGATCGATTCCCCTCAGTATCTCGCCTCGCTCGGAGTGGTCATCAGCTGGTGCCGGTGTCTGTACGAGTTGGGTGACCTCGGCCGGGTGATCGAAGTCGGCACCGGGGCGATGCGGGAGCTTGACCGGCTGCAGGCCTGGCAGTCCGACACGGCCATCCAGCTGCTCGCCACCGTCGCCGCTGCCCACTTCGAGCTGGGGGAGATCCAGCAGGCGGAGCGTCTGTTGCGGGAGGGACTGCGCCGAGCCGAACAGATGCGGTCACCGGCGGCGCGCGCCGCCGTGCTGTGGAACGCCAGCCACGTGGCGAGTGAGGAAGGCCGGCACCGTGAAGCCCTGGAGCTGGCCGAGGAGGCGTTGACGTACTTCCGCAGCTCCGGAGACCGTCGTGCGGCGGCCCGGTTGCTCAGCCAGTACGGATACCTGCTGCTACGTCAGGATCCGCCTCGGGTGGACGACGCCACCCGCACGCTGGAAGAAGGGCTGGCGATCCTCACCGAGGTCGGCTACGGCTACGAGCGCGGCTACATTTTGACCGAACTTTCCCGGGCACACCTCATGCGCGGCGACGCCGCGGCCGCCCGTGAGCTAGCCGAACGCTCGCTGGCCGAGCTGGGGCCGCAGGCGGTGTTGGAACGGGCGCGGGCGCAGACCGCACTCGCCGCCGCACTGGCGGCACTGGGGGAGCGGCAGGAGGCAGCGGAGATCTTCGACCGTGCTGCTCAGACACTCAGCCAACTGCGCGCCTCCCGTCAGGCGGCGCGCGCGTGGGTGGAGCTGGGCAACATGCTCGACGAGGCGGGCGACCCGGCCGGCGCGGTGCGTGCCTTCCGCCAGGCCACCGCCTCGGTCAACCTGGCGGCCGCCCCGGCCAGTGCGTCGCCCACCCGTCAGCTCGAAGACCGCTCGGAGAGCGGCTGATCGCCTCAGTCCGTGCCCGACTCCATCGCGGCGTGGTCGAGCAGCTCGTCGTCGCTGGGCGCGGCACCACTGGAGGCGATCGCCTCCGCCCCGCCCTCCGACATCGGCCCGATCAGCCCGGTCGGGTTGCTCGCCGTGGCCGCTACCGACTGCTGGCCGGAGCCGACGATGCCGAGGCGGGCGTACTGCTCCAGTCGGGCCCGCGAGTCGGCGATGTCGAGATTGCGCATGGTCAGCTGGCCGATGCGGTCGATGGGGCCGAACGCGGAGTCCTCGGTCCGCTCCATGGACAGCTTGTCCGGGTGGTAACTGAACGTCGGGCCTGACGTGTCCAGGATGGAGTAGTCGTCACCGCGGCGCAGCCTGAGCGTCACCTCGCCGGTGACCGCCGAGCCGACCCAGCGCTGGAGCGCCTCGCGCAGCATCAGCGCCTGTGGGTCGAGCCAGCGACCCTCGTATAGCAGCCGGCCCAGACGCCGCCCCTGGGTGTAGTAGGTGTCCAAGGTGTCTTCGTTGTGGATGGCGTTGATGAGCCGCTCGTAGGCGATGTGCAACAGGGCCATGCCCGGCGCCTCGTAGATGCCCCGACTCTTCGCCTCGATGATCCGGTTTTCGATCTGGTCGGACATGCCTAGCCCGTGACGGCCACCGATGGCATTCGCCTCGAGCACCAGGTCGACCGCCGACCCGAACTCCTTGCCGTTGATCGTCACTGGGCGGCCTTCGACGAAGCCGATCGTGACGTCCTCGGTCGGAATCTCGACCGCGGGATCCCAGAACCGCACACCCATGATGGGCTCGACCAGCTCGATGCCGTTGTCCAGGTGTTCCAGCGCCTTGGCTTCGTGGGTAGCGCCCCAGATGTTGGCGTCGGTGGAGTACGCCTTCTCGACGCTGTCTCGGTAGGGCAGGCCACGGCTGAGCAACCACTCGGACATCTCCCGGCGGCCACCCAGCTCGGCGACGAAGTCAGCGTCCAGCCACGGCTTGTAGATCCGTAGCGAGGGGTTGGCCAACAGGCCGTAACGGTAGAACCGCTCGATGTCGTTGCCCTTGAAGGTGGAGCCGTCGCCCCAGATCTGCACGCCGTCCTCGAGCATCGCGCGCACCAGCATGGTGGCGGTGACCGCGCGCCCGAGTGGCGTGGTGTTGAAGTAGACCCGGCCCCCCGAGCGGATGTGGAACGCTCCGCAGGCCAAAGCCGCGAGCCCTTCCTCCACCAGGGCCGCGCGGCAGTCGACCAGTCGGGCGACCTCGGCACCGTAGGTCAGGGCACGCCCGGGGACCGAGGCGATGTCAGGCTCGTCGTACTGACCGACGTCAGCGGTGTAGGCGCAGGGCACGGCGCCCTTTTCGCGCATCCACGCGACCGCTACCGAGGTGTCGAGACCACCGGAGAAGGCGATACCGACACGCTCGCCGACAGGAAGGGAGGTGAGGACCTTAGACACAAGCAGAATCATGCACGCTAAAGCATGATCATGCAACTCGCGTGGTGTGGGTCACCCTACCGGGCCGCCGTCAGTCAGACGGCGCACAGCCCGGGCAGGTGCCGAATATCTCCAGGGTGTGGCTGACGTCGACGTAGCCGTGCTCGGCCGCGACCCGGTCCGCCCAACTCTCCACCGCCGGCCCCGCCACCTCCACCGTCGCGCCGCAGGACCGGCACACCAGGTGGTGGTGATGGCCCTCGCTGCACCGACGGTAGAGGTGTTCGCCGCCCGGCGGGCGCATCACGTCCACCTCACCGGCGTCGGCCAACCCTTGCAGGGTCCGGTACACGGTGGTCAAGCCCACCTTCTCTCCGCGCTCCCGCAGCATGGCGTGCAGTTCCTGGGCGGAGTGGAAACCGTCGAGCTCTCGCAACAGTGCGCTGACCGCTGCCCGCTGGCGCGTCCGGCGCAGCGCCGGTGTCTCCGGCGTGGTCATACCGGCGCCCCCTGCGCCCGAGCGGCGGAGACGGCCCTGCCCGCCGTCGGCTCACCCCCTCGACGGGCCACCGAGCGCAGCTCACGGGCGTGGCTGACCGCGTCGGCGACGATGTGGGCCACGTGTTCGTCGACCAGTGAGTAGGCGATCTCGCGCCCGCGTCGAGACCCACTGACCACGCCAGCCCCGCGCAGCACCCGGAGGTGCTGGCTGACCAGAGGCTGCGCTACCCCCAACGCGTCGACCAACTCGTGCACACAGCGGTCACCGCGGCTGAGCTCGATGACGATCGCGATGCGGATCGGGGCGGCCAGCGCTCGCAGCAGCTCTCCGGCGGCCTCGTACGTCTCCTGCCCGGTCACGCCCCCACCGTACCGAGATCCGCTAGCGGTCCAGTACCACCTCGGGTGGCCCTTCCGCAGCCTGAACGGCGCGGTCGGCGCCCGGACGCCACCGCCTCCGCAACGCCACCGCCACCGTGGTGACCGCGAAGCCGGTGATCGCCAGGAGCACGATGGTGGCGCCGGGCGCGGTGTCGTACACCCCCGCCACCGCCACTCCGCCGCCGGCGGCGAGTAGACCGATCAGCATCGCCAACCGTTGGGTCGCCCGGAATCCATGGGTCATCAGTTGTGCGGTGGCCACGGGTACCACCATCAGAGCGCTCACCAGCAGCAGGCCAACCGCCCGCATCGCCACCGTGACCGTCACGGCGGTGGTCACCGCCAGCACCAGGTTGAGTGTCCGCACCGGTAGGCCACTGACCCTGGCGTACTCCTCGTCGTGACAGAGGGCGAACAGCCAGGGTCGTAGCCCTATCGCCACCGCCAGCACGAGCGCCCCCAGCACCGCCATCGCCACGAGATCGTCGCGCGAGGTGGTCAGCGGAGAACCGAACAGGTAGGCGGTGAGGTTGGCGTTGGTGTGCTGCGTGGATAGTCCGACCAGGAACACGCCACCGGCGATCCCGCCGTAGAAGAGCACAGCGAGAGCGACGTCGCCGCTCGTCCGTCCTCGGGCACGCACGAGTTCGATCACCACCGCGCCGGCCGCCGCGGCCAGCATCGCGGTGAACACCGGTGACTGTCCGGTGAGCAGGCCGATGCCCACCCCTGTCAAGGCCACGTGACCGATGCCGTCACCGATCAGCGCCAGCCGCCGCTGCACCAGGTAGGTGCCCAACGCCGGCGCGGCCAGGCCCGTGATGGCGGCACCCAGCAGCGCGAACTGCATGAACTGGTACTGGAAGATGCTCACCGCGGGACCTCCTAGTCGTGCCAGATGCCTGGTGGCTCGACTGGCGCGTGCGGGTGTACATGCTGGTGGGTCGGCTCAGCGTGGTGCCCTGCGGGGCGTGGTACCGGACCGTCGTGGACCACCCGGCCGCCGTGCAGCACCACCGCACGCGTCACCAGCGGCTCCAGTGGGCCGAGTTCATGGGCCACCAGCAGCACCGTGCCACCACCGGTCGTGAACTGCGCCAAGGCCTCGGCGAAGGCCTGCTGACTGGCGGCGTCCACCCCGGCGGTGGGCTCGTCGAGTACCAGCACCTCTGGCTCGGCGGCGAGGGCTCGAGCGATCAGCGTCCGCTGCTGCTGACCACCGGAGAGCGAGGCGACCGGGGCGTTGGCCTTGTCCGTCAAACCGACAGTGGCGATCGCCGCCGTCACCGCGGCTCGGTCGTCCTGCCGCGTGGGGCGCGGGCGGGCCGCGCGCCCACGGGACCAGGCGGGCCACCACCGGCGACGGGCCAACCTGCCGGAGGCCACCACCTCGGTGACGGTGGCGGGCACGCCGGCCGCCGCGCCCAAGCGTTGCGGCACGTACCCGATGCGCTCCCGTTCCCGCAAGCGCCGCAGCGGTACGCCGAACCACCGCACCTCGCCGGAGATGAGCGGGGTCAGACCGAGCAAGCTCCGCACCAAGGTGGACTTGCCCGAGCCGTTGGCACCCAGGATCGCCACCACCTCGCCTGGCGCGACGGTCAGCGACACGTCCCGCAGCACCGGGTGACCGCCGTAGCCGACCACCCCGTCGACGAGCGAGACCGCTGGCGTCGTCATCGGCAGTCCAGCGCGGCACGCAGAGCCGCCAGGTTCGCACGCATCAGGGAGACGTAGTCCTCCGTGCTGTCCGGGGCGAGTCCTTCGAGTGGATCCAGCACCGCAGTGGCGGCGCCGGTCGCCTCCGCGATGACCGTCGCCACCCGGTCGCTGGCCAGGGTTTCGAAGAATATCGTGGTCGCACCGTGCTGCTCGGCCAGCATGACGACCTCGGCGAGTCGCTGTGGGGTCGGTTCGTCCTCGGGGGAGAGGCCCGAAACGGTGAGCTGTGTCAGGTCGTACCGCTCGGCGAGGTAGCCGAACGCGGCGTGGCTGACCACGATCTCCCGGCGGGCGCACTCGGCCAGCCCGGTGCGGTACTCGCCGTCTAGCGCCTCGAGGTCGCGCCGCAGGTCGGCGGCGTTGCGCGCGTAGGTCTCGGCGTGGTCGGGATCGAGCGCGGACAGCTGGTCGGCGATCGCGTCTCCGATCGTCGCCAGTCGCAGCGGATCGAGCCACACGTGGGGGTCGGTGGGGCCGTGCCCGTGTCCGTCGTGGTCATGGTCATCGTGGTGGTCGTGGTCGCTGGTGCTCTCCCGAAGCGGGACCACGGTGGCCACGTCCAGGGCAGCCGCTGCGTAGGCGGCGACCGCGTCGTCCACCGCCGGCTGGAAGCCACCCAGGTAGACCACCAGGTCGGCTTCGGTGATCGAGGCGACCTGTCGCGGGCTGAGCTCGAGGTCGTGGGCGTCCACGCCCGGAGGAGCGAGTCCGGTCACTCCTGCGGTTTCCGCGGCGACACGCTCGGCGGCGTACTGCAGTGGGTAGAAGGCGGCGACGACACGGTGTGTGGCGTCGTCTCCGTTGCTGCTGGGAGTGCACGCCGTGGCGAACGTCAAGGCTGCGGTGACCGCGATGGCTCGTCGAAGCATGTTTCCACGGTGACGCTTATTGAGATTGATTGTCAAACCCGCATAGGTCAGGTGAGGAGCTTCAGCGCGGCGATGGCCACCAACAGGCCGATGACCAGGATCCGCATCACCCGCGCCCGTGGCGCCAGGACCGGCCACGTCCGGCGCAGCAGGGCCGCCAGGCCCGCCACCAACAGCAGGATCAGCACGCCGCCGAGCCAGTCCGGAGCCAAAAGCACTGCCAGGAACAACGCGAGTGTGGCCAGGAAGGCGACGGTGGGGCTCAACCGTGACAGCCGGCCGAGCACCCGGTGGCCCTCGTCGTTCGTGGGCATCACTCCACCCTTCGTTAGGCTCGTTCCGACGGATCATTCAACACGCCGCTGGAGGTTCGCCGGTGCTGGTGCTCAACCGCTTCACGGTCCCCGCGGAGCGCGAGGCCGAGTTCCGAGCGCAGGCTGAGACCGCGCTGGAGGTGCTCGCGGCGCGTTCGGGCTACGTGAGCGGTGAACTTACCCGCTCGTTGGACGAGCCCGACCACTGGTGCCTGGTGACCCGGTGGGAATCGGTGGGGGCCTACCGTCGAGCCCTAGGCCACTTCGATGTCAGGGTGCACGCCACCCCGCTGCTGGCGCAGTCCCACAGTGAACCCTCCGCGTACGAGACGCTGGCGGCAGCGGAGCCGAACCGGCCCGTCACCGTCACTGCCAGCGACCGCGCCGAGCCCGACGCCCCCGCGGCCAGCGGCGTCAGACGGGACCGCCGATGATGCCCTCGCCTGGGTCGACGCCCAGCCCGCCACCACAGCACCCCGAGCCGCCGAGTCGACCATCACCGGTACCCCCTGGCCCGGGAGTGCAGCCGCCGTTCGCTGCCGCACCCATCGAAGGGCGTAGCGCCCGGATGTGGCTGGGGTTGGGGGTGGCCGGTGCGGCGGTCCTGCTCTGCTGCGGCGGTGGCCTCGTCGCTCTCGGCGCGTTCTTCGTCACCGGCGTCCAGGCGCTCAACGAGCAGGCCGACCGAGTAGTGGGAGACTACTTCGACGCCGTCATGGCGGAGGAGTGGGAACGGGCGTACGAACGGCTCTGCGAGCGTGATCGCGAGGCCGAGTCGCTGGAGGCGTTCACCGAGCGGGTCGCGGCCGAGCCGGAGATCACCTCGTACACGCTAGGTGATCTCAACCTGGCGGACCCCGACCTCAAGCTGCCGGCCGACCTCACGTACGCCGATGGGAGCTCGGAGCAGATCGACGTTCCCCTGAAGCAGAACACCGGGACGGGGGAGCTCGAGGTGTGCGGCTTTCGGCGGTGAGGCCGCCCGGTAACCTAGGGCGGATAATCCGGGTGAGTCGTCACCGACCGCCCTCGTACTTCGACCCTCGACCGCCGGCAGCCAGCCGGCGGCTGACCTCAAGGAGCCGTTTGTGGCCACCCACGGTGCCGTAGCCAACATCGATACGATCGTCAACCTCGCCAAGCGGCGGGGATTCGTCTTCCCATCCAGTGAAATCTATGGCGGGACCCGCTCGGCGTGGGACTACGGACCACTCGGTGTCGAACTGAAGGAGAACATCCGCCGGCAGTGGTGGAAATCGATGGTCCAGGAACGGGACGACGTCGTCGGCCTGGACTCCGCCGTGGTGCTGGCGCGTGACGTCTGGGTCGCCTCGGGGCACGTGGATGCCTTCGTCGACCCACTCACCGAGTGCACCTCGTGTCACCGGCGGTTCCGCTCCGACCAATTGGAGGAAGCGTTCGAGGCCAAGCACGGCTGCCCGCCGACCGCGCTGTCGGAGATCCCATGCCCGCACTGCGGCGCCAAGGGGCAGTTCACTGAGCCGCGGATGTTCAACGGGCTGATGAAGACCTACTTGGGCGCGGTGGAGAACGAGGAAGGGCTGCACTACCTGCGGCCAGAGACCGCCCAAGGGATCTTCATCAACTTCCTCAACGTGATGAACTCCTCCCGACGCAAACCGCCGTTCGGCATCGCGCAGGTCGGTAAGAGCTTCCGTAACGAGATCACGCCGGGCAACTTCATCTTCCGTACTCGCGAGTTCGAGCAGATGGAGGTGGAGTACTTCGTCGAGCCCGGCACCGACGAGCAGTGGCACGAGTACTGGCTGCAGCAGCGCTGGGACTGGTACGTCGACCTTGGCATCTCGCCGGACAACCTGCGGTACTACGAACACCCCAAGGAGAAGCTGTCCCACTACTCGAAGCGGACGGTCGACATCGAGTACCGGTTCCGGTTCGCCGGAGCCGAGTTCGCCGAGTTGGAGGGCATCGCCAACCGCACCGACTTCGACCTGACCACACACACGAAGCACTCCGGTGTCGACCTGAGCTACTACGACCAGGAGAAGGGGAAGCGCTGGGTGCCGTACGTGATCGAGCCCTCGGCCGGTCTGACGCGGATGGTGCTCGCCTTCCTGCTCGAGGCCTACGACGAGGATGAGGCGCCGAACGCCAAGGGCGGAGTCGACAAGCGGACCGTGATGCGGCTGGACAAGCGGTTGGCGCCGGTGAAGGTCGCGGTGCTGCCGTTGTCACGCAACGCCGATCTGTCACCGAAGGCGCGGGACCTGGCAGCGGCGCTGCGCAAGCGGTGGAACGTCGAGTTCGACGATGCCCAGGCGATCGGGCGCCGCTACCGCCGACAGGATGAGATCGGCACGCCGTACTGCGTCACCGTCGACTTCGACACCTTGACGGATCAGGCGGTGACGGTCCGGGATCGCGACACCATGGCCCAGGAGCGGATCGGGATCGATGCCTTGAAGGGCTACCTGGCGGAGCGACTGCCCTAAGGGTGGCGGCCCGGGGCGCGCACCGTCACGTCGATTCCCGGCGCCGGCGCGGCCACAGTGGCAACCGCACCTCGGCGGGTAATCCGACGACCGGTACCTCCTCGGGGTCGCCACGCATTGCGGCCCTGGCGAGGCGTGGGTTGACTCCCGCGAAGACGAGGAGGTCGAACACGACCAGCAGGAAGGTCATGGCGGCGGTGGTCTCCGGCGCCAGGACCGGCTGGGTCAGCTCCGAGACGTTGTGGGCCACCTGGATGGCGCGACGCACGGCGCGTTGCCGGGTGGCCTGGTCGGCTGGGTCGCTGGCGAGGTCGGCCACCGTCTCGGCCAGATCCTCGACGTGGGGTGCCAGGCGCCGCCGGTCGTTTCGGTCTTCGGTCAGCGCCGCCGTGCGCAGGAAGGTGATGCAGCTGGAGCCCAGCAGCTCGAGGTGACCGGCGTTCTCGGTGACCGGCACGAGCGGGCGGACCCGGTGGCGCCACAGCACCGACCGTCGCGCCGCCCGCTGGCTAGCGGCACCGGCCCACCCCACGTCGGCGAGCTGGCCGCGCAGCTCACGCAGCCGGGAGAGGTCGGGTTCGCTCGGGGCGTGATCGCTCCGTGCCAGCGCCCGGGCGGTTCGGTGGAGCTCCGCGGCGAGGCCGCGCAGGGCCTGCCGCTCGGCCCGCCGGACTAGGGCGATCGGCTCCGGGGTGAAGATCACCTGGGTGAAGACCAGGGCCACCCCCACTCCCAGCAGGGCGTCGACCATGCGCTCGTAGCCAGCCTCGCCACCAGCGAAGATGACGGTGAGGACGGCGGCGGCGCCTGCCTGGTTGAGGGCGAGCCGGTTCTGCGTGACCGCCATGGTGACCGTCATGGCGACGAAAACCGCCGCGGCGAGGCTCACGATCGTGCTGCCGGCCAGCAGCACCGCCAGCTCGCCGCAGCCGATGCCGATCGCGACGCCGATGATCAGGCGAACGGCGTGCAGTCCACGTTCGCCGCGGGCGAAGTTGAGGACCACGATGGCGGCGATCGGGGCGAAGAACGGGAGACGTTGGTCGTCGAGGAGGCGAGCGAGTACCCACGCCACGGTGCCGGCGAGGGTCGACTGCGCCAGCAGCCACCACCTCGCCACCCAACCTCGGACAGTAGTCTTCACACCCGCCATACGGCGACGTCCTTCCCGTGCGGCGGTGACTTCCTAGCGTAGTTGTACAAGCACTAGATGTGTCGTGCGTGTGTCATCGCTGGCGGGAGCGTGTGCCGTCACCAGCCGGGTGGCGCAGCACAGCCACCGAGGGCGCATGACTCCGGACACATCCGGCGCTCCGACGGGGAATCCGCGCGCGATGGTGGATCGCTGGTCGCTAGTCTCGGCGACATGAGAATCGGCATCGTGGGCGCGACCGGGCAGGTCGGTGCAGTCATGCGGCAGGTGCTGGCCGAACGCGAGTTTCCGGTCAGTGAGCTGCGGTTGTTCGCCTCAGCGCGGTCCGCCGGGCAAGTGCTTCCCTGGCAGGGCTCCGAGGTGGTCGTGGAGGATGCCGCCACGGCTGACTTCACGGGGCTGGACATCGTGCTGTTCTCCGCCGGCAAGCAGACCTCCCTTTCGCTGGCCCCGAAGGTCGCCGCCGCTGGTGCGGTCGTGATCGACAACTCGTCGGCGTGGCGGAGAGACCCGGAGGTGCCACTGGTGGTGGCGGAGGTGAACCCCGACGCGGTGCGGCGTCGGCCCAAGGGCATCATCGCCAACCCCAACTGCACCACCATGGCAGCGATGCCGGTGCTCAAGCCGTTGCACGACGAGGCGGAGTTGGTGAGCTTCGTCGCCGCCTCCTACCAGGCGGTCTCCGGAGCGGGCCTGGCCGGGGTGGCCGAGCTGGAAGAACAGGTGCGCAAGGTGATCGACCAGTCCACCAAGCTCTGCCTCGACGGCTCGGCCGTAGCCTTCCCCGAGCCGCGGGTGTTCGCGCGGACGATCGCGTTCAACGTGGTCCCGATGGCCGGATCCCTCGTCGACGACGGCCGGGGCGAGACCGACGAGGAGCAGAAGCTCCGCAACGAGAGCCGGAAGATTCTGGGGATCCCCGAGCTGAAGGTCTCTGCCACCTGTGTGCGAGTACCGGTCTACACGGGCCACTCACTCAAGCTCAACGCGAGGTTCGCCCGGCCGATCACGGTCGAACGGGCGAAGGAGCTGCTGGCCGGCGCTCCCGGTGTCGCCCTCTCCGACGTACCCAACCCGCTGCAGGCTGCGGGGAAGGACCCGACGTACGTGGGGCGGATCCGCGTCGACGAGACTGTGGACAACGGTTTGGCGATGTTCTGCTCCGGCGACAACCTGCGTAAGGGAGCCGCGCTCAACACCGTCCAGGTCGCCGAACTGGTGGCCGCCGAGTTCAACTGAGCTTCGCTCGTGGACTCCGGCCGGTCATCCGCCGGAGTCCTCCAGTTCGGCCCCAACGGGGACGGTGTCGTCGTCACGGTCGGCGAGCCAACCCTCCGGCAGGTAGACCTTGCCAGGAGAGTTGGTCCTCCCCCGGGGCCGGCCGAGCACCTCGCGCGGATACGGCACCTCAGGGTCCAGACGGGCGAGCAGGTCATCCAGTTCGGAGAGCGAGGACGCCGAGGCCATCGCGCGCCGTAGCGTGGAGCCGACCGGGAAGCCCTTCAAGTACCACGCCACGTGTTTGCGGAAGTCGGTCACCCCGCGCGCCTCGTCGCCGTACCACTCGGCCAACAGCGTGGCGTGGCGGCGCATGATCGCTGCGACCTCGCCCAGCGACGGCATCACCCGCTCCGACCGGCCAGCGAAGGCAGCGGCGAGGTCGGCGAACAGCCACGGCCGGCCCAGGCAGCCTCGTCCGATCACGACACCGTCCGCGCCAGTGTGGGCCACCATGCGCAGCGCGTCGTCCGCTTCCCAGATGTCACCGTTGCCGAGCACCGGAATATCCAGCGCCTGCTTCAACTCGGCGATGGCGTCCCAGTCGGCCGTCCCCGAGTATCGCTGCGCCGCCGTCCGGGCATGCAACGCCACCCAGGCTGCCCCAGCGTCCTGAGCGCGCAGCCCGGCATCGATGTACGTGAGGTGGTCATCGTCGATACCCTTGCGCATCTTGACGGTGACCGGAATGCCGGCAGGTGCGGCGGCCGCCACCGCGGCCGCCACGATCCGCTCGAACAGCTTTCGCTTCCACGGCAGGGCAGCGCCCCCACCCTTACGGGTCACCTTCGGAACCGGGCAACCAAAGTTGAGGTCGATGTGATCAGCGAGATCCTCAGTCACCACTCGGTGGACTGCCCGAGCGGTGACCTCTGGATCGACGCCGTATAGCTGCAGGCTGCGCGGTCGCTCGTCGGGGGCGAAGGCGATCAGGCGCATGGTCTTCGGGTTTCGCTCAACGAGCGCCACTGTGGTGACCATCTCGCACACGTACCGTCCGGCGCCGAACTCGCGACACAAGCGTCGGAAGGCGACGTTGGTGATGCCCGCCATCGGGGCGAGGACCACCGGCGGGTCGACAGGCGCTCCGGCGAGTGTCAGGGTCACCCGTCGAGAATGGCACATCAACCTGCCGATAGGCTGAGGGCGGACCCCGTCACTACACCCGGTATGCAGTTACGTGCGTAGAATCGCCCGGGGGCCCCATCTGCGAC
>CAYTMR010000064.1:0-19557 GCA_964438855.1 uncultured Micromonosporaceae bacterium
CCGTCGACGACGAACTCGCTCCCTGTGGAGTACGTCGCCTCGGTGACCAGGAAGCGCACCATCGCCGCCACCTCGTCGGGTTCGCCGAAGCGGGGGATCGGTTGACCGGCGGTGGTGGTTCCCTCGTCCATCCCTCCGACCATCGGCGTGCGGATCGGCCGCGGGTGCACCGAGAACACCCGCACCTGGTCCGATGCGAACTCCAACGCTGCGGCCTTGGTCAGCCCGCGCAACCCCCACTTGCTGGCGACGTAGCCGCTGAGGTTGACGTAACCCATCAACCCGGCGGTGAAGGAGATGTTGACCACGCTGCCGCCGCCGGCCCTGCGCAGGGACGGCAGCACGGCTCGCATGCCCAGCCAGGGGCCGACGAGATTCACCTCCAGTTGCCGACGGAACACCTCCGGCGCCATCTGTTCGATGCTGCCGAACTCGACGATGCCAGCGTTGTTCACGAGCACCGACACCGGCCCGAACTCACGTTCGGCTGCGGCCACGACGGCCTGCCATCCCGCCTCGTCGGTCACGTCCAGGTGCTGGAAGACAACGTCGTCACCCCACTCGTCGGCGAGCCGTGTGCCTTCGTCGTCCAGTACGTCGGTGACGACCACGCGTGCCCCCTCGGCGGCCAGGGCACGCACTACCGCCGCCCCAATGCCGCGCGCTCCACCGGTGACGATCGCCGTCTTGCCCGTCAGTCGCATCTGACACCTCCTCTGTTCCTGCTTTCATCCCAGCGGAGTGCCCGAACACCTGACAGGGCCAAACCGCAGCGGCGGGTGGGCCTTTGGTCCCCGAGGCGCCGTGCTTCCAGGCCGCGGCCCTAGGATCGTCCCGGTAACCGCGGGTTGGGGGTAGGCGTGACGGAACGGACGAGGTGGGGGCGGCCAGCGCTATGGGCGCTCGTCGTGGTGGTGGTGTGGCTGGTCGTCGGCGGGGCGGCAGGAAGCTTCCAGGGCCGTCTGGCCGATGTGCAGGAAAACGATGCCGAGACCTATCTGCCCGCTGACGCCGAGGCCACCCGCGCCGGGCAGCTGTCGGCCCGCTTCGGTGAAGACGGTGTCGTCCCGGCGGTGGTGGTGTACGAACGGGACGGTGGGCTCACCCCCGACGACTGGGCCTACGTGGAGACAACCACGTCCCGGCTCACCGGACTGCCGGGCCTTGCGCGCCCACCCTCCGACCCCATGCCCGCTCCGGACCAGGCCGCGGTGAGTCAGTCTCTTGCGGTCGTGGAGGACCAGCTCTCCGACACCGTCGCCGAGGTGCGCGACGTAATCCGTGACGGCGCGCCGCCCGGGCTGCTGATACACGTCACCGGGCCGGCTGGCTTCGTCGCCGACCTGGGGGAGGCGTTCGGCGAGATCGACGGTCTGCTGTTGGTGGTGACCGCCTCCGTGGTGGCGGTGATCCTGGTGTTGGTCTATCGCAGCCCGCTGCTGCCCCTCCTGGTGTTGATCGGCGCAGGGCTGGCGCTCGGGACCGCCTCCGCCGTGGTGTACGGGCTCACCCGCGCCGGCTTCCTCGTCCTCAACGGTCAGAGCCAGGGCATCATGCTCATCCTGGTCTTCGGTGCCGCCACCGACTACGCCTTGCTGTTGGTGGCCCGCTATCGGGAGGAACTTGCCGCGCGTCACGACCGGTTCGCGGCCATGGCGGTGGCGTGGCGGCGCTCCGCCGGCCCCATCATCGCCTCCGGCTCCACCGTGATCCTCGCGGTGCTCGCGTTGCTGCTCAGCGAGCTGAACTCGAACCGGAGCCTAGGCCCGGTGGCGGCCGTCGGTATCGCCGCCGCCCTTCTGGTGATGCTCACCTACCTGCCCGCGGTGCTCGCCCTGCTGGGCCGGGTCTCGTTTTGGCCGTTCGCGCCGCGCGAGGGTGGGGCAGGACGCCGGCGCGGCTGGTGGTCGAGGCTGGCGGGGTTCGTGGGCCGCCGGGCACGACCGGTGTGGGTGGTGACCGCCCTCGCTTTGGCGGGGTTGGCCGCGCTGATGCCGCAGCTGCGCGCCGACGGGGTGCCCCAGTCGGACTTCTTCCTGGCCGAGGTGGAGTCGGTGACGGGGCAGGAGACGCTCGCCCGACACTTCCCCGCCGGCAGCGCCTCACCCACGGTCATCATCACAAACGCGGAACAGCGTGAGGCGGTGGCTGCCGCCGCGTCGTCGGTGGACGGTGTGGCGCAGGTCCAGCCCGCCGGTCAGGTCGATGGTCTCGCGCAAGTGATGGTGGTCCTCGCCGCGCCCGCCGACAGTGATGAGGCGATCGAGACGGTCCGGCAGCTACGAGAGACCGTCCACGCCGTGCCAGGAGCCGACGCGCTGGTGGGCGGACCGACCGCGGTCGACCTGGACACCAGGGAGGCGGCCAGTCGTGACCAGCGTGTAATCATCCCGGTCACCCTGTTGGTGGTGTTCCTGGTCGTGGCGGTGCTGTTGCGGGCGCTGTTGGTGCCGGCGTTGCTGCTCGCGTCGGTGGTGCTCTCGTACGCCGCCACGATGGGGTTGGCCGCGGTGTTCTTCAACGATGTCTTCCACTTCCCGGGCGCCGACCCGGCGGTGCCGCTGTTCGCCTTCGTGTTCCTGGTCGCGCTCGGCGTGGACTACACCATCTTCCTCATGAGCCGGGTGCGGGAGGAGGCTGACCGGATCGGCACCCATGCCGGGGTCCGTGTCGGTCTGGCGGTCACCGGCGGGGTGATCACCTCGGCGGGGGTGGTGCTCGCCGCGACCTTCTCGGCGCTGGCGGTGTTGCCCCTGCTGTTCTTGGTACAGATCGCATTCATCGTTGCGGTCGGGGTCTTGATGGACACCTTCGTGGTCCGTTCGCTGCTGGTGCCGGCGCTGTGCCACGACATCGGCCGTGCGATCTGGTGGCCCAGTCGGCTCTCCCGCCGGTCTCCGCGGACCTGACGAGTCGATGCGTTAGCTGGCGGGAGTGTCCGCCTGGGGCGGACGCTCCCGGCCTGCCTCGCCCCGATAGCGTTCGTACCAGGTGATGAAGAGCTCCATCGCTGCGTCGGCGCCGTCGCGGTCTTTCGTGGCAAGAAGGTCCAGCAACAGTCCACGGGTGACGGCTACACCGAGTCGAGCCTGGACCCGGGCCTGATCCGGCTGTTCGCCGGTACGCGTGATGATCTCGGTCAGCGGGCCGAGCCATGCCTCGACCACGCCGTCCAAGAGCGCCACCGCGTGTGGGCGCCCCTGCAGCGCCTGCCCGTAGAGTTCAAAGAACAACCGCTCGTGTGGCCAGAGGGCGGGGTCGGCCAGCCGTCTCCACAACGCACGTGCCTGCTCCGTGGGGGACAGGTCAGTGCGGTTGAGCGCGGCCAGCGCTTCACGTTGCCGCCGCTCGACTTCGCGGACCACGTCGACGAGCAGGCCTTCGCGGGAGCCGAAGTGGTAGACGAGCATGCGGTGGCTGGTGCCGAGAGCGGCGGCGAGCCGGCGGAGGCTGAGGTCACCGACCCCGTGCTCGGCAACGTAGTCGATGGCGGCGGCCAGCAGCCGGTCGCGTGGCGAAGGCATGTACCATATGGTACATGTACCACGCGGTACATAAGGAGGTTGGCATGCAACTCGCCGTACGTGGCCACGCCGACGCGCCCGCCGAGGTCCTGTTCGCGCTGATCGCCGACGGTGCGACCTGGCCGTCGTGGACGCCGATCGACTCCTTCACCCTCGAGAAGCCCGGACATGAGGGCGGCGAGAGCGTGGGCGCCATCAGAGTCTTCCGCACCGGACGGATCACCAGTCGAGAGCAGATCGTGGAGATCGAACCTGGTCGCCGTCTCAGCTACATCCTGTTGTCCGGCCTCCCGCTACGGGACTATCGCGCCACGGTGGACCTGGCCCCCAACGGTCGCGGCACCACCATTCGTTGGCGTTCGACGTTTCGTCCACGGATCCCCGGCACAGGGTGGATCTACCGCCGGGCCCTGCGCCGCTTCATCCAGCGCTGCGTCGACGGCCTCGCCGCTCACGTCGCCCGTGACGCGAAAGGTGATGGGGTTGCCACTTCCCGGTGAGTGCCGCGCCAGATGCGCACGAAACACGGGATGCGGACCTCACACCTTGGTACAGCGGGCCAGGTCCTCGGTGAGTCTCAGGAACGTCTCGGCGTCCACGATGGGGATCCGGTACCGCCGCGCCTGTCTCGCTTTGGTCGACTGTGAGTCGGGGTCGGCGGCGACCACGAGCTTGGTGCGTTTCGTGACCCACGCGCCGGGACGCAAGCCGTGCTGGGCGGCGTGCCGCTCCCACTCCTCACGCGGTGAGTCGAGCTGACCGGTGAAGGCCACCTCGTCACCGGGCGCGAGGCGGAACCGTGTGAGCTTCGGTCGCGGCGGCGGAGCAGGATCACTCAGCGCCTTGTCCAGGTGGGCGGGGGTCAGCCCGAGCAACGCCGTCACCTTCTCCAGGTCCGCCCGCTCGGCGGCGGATAGTACGCCATCAGCAAGGGCGTCAGCCGCTAGCGTGCGCACATGGGCCTCGTGCAGTTCGACGACCTGCACCCTCCCGAGCCCCACGCTCGTGGCGAAGTCGACGAGCGCCTCCGTCTCGCTGTGTGAGAGGTGGCGGTCGAGCAACGCCCGGTCGAGCATGTCCAAGTAGGCGTCGGCGAGCTGGTCGTCGACTCTGGGCAAGCGAGCCACCAGGCGGGACAGGAAGTGCTCGCTCGCCTGGGCGGTCGCGCGCCGCAGCACCGGCTTGACGGGCTTCACCGACAGTGCCGGCCACACACTCGTCATCGCGAGTTGGTGAAGGTGCGCCCATGGAGGCTCTGGTTCCCGGCACAGGTAGTAGGTGAGCAGGCCCGCCGCGGCCCGGGCATCGTGGAGGGCGCTGTGAGCGGAGGTCAACTCGACGCCCGCACGGGTGCAGCAGTCGGCCAGGCTACGCCCGGCCCCGGGCAGGTATCGGTCCGCCAGGGCCATAGTGCACAGGCCGGAGTGTGCGTCCACTGGGACCTTCGCGCCTATCAGCTCGTACTCCGTCGCGAGGAACCGTGCATCGAAGCGAAGGTTGTGGGCGACGATCACACGCCCTTTCAGCAGCTCGGCGAGATGCCCGGCGACGTCGGAGAAGCGGGGTGCGTCGAGTACGTCTGCTGCTCGGATGCGGTGGATGTGCTGCGGTCCGAGGTCCCGCTCAGGGTTGACGAGAGTGCACCATTCGTTCACGACTTTCCCGGCCGCATCCACATGCACCACCGCCACTTCCACGACCCGATCGTGTCGGTGAGGGTGCAGCCCGGTGGTCTCCAGATCGATCACCGCGTACACGTATCACCACTCTCGTCCGGCGTGGTCCCAGGATGACGTCGCCCGCCACGCTAGTGGTCCATGACCGACCCTGGTATCGGGTGATCGGGCAGGCTGGTCACCCGTGCGCTAGGACTGTCACCCGCTCGACGGAGGACGGAGACGACCCGGATCGGAGTCGGAAGACGCCGCGCTACGACTTTCCAGTAACGACACCGGGATATCGCAGCGTCCGGCGGACCGCCTCCGGCAGACGCCACGGCTGGTGGACCGCCGGTCCCGGGATCCCGGCCAACTCTGGGACGTACCGGCGCACGTAGGAGCCGTCCGGGTCGTACCGGAGAGCTTGCCGGATGGGATTGAAGCCGCGGTGTGGACGGGCATCGGTGCCGGTACCAGCCACCCATTGCCAGTTGCCGGAGTTGTTGGCGACGTCGGCGTCCAGCAGCCATCGGGAGTACCACTCGGCGCCGTCGCGCCAGTCGAGACCCAGTGTGCGGACGAGGTACCCGGCGGTGATCAACCGGGCGCGGTTGTGCAGGAAGCCTTCCGCGACGAGTTGACGCATGCCAGCGTCCACGATGGGGACACCGGTACGACCCTCCTGCCAGGCCGTCAGCGCCTCGTCGTCGTAGCGCCAGTCCTCGTGGGCACCGCGGCGAAACGCGCGGTGCGGCAGTGCTGGGAAGGCCTTCAGCAGCTGGTAGTAGAAGTCGCGCCAGCAGAGTTGGCGGATGAACTCCTCCCCGCCGGAGCCGGTGCCGGCTGCCGCTGCCACCACCGCAGCCGGTGACACACAGCCGAAGTGCAGATATGGGCTCAACCGTGAGGTCCGGTCAGCCGCAAGGTCGTCGTGGGTTGCGGCGTAGTCGACGACTCGGCGCCGCCAGCTGGCCAGTCGCCGCCGCGCGGCCGACTCTCCGCCGGAAGGACGTTCGGGGATCCGCCAGGCCCGGCTTCTGGCACGTCACCGGTGGGGACGCCGGCCGGGAGACGTATGTGGCGAGGCGGTGGCAGTGGCCTACGGTGTGGAATCGCCCGCCACGCCCGCCAGTACGGTGTGAACACCCGGTAGTGGTCGCCGCCGCCCGACGGGCGCAGCGCACCCGGCGGTACGACGGTGCTGCCCTCGACGAGGGTCAACTCCAGACGTTCGGCGCGTGCGGCCTCGTCCAGGCGACGTTGTCGGGTCGTCGCGTACCGGCTGACGTCCGCACCGACCACGATCTGCGTCGCGCCGACCTGTCGGGCAAGGGCGACAGCCTCGGTGACGGGATCCCCGTACCGCATGATCAAGTCCCCGCCGCGGGCACGTAGTGACTCGCGAAGGTCACTCAGGCACTCGGCCAGGAACCGTTGACGGTTGGGGGAGGAGGGCACCCGCGGGTCGGCCACGAACAGTGGCGCCACCCGTTCCGCCGCCAGGGTGGCCGCACGAAGCGCAGGATGGTCGTGGACCCGCAGATCACGGGTGAACAGAACGACCGCAACCGGGTGCGCCACCAAACCATCGTAAATCGGAATCAAGCTCACCAAAGGTGTCTTACACTCGGTATTGATGCGCGTACTCGTCACCGGCGCGACCGGCTACATCGGCGGCAGGCTGGCGCCGCAACTGATCCGCCGTGGGCACCAGGTCCGCTGCCTGACCCGCTCCCGGGACCGGCTCACCCGCGTGCCCTGGGCTGCCGGTGCAGACGTGGTGGAGGGCGACGTACTGCGTCCCGACACGCTCCCCGGCGCTCTGGCGAACGTGGACGTGGTCTACTACCTGATCCACTCGCTCGGCGGCCCGGACTTCGAGAAGACCGACGGCTCGGTGCCACCCACCTTGCCGCCGCAGCAGCCGACGCGGGCGTCAGCCGGATCGTCTACCTGGGCGGCCCCGCGCCGGGCACCGGGCAGGAGTCGGCCCACCTGCGCTCGCGGGAAGAGGTCGCCCGGATCTTGCTCGACTCCGGAGTGCCGACGGTGGTGCTACGCGCGGCGGTGATCCTCGGCTCCGGGTCGGCATCATTCGAAATGCTGCGCTACCTGACCGAGCGCCTGCCCGCCATGGTGACTCCCCGGTGGGTGCACAACCGGGTGCAACCGATCGCGGTCGGAGGCGTGTTGTACTACCTCATCAAGGCGGCGCGATTGCCGACGGACGTCCACCGCGACTTCGACATCGGTGGCCCCGAGGTGCTCACCTTCGGCGAGTTGATGCAGCGGTACGCGCGACTCGCCGGCTTGCCCCGTCGGGTCATCATGCCCGTGCGGGTCCTCACCCCACGCCTGTCCGCCTACTGGGTCGGACTGGTCACCCCTGTTCCCGGACAGCTAGCGCGACCGCTCGTGGCGAGCCTGGTGCACGAATCGGTGTGCCGTGACCGGGACATCGCCAGGTACGTGCCGGACCCTCCCGGCGGGCTCACGGACGTCGACACCGCCATCCGAGCGGCACTGGCACGACTGACCACTGGTGACGTCGATGTCCGATGGGCGCCGGAGACACCCGCCGACCCGCTGCCGACCGACCCCGACTGGGCCGGCGGCACGGTCCACACCGATGTCCGATCGGTCGAGGTCGCGAGCTCGCCGCAGCGAGTGTGGCAGGCGGTCGAACAGGTCGCGGCGCACGCCGACCAGCATCTGTCACCGATGGGGTGGTGGATCCGCCGCGTCGAACGGTCGGGGGACGGGTGGCGACTGTGGATACGTACCCTCGGCGTAGGTGAAGCGTGGATCGACATGGGAGTCACCGGCTCCGACGGCCGTTCGCGTTACGACCAGCGGGTGGTCTTCATTCCACGCGGACTGTCCGGACAGCTCGCCTGGTACGCGACCACGCCGTTGCGGCCAGCGGTGTTCGGTGGACTTGCGCTCGCCGTCTCCCGCACCGCTGGGTGACGACCGGGCGGGGTGGCGTCTCACGAGGGGCGCAGGGCGCCGGTGGCCAGCCCGTCGGTGACCAGTGCCATCATCTCGCCTCCGTGGGCAGCGACGGTGCGAAGCAGCTGGTCGAACTCGGTGAGACGTTGGAACAACGCCCCGTGCCGTCGCTGCTCCTCGACCGGGATACGGGGCACGAGAGCGCGCCGAATGTCGTACCGGTGGACCGATCCGAGCGAACTTGCTCGGTGGGTGTTGCTGTTGCGGCAAAGGAACCCGGCAAGGAACCACGGGTCCAGTCGGTCCGGATCCGGCCGCAGCAGATACAGGTTGGGGCCGAGGACAGCATCGGCGTGCGCGTCGGTCACCACCCGAGCCACGAGCTGATGGGCGATGACCGGGGCCACCACGTCGCCGCGAGCCACCCGCAGCGCGTCGGCGGGCAGATGCTCGCGGTGCAGACGCCCGGCGGGGCCGTGGCCAGCTATGACGTCACGGGCACGCCACACCGGTACGGCGTGGGGATGGTCGTGACCGTCGACCGGTTCTCGAACGGCATGTTGGACGGAGACGACCAGTGCGCCGGTGCGGGCAAGGTCCCCGATGGTGATCATCGGAAGGCTCTCCGGCACTGCCGCCGGGACGATGCCGGGAAGGAGTTTGAGAAGCTGGCGCAGCTCCGACTCGAGCCGATCGCGCAGCTGCAGCACCGTCTGCGCGGCCACCGGATCAGGCTCAGAGTGGAGCCGGCGGGCAGGTGTCACATCGACAGCGTCGTCAAGGAGGTCCATGACCCGGACCACCTGTGCCGGCATGGTCGGTGCGTCGGGTAGATCGCCGCCGCGATCCATGGCCTCCAACGCCTCGAGGAGCGCGGCCGCGCACGCCTCCCCGTCGCCAGAAAGACTGTCCTTGACTCCCGAGAGGTCCGCGATGAGCACCCGATCGCCGTGTTCGCCTTCGCGAGGCCGACGCAGCAGCCACAGGTGCAACGGGACGCCGTGGGGCGGAGCGACACCGGCGGGTAGCCCCACCACTGCCCGGAGGGCACCACCGCGCAACAGTTCGGCGCGGACACGTCGTCCGGAGGCGCGGGCGGCGACAGCGGGCGGGAGCAGTAGCACCGCTCGACCGCCGGGGCGCATGTTGGCCAGTGCGTGCTGCACCCACGCAAGCTCGGGCTCAGCCTTGGGGGGCACGCCATACCGCCAGCGGGGGTCGTAGGCGAGATCGTCGGCGGCCCAGTCACGGTCGGCGTACAGGGGTGCGCACAGCACGGCGTCGGCGTGGAGCGGCGGCTCCACGGGGTGGCTCAGCCCACCGGCGGCGAAACGGGCGGACCTGGCCTGGTGGGCGGTCGCGCGCTGGGTCGCGATTGTGCGCAGGGTTGAGTTGGTCTCGTCGCCGCGCAGGGCAGCGTGGGGGAAGCGGTCCCACGCGGCAAGCAACAGACCGCCCGTACCGCAGGCAGGATCGTAGATCGTGAGTGGCTCGTGCGCTCGCTTCTGCGGGCTGTCGGCCGGTCCGAGAAGAGCCACCATGAAACGGGCCAATGGAGCAGGAACACGTGGCAGTCGAGCCGCTTCGTGCATCCGCGTCAACAGCAACTCGAACGCCTGCCGAGTGCCGTGTCGAGCGACCAGCTTCGCGAGTGCCTCTCGCAGGTCGCTGTGGTCGTCACCGCAGGGGCCGGCGAGGAGAAGTTCACCGGCCCGCGCGGTAGCCGCTGGTAGATCGTGATCCGACCAACGGGCCCGGATCTGCTGCCAGACCAGCTCCTCTGGTGGGAGCTCGGCGAGCTTGCCCTGCCGACGTAGCCACTGTTCTACCTCGACCAAGGAGAACCGAGGGCTGGAGGCTGTGCCACTCACCGGTTCCGGAAAGTCCGGATAACGCCGACGCCAGTTGCTTACCGCTGCTCGGCCGACGCCGGCCAACCGCGCAATGTCCGCCGGCGTGACGTCAGCCGCGCCCATGGGCACCTCCTCGGCAACGTTACGCCGTGACGCTACCAGCTCGATGGTCAGTTGACAACGATTCACAGAAGAAGCGTGTTGACTGCGTTCACAGGACACTCTACTCTTACGGCGTTCACCTAGCCGTGGTGGTCTGCTGGGGCGACCTGCGCCCCGCAGGCCACGCCTCAGGCCTTCACCAGGTGGTGGACGGCCCTATCCAGACAGGAGAGACAGAATGCGTAAGGTTCTCACCGCGTCGGCCGGTGCGCTGGCCGTCCTGGCTACCATCGCCTGCGGGCTGGGCACCAACCCCGATGGCGACGGAGCCAAGGTCGTCGAAGATCCAGAGAACAAGGCCGCGGCACCCGCCGACGACGACACCACCGAGGCCGCGGCCGGCACGCGTCAGAACCCGCTCGAGCCGGGGGTGTCTTTCACCGTCGGCGACTGGGTCGTCGCACTTGGAGAGACCACCCCGGACGCGGGTGAAATCATCGCGGCCGAGAACGTATTCAACGACCCTCCAGCCGAAGGGCGCCAGTTCGTCATGGTCGAGGTGAACGTCACCTACACCGGTGAGAAGTCAGGCCGGCCGTGGTTGGACCTCAGCTTCGCCTTCTACGGCGCCGACGGCAACACGTTCGGCAGTAGCCTCAGCCTCGACGACTACTGTGGTGTCATCCCCAACGACCTGATGGACGTCGGTGAGATGTTCCCGGATGCGTCCGCGACCGGCAACGTGTGCGTATCGGTCCCCGCCGAGCAGATCGACGGTGGGGCGTGGATCGTGGAGGAGGCCTTCTCGCTCGACTCCGACCGCACCTTCGTCGCGGCCACGTCGTAGACCCCACCCAGTGCGGCCGGCCGCACCAGCGGCGGACCAGTACACCGGCCCACGGCCCTGTGGCGGTGGGCCGGTCCGCTCGCTCGATCCGTGGTGGTACGCCGCCAACGGCGGTGTGGCACGCTACCGCACATGACCCCTTCGCCGACGACAGTGCCGCTCTACCCATCCGCGCCTGGAGTCAACGTGAAGGCTATCTGGGCCATGGCATTGGCTGTGATGTTTCCGCTGCTAGCGGTGGTCCTCGCGCACATCGCCCGCAGCGAGATCCGACAGACCGGCGAGCGAGGTGACCGACTCGCCAAAGCCGCTCTGATCATCGGCTATCCGGTGTGCGCTCTGTGGCTGGTCGTCTGGATGGCGATCTTCCTGTCGATCGCCTTCAGCCCGGTCAGTTCGTGATCGGCGGACGCAGATCAGCCAACGCCGCGTCGGCGACAGAGCGCAGACGCCGTACCGCATCGGGCAGATCGGTGACGTCGGGCAGGTCGGTGGGAACATCGATCGCCCGGCCGCCAAACCGCGCGCTGACCGGGGTGTAGCGCAACGTCAACCGGGCGTTGGTCAGCACCACGATCATCCCGCCATGAGGAAACGTGCGGTTGTAGCGGCGGATGAACGCCGCGACCAGCTCGTCGCGACGCCGGTCCGCGTCGGCCGGCCACCGGTCGGGACGGTGACCATGCCACGCGACCGCCCACGACGCGGGGATCGGCCGGCCCGCAGCCGCGAGGCGCGCCAGACCGACCCGAAGCCGGTCAGGCACCTGCGGCGGCGGTGCCACCGGAACCGACGGCGGCTCGTTTCCCGGCAGGCCGACCACGTGGAGTGGGGCGAGCGCCTCCACGATCGCCAGCAAGCCGGTGGCATGCCGCGCCACCATCGGATCCGATCCATGCCGGTTGGCGAGGTCGGCGATCTCGACCGCCAACCGGGAGTAGTGATGAGCCGGCGCCGGGGCATCACGCAGCGCCAAGACGTCCCGCTCCATCCGCTGCACATGGAGGAACGCCTCCCCGGACGAACCAGCGCCAGCAACCGCGGTGGGCGGCGAAACAGCGGGATCAGGTGCGAACACGGGAACCGGGCCAGCGGTGGCCGCGGCCACCGGCGGAGCCGGCCTACGAGTCCGCTGTCGCCAGTAGAGGGCGGCTATCGCCATGGTCGCCGGCACGCCAGCCACGTACACGAGCAGAAGCAATCCCAACGCCACCGCCCCGACGGTGGTGAACGGGTCGGCCGGCTGCACGCGTTCCGGCTCCGACGCCAGTCCGGCGACCAGTGCCGCGATCACACGCCCTCTCCTCTCAAACGGCTCAGTAGGTACCGCAGCTCCGCGCTCTCCGCATCCTGTCGACCGGGGCGCGCTTCCCGCTCGGCGATTAGCTCTTCTACCGCGGACATCGCCTCCCCGTGATGCCCCAGCGCCACCTGGCACTCGATGATGTTGCGTTTCGCGCTCCACACGAAGTCGTGCCCAGGGCCGTAGTGCTTCTCCAGGTCGGGCACCAACCCCTGTAGCTCCGGCAGCGCCCGCTGGTGGTCACCCCCCAACAGGTACACGTGCGCCAACGCCATCCGGGCATCGACCACGTCGGGATGATCGGCTCCCAGCACGGTAGCCGCAGCCCGAGCCGCCGATGAGAGGACCTGAGCGGCCTGGGTCACCCGACCCTCGTCCAGCAGCTCCACCGCCCGCTCCCGTTGGCGGTCCAGTGCGTCGACCCCACCGCTCAGCGCACTCGCAGCCGAGCGTGATGGTGCCACCAGCGCCGACAGCTCCGTGGTGGCCGGGCCCGGAAGGACAGGCAACGGGCCTAGCGGAAAGACAAATGGGCGTGTCGGCCCTAGCTCCTGGCCGTGGGATGCGCTGTCTGCGGCCGAAGCGTCGATGTAAGGCACCAGCCGGTGATACACCTCGGCGGCACCGGGGCGTTCACTAGGTGTCTTCGCCAGCAGTTTCTGCACCAACTCGGCCAGTGGCACCGGCACATCCGGCCGGGCTGGCCGCAGCGGCGGCGGTTCGTTGGTCATGTGTTGGGTGGCCACCGCGATGGGAAGATTGCCTACGAACGGCGTTCTACCAGTGAGCAATTCGTACAACACACAGCCCAGCGCGTACAGGTCGGTGGCTGGCCCAACCTCACCACCGGACACTTGCTCCGGTGACATGTAGGCCGGTGTCCCCATGGTGTGGCCGGTCGTCGTGAGCCGGGTGAAGTCGACAGAGTCCACCACCATGGCGATCCCGAAATCCAGGACTTTTACCAATCCGTCCGGGCAGAGCATCAGATTGCGGGTTTTGAGGTCACGATGCACGAGCGATGCCGCGTGGGCCGCCGCCAACACCGAGCAGACCTGCGCCCCGATCGCCGTCACCCACGGCACCGGCAGCGGGCCACGCTCGGCGAGCACGTCCGCCACGTCATGCCCGGTGATCAATTGCATGACGAGGAAGGCGACCCCTTCGTGCACGCCAGCGTCGTACACCGCGGGTACGCAGGGATGGTCGAGCTTGGCCGCGAGCCTCGCCTCCCTGAGGAAGCGTTTGCGAAACTTGTCGTAGTCAGCCTCGTCGGGTAGCCGGTCACGGCGGATGAGCTTCACCGCGACCCGGCGGTCGAGCTGCCGGTCGTAGCCACGCCAGACCTCGCCCATCGCACCCCGGCCCAGTGGAGCGCCCAACTCGTACCGGTCGCCGATCCGAGTCTTCTCGTGCACCGTGACAGTGTGGCCCACCACCCACCGACTGTCATTTCGGGTGGACGCCCCTGCCACGGTGACGAGCGTGGGCCCCATGAATACGTCGGCTGCCACCCGTCCGCGGCGGGTGACAGCCGACGTCAGGTCACCACGGGCAAGCCGTCAGGGCCAGCTCACCCCGTGGTGCAGGCAGTGTCGTTGACGGTGAACGTGTCAGGGGCAGCGTTGGTCCCCTGCCAGCTGCCGAGGAAGCCGAAGACCACGGTCCCACCAGCTGGCACGACACCGTTCCACGACTCGTTGGTGACCACCACCTGGGCCCCCGACTGCGTGTGCCGGCCGTTCCATAACTGGGTGACCTGCTGACCGGACGGGAAGGACCACCGCAACTCCCAGCCATCCAGCGACGTCGCGCCCGAGTTGGTGAGAGCCACCTCTGCCTGGAAACCGCCAGGCCACTCGTTGATCAAGCGGTAGGCGACGCGGCACTCACTGGCCGGCTGAGACGGTCCACTAGATGGAGTCGGCGACGGGCTGGCCGATGGTGACGGGGTCGGCGCAGGTGACGTCGGTGACGCCGACGGGCTAGGGCTCGGAGGTTGCTCGATGTACCGAGGGTCGACGATGCCCCAGTACGCCGGCTTGGCCTGCAGCTGCACGTCGAAGAGCAGCGGCGCGTCCTTGCGGGTGACCGGGAACGAGTCCAGCCAGGTGTCGTCGTCAGCCAAGCCCCAGAGGGTCACCGAGGTGATCTCGTCGTCGTACTGCCGGTAGAGGTCGAACATCTCGTGGTAGCGGTGCCCTTGGGTGATGAGCCGGTCCCGCGGCGGCTCCGGGAACGATTGGCTGGCATCGGTGTAGATGCTGATGTCCATCTCGGTGATCTGCTGCTCCACACCGAGCGGGATGAAGCGTTGCAGCATCTGCTCGGTCTCGCTCACCGACGGCCAGTCGATGTTGATGTGCATCTGGTGGCCCACCCCGTCGATCGGCACCCCTTCGGCCAGCAACTGGCTGACCAGGTTGTACAGCGCCTCACGCTTGGCCGGCACATTGGTGTTGTAGTCGTTGATGAACAACTTCGCCGCCGGTGCGGCCTCCCGAGCCACCCGGAAGGCGGTGCGGATGTAGTCCAGACCCGCGATCTCGTACCACCGGCTCCGCCGCAGACCATCGGGCTCGTTCTCGTCGATCACCTCATTGACGACGTCCCACGCCACGATGTCGTCGGCGTACCGGCCGGCGACCGCGCGGATGTGGTCTTCCAGACGCTGCAACAGCAGCGCCTTGTGCTCCGGGGACGAGGTCAACGGGTTGCCCGCGGCGTCCTGGAACACCCACTCCGGGGTCTGGTTGTGCCACACGAGGGTGTGACCACGGACCTGCATACCGTGGTCACGCGCGAAGTCGATCACCGCGTCGGCGTCGTCGAACCGGAACTGTCCTTCCACCGGCTGGGTGGCGTCCCACTTGAGGTAGTTGCCGGGCGTGATCGAGTTGAAGTGCTTGACCAGCAGATCGGCGTGACGGCCGATGATCTGCGGGTGTTCGACGGCGGCGCCGATCGGGAAGTGGTCGGCGAGCACGTCACGTAGGTTCGGAATGTCCTCCTCGATGGGCAGTGGCGGCACGAACGACAGCTCGAAGTCGTCGATGTAGAAATCCGCCGTGCCACTAGCCGACTCCACATAGACAGACAAGCTTTCGGCCGCGGTAGCGAGCGTGTACGAACCCGCCAACTGGACCCAGCTACCCGACGTCACCGTGGTGTTGCCGACCACCGTCTCGAAGTGTTGGCTGTCGCCCGAGACCCGCTCCACGCTCATGCGCAGGTCGCTGGCCGGTTCACCAGCGGCCATGCGGACCCACACCGACAAGTCGTACCGGGTGCCGAACTCGAGCGTGTCCACCAGGTCGAGGGTCGGTCCCTCCCAACTCTGGGTCCGGTCGCTGACAGCAAGGCCGAACCCACCAGTACGCGCTGCCTCGGCGGTGACGGTCACGGTCTCGCCAGCACGCGGCCGCCAACCTTGGCTGGTGCCGTCCTCGAAGTCGTGACTGAGCACCACCTGTCGCTCCTGGGCGTGAGCGACCGGCAGACCGACGAAAGTCCACGTCAATGCGGTCGCTGCCGCCAACACCGACGCGCCTACCGCACCAACGAAAGCTCGAAATGGTGTCAATCCAGGCATGCCATTCCCTTGATAGCGTTTCATGCCCGGACCGCCAGCCATCTTACCCGCGGCGCGGCCGCCGTGGACGACGACTGCTCCTAGGGAACTCGGCGGGGCACCCGTACGGCCGTGCCTGCCCGCGCGACGTGCCTAACCTGGTGCGGTGGCTGTGGACCTCGTCCTGTAGAGCGGAGTGTCCTACCGCGGGCGGGATGTGGTCGGGCGGCGGTCACGAGGTCTGCTCGGGTGTTCACTGCGAACAGGATGAAGGTCGGCGGCGCGGTGAGGACAAACGCCAACGCCGCGCTCCGGACGGCCATCCGCACCGGACTGACCTGTGGCCGCACCTGTTGCGCGATGTGCTCCAGCACCTCGTCCGGAGCTCGGACCAGCTCCTGGGCAGGTCCGGAGTCCGGTGTGGGCGGAACCGTGCCGGCAAGCCTTCGTCGCTCAGGGTCTGACGGCGTCGGCGAAACCGGTCCATCGCAGCGCAGGAGGCAGGTGACTCATCTCGTTGAACATGACGATGCTCGGAGGGGCCGCGCTGCGGTACTCGATGACCGTCAGCGCCGTGTTGGCGCTGTCGAGCCCCAGCCATCGCGACGCCCGTGCTCCCATGGCGTGGCGCACCAACCACGCGGTCGGGTACGAGTGGGTGATCAACACCTCGTGGGTCACCGGACGGGCCGCCTTGCCGTCGGTGTCCGGTAGCCCGCCGAACCGGCGGGTGAGGCTTTCGGCGATAGTCTGGCCGCGCTGTGCCTCCGCCTGGTCGTAGCCGTCGAAGAACCCGCTCCAGGACGGTGGCGTCTCGGCCGGCGCGGGTACATAGGGGACGTGGTCGATGAGCTCGGGCGCCTCGATGACCGGGACGTCGGCGAGCTGCCGGGCGACCTCTTGCGCGGTGGCTTCGGCGCGAGGCAGCGGCGAGTGCCAGATGACGTCCACCGGTACGGCGGACAGGCGCCGGCCCAGCAGGCGGGACTGTTCGCGGCCGGTGTCGGTGAGTGCGCCGAACGCGTCGGCGTCGCCGGGGCGCGCCAGGTACAGGTGTCGAATCGTCATTGGCTTGTGGGGCGGGGAGAGCGCCCCTTCCTTCCTTCGGTGTGGGCTGTGACAGTGCCCGTGCTCCCGTCCACGGTGACGCGTTGGCCGTCGGCGAGTCTCTGCATGGCGCGGAGGGCTCCGAGGACTGCGGGGATGCGGTGCTCCCGGGCGACGATCGCCGCGTGGGAGAGCGCCCCTCCGGTCTCGGTCACCACCGCCGCGGCGATGCCCAGCAAGGGGGTCCACGCCGGATCGGTGAACGGGCAGACGAGAATGTCCCCAGGTCGGACCTTGGCGAAGTCATCGGGGCCACGGACGACGCGCGCGGTGCCCGTCGCCGTCCCTGGGCTGCCCGGTGTGCCCGCCAACGCCGCCGGGTCCAAGGATCGAGTGGTTGATGGCGACGGCTGAGGCGGTGCGGTGACCGGCCGGGACTGCACCAACCATGTCCGACCTTCGACGATCACCCACTCGATGTCCTGTGGACCGTCGAGGACCTTCGCGACCTGCTCGCCGAGCGCGGCAGTCGACGGGCGGTGTCGTCGTCGAGCGCGGGCCGCCGTCGCTTGGCCTCGGGCACGTCGCTGCTCACCAGCCGGCTGCCGGAGCGGTCGAGTCGGGTGGGCTTCTCGCCGATGGTGCACGTGACCTCGCCGGTGGGGGCGACCTGGACAGAGTCAGGGGCGACGGCGCCGCCGACGATGCTGGGACCCAGCCCTCAGGACGCCTCGATCAGCGTCGACTCGCCGGGCCGGGCGGGAGTGAACATCACCCCGGAGACGTCGGCGTCGAGGTGACGCTGGACGACGACCGCCATCGCCGGAGGCTGGGTGTCGTCTCCGGCGCCGCCGTTACGCCGTCGGTAGCTTTCGGCCCGGTCCGAAAGGCTTGAGGCCCAGCAGTGAGGCAGGGCCTCGACGAGGCTCTCAGTGCCGTGGACGGCGAGGAAGCTGTCGTGCTGACCGGCGGCCGATGCGCCGCGACCGTCCTCGTCCTGCGCCGACGACCGGACCGCCACTGGGACGTCACCGAGCTCCGCGAGCCCTCCCGCGACGTGCTCGCGCAGGCCCTGCGGGAGCGGGAGGGCCGCGATCGCGCGCCGGGCCGCGCCACGCTCCATCGAGGCGATGTCGAGACCGTCCAGCGCCGCGTGGAAGACCGGAAACGGAACCACGAAACCGTCCGGCACCGCCAACCCCGCGCGCAGCAGCACGCCCAGCGTCGCCGCCTTGCCCCCGCAGCTTGTGGGCATGGCATCGCGGAGCTGTACCAGCATCACGAGTCCTTCAACAGAAAGTTGACAACATTATGTTGATAATGCAGCATCGGGGCCGTGGAGCGCAAGCACGACCCCTCCGAGACCGACCAGGCCAAGGCGAGGCGGGAGCAGGAGGCCCAACAGCACCTGATGCGCCTGGGCGCGGATCAGCTTCCGGCGCCTCCCTGGCGCCCAGGGCCCGTGCCGCCGTCGGCGGTCGACCTCGCCCGCTTCGCCCTGTGGCGATCGGGCGACTTGGCGCCGGAGGACATCGCCCAGGCGCTCACACTGGTGCCGGCCGCCCGAGCAGAGGTCGAGGGTCTGGAGACCGGGCTGATCTTCGTCGCCCGCAGCGCCGGGCTGACCTGGGCCCAGATCGCCGAGGCGATGGGTTTCAAGTCCCCGCAGGCGTGCCAGCAGCACTACACCCGACTCACCGCACGGCAGGAGAGGGCCACGTGAGCCACCCCTCGACATTCGAGCTGTTGGCCCTGCACGCGCTGCGGCTGCGTGGCATGGCAGAGGCCGAGGCTGTGGCGCAACGCTTCGGGCTCGACCCCGCCGCGACCGAAGAGTTCCTGCGGGATGCCGAGGCCCGCGGCTGGACCCAGCACGCCACCTTCGCCGGCACCGGCGGCTGGTTCCTGACCGACCGTGGCCGGGCCGAGAACGAGCACCAACTGAAGGCCGAGCTCGCGGCCACGGGGCGGGAGAGCGACGTCTGGGCCGCCTATCACGAGTTCCTGCCGCTCAACGCCCGACTCCTCAAGGCGTGCACCGACTGGCAGCTCACCCCCGCCGCCGACGGCCGGTTGCTCCCCAACGAGCACACCGACCCGGCGCGGGACGCTGGCGTGCTTCAAGAGTTGGGGCGCCTCGCCCAGGAGCTTGCCCCACTGGCCGGCAAGCTCAGCAGCGTTCTCGCCAGATTCCAGGGATACGACACACGCTTCGCCGAGGCGCTGGCGCGCGCCCGGGCGGGCCAGCACGAGTGGGTCGACCACACCGACGTCGGCTCCTGCCACCGGGTCTGGTTTGAACTCCACGAGGACTTGGTCGCCAGCCTCGGCATCGACCGCGCCACGCAGCCTTAATCCTCTACTCGGGCGGCGACCAGATGATCGACACGATCTGGAGGGCCGCGGCCGCGAGGCGTCGGTCGCCGGAGATGCGAGCGCGCTCCGCCGCCTGCTCGGGCGTGACGCCGCGGGTGCACAGCCGCCAAGTGGTGTCCGCGTCGAGTTCGAGCCGCGCGGCAGGGCTGGGGTGCCGTTGGCGTCGCAACCTCCAGCGGTCGGGCTCGCGGGTGCAGGCCCAGTCTCCGCCGCCGGGGCCGGTCACGGTCACCTGGAGAGTGGTGCCCGCCGGGGCGTTCACGTCGCGCAGCGTGTGCGGCAGGGCGCGCAGGAACGTGTCGATGACCGGGCCGAGGTAGCGCG
>CAYTMR010000065.1:0-19477 GCA_964438855.1 uncultured Micromonosporaceae bacterium
GATCAACACCTGGCTCCGCTGCCTGGAACGACACTTATGAAACACGGCCTAGAAGAGCGGCATGGTCAGAAACCGGTCCCGCCTGTCACCTGAGACTTCCCACACCCCGGTAGGTGAGGGAAACCAAGGCCAGCCCTTGCGGACTGGCCTTTCCCATATCCGAACGCCCCAGAAAGGGCCCAACCCTGATGACTCAGCCTGCACAGCAGCCGCCCAGGAGTCCTCGCGCCGCATCAGCGAGGTGCCGCAGGGATTGATCTTCACCCACGCCTGAAGCCACCCGGGCATCGTGTCGATCGGCACGAACACGTTGCCGACCATGGTCACCGGGAACAGCGCGGTGAACCCAAACATGTGCATCTTCTCCGGGCCCTTCGCGAGCACCAGGTTTTCTACCCCGGTCAGGTGCTCGTCCACCGACGCGTACTGCCCGGTCAGACCGATCAGCTGCCGCACCTGGTGTGCCTGCTCGACCGTGGCGCACGTCACAGAGCCTGGATCGCACTCCCCTCCTGCGATCCACGCGGCGGCGCCGACGCCGGATCAGGCCAAAACCGACGAACGGGGGTACGCGTCGGCCGGGTCGGTCAAGACGTTGACCAGGTATGGCACCCCGGCGTCGAACGCGCGGCGCAGCGCGGGCACGAGGTCCTTAGGGCGGCTGACCGTTTCCCCTGCCCCGCCCAACGCACGCACCACCTCGTCGTAACGCAACCCCGGCTGGAGGTCGGCGGCGACGTCGTAGCCATACATCGCCCGCATCGGATGCTTCTCCAGGCCCCAGATGCCGTTGTTGCCGACCACCATCACCACCGGCAATCCTTGCCGGACCAGCGACTCGACGTCCATCAGGGAGAAGCCGGCCGCACCGTCACCGAGCAACACGCACACCTGACGGTCCGGGTAGACGACGCGCGCGCCCATGGCATACCCCATGCCGGTGCCGAGGCAGCCATAGGGACCGGGATCCAGCCACGTCCCCGGCACCGCGGGGGTCACGTAACGCCCGGCGTAGGAGACGAAGTCCCCGCCGTCGGCGACGGTCACGGCGTCGCGGTCAAGGACTTCCCGCAGCGCACCGTAGACCCGGGCCGGCCGGATCGGTTCGGTGTCCGCGGCCATCTCCGACGCGTGCTGCGCTGCGGCCGCCTGCTCGGCGACGCGCAGCTTTGCCACCCAGTCGGAGTGGTCAGTCCGCCGCCCCTTCCAGTCGGCCAACGCGGAGAGGATCACCCGCAGATCACCAGCGGGTGAGACGGCCGGTGTGGTGTGGTGGGCGCGTTGGTGAGGGCTGTCGACGATGTGCACTACCCGCGCCGAGCCGAAGTCGCCGAAGTGGAGCCGGAAGTCCAACGGGGTACCGACGACGACCACCACGTCGGCCTCACCCAACGCGGTCCGACGAGAACGGGCGAAGGCCAGCGGATGCTCCGGCGGCAACGCCCCGCGCCCCATACCGTTGGTGAACACCGGCACCTGCAACGCCTCGGCGGCCTCGCGTAGCGCCTCCACCGCGTCACCGGTGTATACATCGGACCCTGCCACGATCACCGGGCGTTGGGCGCCGGCCATGAGCGATGCGGCCTTCGCCACCTCGTCCGGGTCCGGCTCGACGACCGGCGGCTGGGTGGCCGACGGCACGGTCACCCGCGCGGTGGAGTAGGCCACCTCCAACGGCAGGTCGAGGAAAACCGGCCCACGGTGTGGGGTCAGCGCGGCGGTCAGCGCCGCTGCCACGGCGGCCGGGACCTCCTCGGTGGCGGGAACAGTCGCGGCGTACTTGGTGACCGGGGCGACCAACGGGACGTGATCGATCTCCTGCAGACTGCCCGACCCCCAGCGGAACGCCGGGGCCCGCCCACCGAGCACCAACACCGGTGACCCGTTGAAATGCGCAGTGGTCAGCGCGGAGATGCCGTTGGTCACCCCGGGACCGGCGGTGAGTACCGCCACGCCAGGGCGGCGGCGTAGCTTCGCCACCGCCTCGGCCGCGAACACCGCCGACTGCTCGTGGCGGACGTCGTAGATCGGCACCCCACTGGTGTGCGCCGCGTCGTAGAGCGGAAAGACGTGCCCACCGGTGAGCGTGAACAACTCGCTCACCCCGTACGCGCGCAGTGCCGCGAGCGCCAGCGCGCCCCCGTGCCCCTCGAACTCCTCCGCCATCCCGGCAGGTTACCTCTCCACCGCCACCGCAGCGGTGACGTCAGCCACACTGTGCCCCGGTCAGCGAGCCCACCGCGTGCGCGGCTACGGATCGTTCACCAGACAAGGCCACGGCCCAGCAGGACCGGAAAGCTACGGTCGGTGGCCAGCATGAACCACGTGAACGGTGCCAGTTGAAGCGCGAGCGTCGCTGCCCAGAACCAGAGCCCTCGCCAGCGCGGCAGGTGTCCCCGCAACCACCGGTTGACGGTGACCGACACTGCGGCCAGCGGCACACCGAGCACCACGACCGCACCCGCCGATGCCGTGGCCTCGGCCGCGTGGAAGGGTGCCGGCACCTCGCCACCCAGCTCAGCGCGCAGGTATTGACCGAGCAGGACCGCGAACAGGAGGGGGAAGGTGGCGAGGTAGCCCAGCACCAGGTTCACCGACGCCCAGCCGGCGAGCACGCGCCCTCTCCGCGACCGGTCTTCACCCGGGCGGTCTCGGCGCTCGTCGGCGCGCGGCTCGACCATGACCGTCCCCTCTACCGGCCGTGTGCCTTCAACGCCGCTGTGCGTTGTACGACTCGAGAATCTGGTAGACACCGTACAGCTCCTGACCGTAGTGGTCGGCGGCTGCGCCGGTGCCGTTGTAGCGAGCGAACAGTTTGCGCAACTCGGTGGCCGAATAGTTCAGCCGGATGCCGGCGACGCCTACCTGGTCACCGCCCTCGAAGAGCACCAGCGGCACCGTGCTGATGTTGTAGTTGCCGTCGTCGTGCAGCGAGTTCCACACCTGTTCGAACACCTTCCAGTCGTCGGCGTCGAGCAGCGTTCCGGAGATCAGTCCGCGCCCGACCGCCCAGTTACGCGCGCGGATGGCGGTCGCGGCGAAGATCTGCGCGATGCCCGTGCTGGAGTCCTCCCGTCCTCCGACCGGCGGCGTCGGCGGCGGCCCGACCGGCACCTGCTGCCATGCCTCGTACGCGTGCCGGTACGCGTACCACGCCAACACCAACGTGTCAGCCAGGTTGTCGGCCGGGGTCTGCTTCCAGTACTCCCAGAAGACAGAGCTTTGGATGAGCGCCTTACGGACCCCGTAGGAGCGGCTTAGGTTGGTGATCAGCTCGTCGTAAGCGATCACCACGTCCAGCGTACGGTTGACCCACTGCTGGGCGTTCAGGACCTACTGGTCGACCTGTGCCGCCAGCAGGCCCGGCGCGCGGGTGTTCCCGATCAGCACTCGTCGTCACCGGGGCGCTGCTCGAGCGCCGGGGCCGGGGTCGGGTCGACGAGCGTGGCATCCGGAAACGGCCCGGCCGACGGCGCACCGGCCTGACGGGCCGCCAGCCGGGCCGGCTGTTCTTCGATCGGCTCCGGCGACGGGGACGCCGCGGCGGCGTTACCGTCCACTGTCACCACCCCAGCAGCGCCGACCGCTGCTCCGAGCAACCCGAAGACACCACGGCGGGTGATCTCCCCACGTCGTACATCGTCCATCGCCACTCCTGCCCTCGCCCGGCCTCGCACAGGGCTCAGCCAAATTGGATGCAAATAAATGCATCTCAGAGTTGGCGATGTGTGACGGAGAGAAATCCCCCGCTGCGATCAACAGCCGGTGAAGCGTGGGCTGCGCTTCTCCACGAAGGCCGCCATGCCCTCCCGTCGGTCCTCGGTGGCGAACAGCGACGCGAACAACTGGCTCTCCCACGCCAGGCCCGCCGGCAGATCCCGGTCCAGCCCACCGTCGATCGCCAGCTTCGCCGCCCGCAAGGCGTGGGTGGGACCATCGACGTACGGTCGGACCATCGCCACCGCTGTCTCGTACACCTCGGCCGCCGGCACCACTCGGTCGGCCAGGCCGATCCGCTCCGCCTCGGCCGCGTCCACCATCCGACCGGAGAAGATCAGGTCCTTGGCCCGGGCCGGGCCGATCAAGCGGGCCAGCCGCTGCGTACCACCGGCGCCCGGGATGAGACCCAATTTGATCTCGGGTTGGCCGAGCTTGGCGTCCTCGGCGACCACCCGCCAGTCACAGGCCAACGCCAGCTCACACCCCCCGCCCAGGGCGTAACCGGTGATCGCCGCGACCACCGGCTTGGGGATGCGGGCGACCGCGTCGATCGCTTCGCTGACCTTCGACGCTCGCGGCGCCATGTCCGCGTACGACATGGCGGCCATTTCCTTGATGTCCGCACCCGCGGCGAACACCTTCTCTCCGCCGTACACGACCACTGCCTTGATCTCGGGCGAGGCGGCGGCCTCGGCAGCGACGGCCCGCAGCGCCTCCTGGACTTCGACGTTGAGGGCGTTCATCGGCGGCCGGTTCAGCCGAATCGTCCCGATCCCGTCGGCGATCTCCAGTCGTACCAGCTCGCTCACCAGCGCCTCCTCGTCCACGTCGACTCTCCGACAGCGTACGACTGGGCCTGGAGTGAGATCCGTTACGCTAACGATCATGGCAGCGGGCGACGGCCGGCGTTCCCACGAGCCGGTGATCTACTACCGCGACCCATCCGTTGTTGTTACGTCCCACGGCATCGAGGTGGACGGCGATTTCACCGCCTTGGACGAGCTCACCCGGGTCTGGCATCGTCGACACAGCGTCTCGGCGCGCGCGGTGGCTGGCCGGGGAGCGCTCAGCCTGTCACTCCTGGCGCCGATCATCGCCGCGATCGTCGCGGTGGTGGTCACGCTCCGCATGGATCTGAGCGTCGGTACCCGGGTGGTGATCGTGACAGCCGCGCTCCTCATGGGGTTGGGTACCGCGCTGCTACTCGACCCGGTGCTGGACCGGATGGACAAGTCCTTCGACCGCGGGCTCCATCTGCACGAAATCTGGGTCGAACGCGCCGGTGTCGACGTGTGCCTTGTCAAGACCCGCGACGCCGCCCGGTTTGGCCGGATCTACCGGGCGCTTCAGCGGGCCGTCGGCGACTGAGGCACCGCGGGCCTGAGCACCGTGCCCGGTGGCGGGGGCACCTGCGACGGCGTCGCCGGTGGTGGTGCCGGTGGCGCGGGAGACTGCCCGCCGACCGGCGGGGTCGGTGAAGTCGCCTCCACCAGCTCCGGCCAGACCGACAGCGCCCGACCACGCACCTGAGCCAGGCGGCGCATGGCGCGTGCGTGCCGCTCGGCGTGGACCGCCGCCAAGTACGCCCAGCCCGGGGTGCCCGGCGGGGGTGGTGGCTTCGTCACCGCCGCTACCTCCCGCGCCAGCGCGTACCCGAGGTGGCTGCGCTCTGGCTCCTTCAACTGCCGGTTACGCGCGAGGAAGTGGCGCACGGCCAAGGCGAGGTCGTCGTCGAGACCCGCCAGATCCAAGGTGGCCGCCCACGCCGCGAGCCCTGGCGGCATGCTGGGCACCCACCCCCACGCTTCCACATTGCGCTCGTGGATGACGAAGGTGCCGGCCGCGTGGTCACCGATCCGCTTGCTCAACGGGTGACCAATCATGGACGCGATGCAGATTGCCAGGCCGGCGAAGGGCAGGATCACGCCCGGGAACTCGACCGCCACCCCCACCAGGGTCCGGGTGAGCGCGTGCCGGAACCCGATCGGGCCACCATCGTCGCGCACCACGCGCAGACCGAGCGCCAGCTTCCCGACGGTGCGCCCACGGGTCAGGGCGAGCATGACCGTCGGGTAGCCGACGAGGGTCAGCGCCAGCACGATGGCCATCACGGCGCTCATCAACGCCGTGTCGAAAGTGAGCACCCCCAGCTGGTCGAGCAGGCCGACACCCATCATCGAGGGCACCAGTAGCGCGACGTACAGCACCGCCTGCACCACCAGGTCCAGCAGCAGCGCGAGAGTACGCGAACCTGGCTGGGCTACCCGGATGTCCAGCGGCACCGCCTCTCCGGTGACGATCGGCGCCGACCCGTCCCGGGCAGCTGTCGATGCAGCGGTACTCATACGCCCCAGTGTGGCAGTGCCTGGGTAGGCTGCCGGTCACGGGCGAGACCCCGCCCTTCACGGACCGAGCCAGGAAGTCGGATGGACCTCGACGCCTTCGTCGCTGAACACCGGGGCGAGTGGAACCGGCTACGCCAGCTGATCCGCCGGCCGAAGCGGAGGCTCACCGCGGCCGAGGTGGACGAGATGGTCGCCCTCTACCACCGGACCGCGACCCATTTGTCGGTCGTACGGAGCCGGTCTCCCGACCCTGTGGTGGTGGCGTGGCTATCCCGGCTGGTGCTCCAGGCACGCGCCGCGCTCACGCCGTCACCGGGATTCTCACTCCGCGGGCTCTTCCGCTTCTTCACCGTGTCGTTCCCGCTCGAGGTCTACCGGGCTGGCGGCTGGGTGATCGGAGTCACCGTCGCGTTCGTCCTCCTCAGCGGAATCCGCATCGGGATCGTGGCCGCCGAGCCTGAGGCGTACGCCAGCCCGATGGTGATCGAGGAGCTGGTCTCGCACTCGTTCGAGGCCTACTACTCCACCTTCGCCGCGGAGAACTTCGCCCTACAGGTGTGGACCAACAACGCCTGGCTCGCGGCGATCTGTCTCGCCGCCGGCGTGCTCATCCTTCCTGTCCTGATCGTCCTGTGGGTGAACATCGACAACATCGGAACGGTCGGCGGCCTCATGGTCGGCAGCGGGGAGGCGGGCACTTTCTTCGGTCTGATCCTCATCCATGGCCTGCTGGAGCTGACCGCCATCTTCATCGCGGCGGCGGTCGGGCTACGCATCGGTTGGGCCTGGATCGCGCCTGGACCCCACCTCACGCGAGGCCAGGCGCTGGCCAAACGTGCCCGCTCCGGCATGGTGGTGGCGCTCGGGCTGGCGCTGGTGCTGTTCGTCAGTGGACTGATCGAGGCCTTCGTCACCCCGATGACCATCCCGATTCCGGCGAAGCTCACCTTCGGCGCGATCGTGTGGCTAGGTTTTCTCGCCTACGTGATCGCCCTCGGCGGGCACGCCGCGCGCCTGGCCGCCAGCGCCGACGTAGCACCCCTGGACCGGCCTGCCACGGCGCCGATTTCGTACCGGTGAGGGCTCGTCAGAGACGCCCGGCGGCCTTGAGGTCGAGGTAGGCGTCGGCGAGCGCGGAGGCGAAGGTGGCCGGAGGCGCCTCCACCACGTGGACCCCGTAGCGGGTCAACGCCGAGCGGACTCGCTGGTAGGCGGCGGCCGTCTTCTCTGCCGCCGCGGCGGTGTAGATGGCCGACAGCGAGCTCCGGTCGGCGGCCAGAGCCTCCAGTGCGGGATCCTTCACCGCCGCCACCATTACCCGATGCCGGGCGAGCAGCTGCGGCAGGACCGGCAACAGTCCCTCTCCCAGCGCTCCCGGCTCCAGCGTGGTGAACAGCACCACCAATGCCCGCCGCCGGGACAGTGCCATCACCTCGGCGACCACCCGGCTGAAGTCGGTCTCCGACAGTACCGGCTCCAGCGTGGCCATCGCGTCGACCAACTTCGGCAGCAGGACCCGATGCCCGGCCGTGGAGACGTTGGCGCGGACCTCGGTATCCACCGCCAGCAGGTCGACCCGGTCACCGGCGTGGGCGGCGAGGCTCGCCAGGAGCAGGGCTGCGTCGATCGCGGCGTCCAGCCGCGGCTCGTCCCCCACCCGGACGGCGCTGGTCCGCCCCGTGTCCAGCACGCACAGGACCCGTCGATCCCGCTCCGGGCGCCACGTCTTCACCACCACGTGCTCGGCCCGCGCCGTGGCCCGCCAGTCGATCGAGCGGATGTCGTCACCGATCACGTACTCGCGCAGAGAGTCGAACTCGGTGCCCTGGCCCCGTCCACGCGTCACCACCTGGCCGTCGATGACCCGCAGGCGAGACAGCTTCTCGGGCAGGAAGCGTCGCGACTCGAACGACGGCAACACCCGCAGGGTCCACGGCGGCGTCAATTGCTCGGAACCACGGCGGGTGGTCTGCCGGTACGCGAGCCGCAGCGGCCCGTACGAGCGGACGGTGACCCGGACCGCCGCCCGGTCACCACGCCGAGTCGGCGTCAAGGTGGTCACCAAATCCTGCTGATGGTCAGGGTCGACACGCACCTCGAAGACGCCCGGGCTGGCGCCGGCGGAGGGAACCCAGGCGTCCCGGACCGTCCCGTCGAACGTGCGAGGGCCGTGGTTGACGACCCGGAGCGTCACGGTGGCGGTGCCACCGAGCCGGGTCTGCCGATCCCCATGTCGTTCGAATCGGAGCTCGGCCACGGGAGCGGCGATCGCCACGTCGACCGCGACGAGCAGGGCGACGAGCACCACCGCGCCGGCAAGCCAAAGCCACGGGTGGGCGGTCAACAGCCCTGGCGCCCCGAGTACCGCCAGCGCGACCGGGGCCCGTCCGGTGACGTTCACCGCGGCGCCGGGACCGTGGCCAGCAGCGCCCCCAGCACCGAGTCGGTGGTGGCGCCCTCCAGCTCCGCCTCGTGCCGTAGCCGGATGCGGTGGCGCAGCGCCGGCAGGGCCACGGCCTTCACATCGTCAGGAGTGACGTAGTCCCGCTCGGCGAGCCAGGCCCTCGCCTTCGCCGCCGCCAACAGCGCCGTGGCCCCACGTGGGGAGGCACCCAGCTCTACCGAAGGGGCGGTCCGCGTGGCGCGGCACAGATCCACGATGTAAGCCAACACCACGTCGGCGACCCGCACCTGGGCCACCGCCTGGCGGGCCGCCGCCACGTCCGCCGCACTGGCCACCGGTGACACCCCGGCCGCGGCGAGGTCACGCGGATCGAAACCGTAGTGGTGCGCGCGCAAGATGCCGTACTCCTCGTCCCGGTTGGGCAGCGGCACGTGCAGCTTGAACAGGAACCGGTCGAGCTGCGCCTCGGGCAGCGGGTACGTCCCCTCGTACTCGATCGGGTTTTGCGTAGCCGCGACGAGGAACGGATCCGGCAGTGGCCGGGGTTTCCCCTCCACAGTGACCTGCCGCTCCTCCATTACCTCCAGCAACGCCGATTGGGTCTTCGGCGGAGTGCGGTTGATCTCGTCGGCCAGCAGGAGGTTGGTGAACACCGGCCCCTCCCGAAACTCGAACGCCGCCGTACGAGCGTCGTAGATCAGCGACCCGGTCACGTCACCGGGCATGAGGTCCGGTGTGAACTGGACCCGCTTGCTCTCGAGCGAAAGGCTGGCGGCCAACGCCCGGATCAGCAGCGTCTTCGCCACCCCGGGTACCCCTTCGAGCAACACGTGGCCCCGGCACAACAAGGCGATCACCACACCGGTCACCACCGCCTCCTGGCCCACCACGGCCTTGCCGATCTCCAGACGGACCCGGCTGAGGGCGGCCCGCGCCGGGTCGCCCTGCCCGGCGGTGGTGGTCGTGGTCGCGACAGGCTCGGTCACGCTTGTACTCCTCCGTTGCGGTGGCCGCCGCTGGTCCCAGTGACCGCGGCGACCACGTTGTCCAACGCGGCCACGGCGGCCGCCAACTCCGCGTCCCGCTCCGGCTCCGGTCCGTAGAGCGTGGAGCGGACATAGTCCTCTGGTAGGCCGGTACGGGCCACAACCGCGGCCACCACGGCCTCTGGTGCGGGTGGTGGAGCCGCCGGCAATCCCAGTGCCGGCACCAACCGTCGCAGCGCGGCCGTGCGCAGCGCCGCCAGCGCCGCGCCGCGACCGCGACTGCGCTGGTAGAGGCGGCCTCGACCAGCGACCGCCTCGGCCGCGGGCACCACCACCGGCAGCGGCTCGCTCACCGGGGGTCCCAGCCGACGGGCGCGAGCCAACGCCAGCAGCACTCCGACCAGCGCGGCGAGCACGAGGCCCGCCACCACCGTCGACGGGTAGCCGTAGAACAAGTCGCTGAGCATGCCCGCCTGGCTGCGGTCCCGCTCCGGACGCTTCGGCCGCTCGAACTCCGGCGAGTCGACCTGCGGCGGGTCGAACATCGGGGCGCCCACGTCGAGGGTCGCGCTGAGTGCGCCAGCCCAGATCACCCGGCCGTAGCGAGAGAGCAGCTCCACCGCGAGCGTGGCATTGCCGTGCTCGTCGATCCGACGGTTACGGAAGGGGTCACTCGCACCGATCACGACCAGCTCACCGCTGTCCACCCAGGTGAGCAGCAGGCCCTGGTCGTAGCAGCTGACACTGTGCCCGGCCGCCACCTGGTAGCGCTTCCGTAAGGCGGCGGCGCGGCCGGCGGCGACCGCCTCAGGTATCTCACAACCAGGCTCCACCGGTTTCGACGCCCACCGGGAGGTGGCGACACGCACCGGAGAGAACCACAGATGCCGATTCTCCGGGGCCACCATCACCACGCGGTGGCCGTTGGCGAGCGCCCTGGCCGCGAACGCGGAGCCCAACACGTTGGGTTTCGGGACGAACACCACCGCCTCACCACCGGTCTGCACCGCGGTGACGGCGCTGTCGTAGTCGGACACCTCCTCGATGCGCACACCACGCTCGGTGAGGAGCTCGGCGAGCCGGCTCGACCCGTCGGCTCCTGTCCCGGTCGGCGCGAGCGTCTCGGCGTCGCGCAGGTTCGGCTCCTCCGCCACGTGCGCCACCACGGTCACCATGAACAGCATGGCGAAGACCGCGAACGGCACCGTGAACCGATGCCAGCGGCGACGCCACCGGCCCGGATGACGACGCGGCCGCGAGGTCACGGCCGGCCGACTCTGCTGGGGCGTGAGTGTCGTGCTCATGCCGGCACCTGCCCGTGCACCAGCGCCGCGCGCACCTGCTCGGCGTAACCACGCATGGCGAGGTCGTCGGCGGCGGTCGCCTGCCGTCCGCCGTACCAGATGGCGGAGAAGACGTCACTGGCCGCTGTCAACGGCACCGCGGCGGCGGGTCGTGACCGCCCCGCCTGCGCGGCGAGCTCCGTCACCGTCCAGCCCGGGCGCCCATCGACGACCCGCAGCTCCACCAGCTCGCGGACGATGGCCCGCAACCGTTCCCGGACTGCTTCCTTGTACCGCCCCTGCGCGGCCAACTCGTCCGCGTTGAGCGTCAGCACCCCGGCCGGCACGTCGGGAAGCTCGTCAGGTGCCACATCCTGCGCGTCGAGGGCCGTGGCGGGCTCCTGCGCACGCTGCTGACGCTTGCGCTTCCGACGCCACCGCAGCCGGCGTTTCCGGAACCACCGCCTGCCGCTGCGCCGCCACCTGGGCCATCTCATACGCCGCAGGGCCTGGAACCACTCCGGCCACCAGTACCACAGCAGCGCCGTCAGGACGGCGGTGGCGAAGAGGACAAGCCCCAGCAGCGGCACCGGCACCACGTCGCCGATCCTGGCGACGAACTCGTTCCAGGCCCTCATCCGACGACCATCCTCCGGCCGAGTGTCACTGCTGCGCTCCCACCAGGGCCGGGGTGGGATCGACGCCGCGTCGCAGCGTCCGCCGCAGCAAGATGTCCAGCCCTTCGCTGCGCATCCGGGCCTCCACGTGCAGGACGACGTCCAGGCTCGCCAGCATGGGGTACGCGAGCGCGTTCATCAACAGGTAGACGCCAGCCATGAGCAGGTTGTCCACGGTGGTGCTCGGGGAGGTGTAGGCGAGTTGGATCAGCGCCAACGTTCCCACACCCCAGCCAAGTCGGATGAAGAACCAGCTCACATAGGCCAGCACTCGTACCCGCACGGCCCGGGCGACACCCCGGACCGACAGTTGAAGGGAGCGCAGTATCGCCCGGCCCGGCCCTCGTCGGTCCACCATCACCGCGGGCACCGTCAGGCCCAGCAACCCGTACCAGGCGATCCACAGCGGTACGGTCACCATCCCGAACACGTACGCGGTGACCGGCCAGATGAGCATGGTGAGCGCCACCACGCCGCTGCCGGCGCCGACCAGTGCCGCGCACAGCAGCCCAGCCGCCAACGGCCGCACCCCCCGCTCGGGCGGCGGCGCGGCCGGCCCGAGCAACGCCCGAGGGGCCGCGGCGCCGGCTGGCACACCGAGCGCACCGATCGCGAACGCCTCGTAGCCGAAACCGACCGCCACCAGCAACGCCCACGCGGCCCAGCGGTCGTCGGCTGGCCAGTAGTAGGCGTCGACGTCGGCGAGCCTCCGCAATGGAAAGAGCAGCACCTGCTCGACGGCGGCGACCAGCACACCCACCATCAGCAGGCGCCGGCCGCGTACGCGAAGCAACACCACTGCGGCGTCGAGCGCCTCGCCCACCGTCAGAGGGCGCAACGGCAACACGCCGGGGTGAGGGTCACGCAAAGGGAGGTCCTCCACGGGTCGCGGTCGGCCTCCATCCTGGCATGGCTACGCGAGCCAGCCGGCCAGCGGTCAGGGTACCGGGCCAGCCTCACGTGGCGGGGTACGCCAACACCGGACCCCGCACCCGCAGCGCGACTCGCTGCCCGAGGTCCAGTCCGCCACCGTCGGTGGCGAAGAGTCGGGCGGAGACCTCCACCCCGTCGTCGAGGCGCAACGCGACCAAGGCGTCGTGGCCGAAGAAGTCGCGCCGGGCCACGGTCGCCGGCACGCCACCGGCCGTGGGCGGGAGCACCTCCACCTGCTCGGGGCGCACCAGGACCGTCGCGAGGCCGGCTGGACCGCGTGACACCGGAAGCTCGCCCAGGACGGTTCGGGCACGATCTCCGTCGATCTGTGCGGGCAGCAGCACCGCCTCACCCACGAAGCCGGCGACCCAGGTGTCGACCGGCGTGTCGTAGATCTCCGCCGGAGAGCCACTCTGAACGATCTGCCCGGCGTGCATCACCGCGATCTGGTCGGCGATGGACAGCGCCTCCGACTGGTCGTGCGTCACCAGCACCGCGGTGGCTCCGTCAGCGCGCAGCGCCTCACGGATGTCGCGGCGCAGATCCCCCCGCAAGCCGGCGTCCAGGGCGCTGAACGGTTCGTCGAGCAAGACCAGCGGCGGGCGGGGCGCCAGTGCCCGGGCCACTGCGACGCGTTGTTGCTGTCCGCCCGACAGTTCGTGCGGCATCCGGTCCTCGTAGCCCTCCAACCCCACCAGGCGGAGCACGTCGGCGACCCGCCCCGAGCGACGGGTCGCCCGGTCCAGGCCGTAGGCGACGTTACCGGCGACCGTCAGGTGCGGGAAGAGGGCACCTTCCTGGGGGACCACGGCTATCCGGCGCCGCTCCGGTGGCAGGTGCCGCGCGCCGCTGGCACCCCGGCGCAGGGCGCCGCCGTCGTCGCCGCGTCGACTGGCCGCGACCGTACGCCCACCCACCACGATCTCGCCGTGGTCGAGCCGCTCGAATCCGGCGATGCACCGCAACAGAGTGGTCTTGCCACAGCCGGAGGGCCCTAGGACCGCTGTCACGGTGCCGGCGGCCACCTCCAGGTCCACGCCAGCCAGCGCGGTGACCGACCCGAACGTCTTCCAGGCGCCCCTCACCACCAGGTCACCCACGCCTGTCCACCTCCTTGCGCAACACACCCGCGCGGTTGACCAACAGCCACGTCGGCACCGCGGCGATCACCACCAGCAGCGCGGCGTACGGCGCCGCGGCGGCGTACTGCACCACTCCGGTGTGCGTCCACAGCCGGGTGGCGAGAGTCTCCATTCCGGTCGGTCTCAGCAGCAGCGTCGCCGGCAACTCCTTCATGCACGTGAGGAACACCAGCGCAGCCCCGGCGCCGATACCCGGCGCCGTCAGCGGCAGGGTCACGGTCCGGAAGACCGTCCACGGTCGGCGCCCGAGCGAGCGGGCCACCTGTTCGAGGTGTGGCGGCGCCTGCGCGGCGGCCGCCGCCACCGCACCGACCGCCAACGGTAGGAACAACACCGCGTACGCCAGGGCCAGCAGCCACACCGACTGGTAGAGCGGATAGAGGACGTTGATACCCAGGAAAACCAGAGAGAGCCCGACGACGACGCCCGGGAGGGCATGGGGCAGATAGCTCAGCCGCTCCAGCAGGGTGGCGGCGGCGCCGGGCGCCCGTGCCACGAGCAGCCCCACCGGCAATGCCATCACCACGGTCAGCAACGTGCCAAGTGCCGCGACGGTCACCGAGCCGCCCGCGGCGGCGGTGATCTCAGCCCACGATCCGGGCCGAGAGACGCCCTCGCTGACCCACCGCACCAGGGACCAGGCAGGGACCCCGAGCGCCAACGCCGAGACGATGGCCATCACGACGGCCACCGGCCACCGCGCGGCACGTAGGCTGAGCCGGGACGGAGGGCGTGCGGTCCCGCCGCCCACGCGGGCGTACCTGGCTCCCCGTCGGCGGGTGATGCTCTCCCCCACCAGCAGCAGCACCGTCAGCGCCACCAATCCGATGGCGAGCGCCAACGCCTGGCTGGCCAGACCGACGTCGAAGTAGGTGAAGATGGCGCGAGTGAAGGTGTCGGTGCGCAGGATCGCCACGGCACCGAAGTCGCTGAGCACGTAGAGCGCCACGAGCAGGCCACCGGCGGCGATCGCAGGCCGCACCTGCCGCAAGGTCACCCCGGTGAAGGTCCGCCACGCCCCGCGCCCGAGGGAACGAGAAACCTCCTCGGCGGCTGGGTCGGCGCTGACCAACGCGGCGGTGACCGGGAGGTACACGTAGGGATACGAGCAGAGGGTGAGCACCAGCGCCGCCGACCAGAATCCGGCGAACGCCGCGGAGGGCTCCACCAGGTGTACCGCGGCGAGCCACGCGAACGCCGCCACATAGGACGGCATCGCCAGCGGCAACGCGGCGAGCACACCGAAGATGCGACGCCCGGGCAGGTCGGTGCGGACCACGAGGAACGCCGAGGCCACTCCGAGCACGATGCAACCGACCGTCACGACCGCGGCCAGGGCGACGCTACGCACCGCCAGCTCGGCCGCGCGAGGACCGAACAGGTTGGCGACGCCGCGCTCGCTGGCCAACTGCACCGTGCGGATCGCCAGGTAGGCCAGGGGCACCTGAGCGAGCCCGACCGCGATCGCGGCGAACACGAACAGCAGTGGCCGTGGCACGACACGGTGCAGCACCGTCCAGACCCGTCGTCGCGGTACCTGACGGTGCGGGGAGGTGTCACGCGCCGGCGCCGCCGGCACGCGTGTCGTGCGCGTGCCGGCGGCGTCCGGTCTGCTCGTCACAGCCACTGCTGACCGTTCGGCGCTCAGGCCAACCCTGCCTCGGTGATCATGAGGATCGTCTCTTCCAGCGTGTCGAGGTCGTTGAGATTGACGTCCGGGATCGCGAGCTCTGTCAGGGGCGGCAGGCCCGCCGGTGGCGCCACTCCAGCGACCACCGGGTACTCAGAGGTCTCCTCGGTGAAGTACGTCTGTCCGGCCTCGGAGAGCAGGTACTCCACGAACGCCAACGCGTGGGGGTCGTCGGCAGCGTTCTCGAGCACGCCGACTCCGGAGACGTTGACCATCGCACCAATGTCACCGTCCGGGAATCGGTAGTTGCGCGCGGTGAGCTCCTCGACCGGGACGCCCGCTTCCGACGCCCGCTCGTGGAGGTAGTAGTGGTTGATCAGACCCACGTCGAGGCGGCCTTCCTCGACGTCGGTGAGGATCTGGGTGTTGTTCTCGCGGATCTGCGGGTCGTTGGCCGCCATCCCCTCGAGCCACTGCGCCGCGACGTCGTCGCCGTGGGTGACCCGCATCGCGGTGATGAACGCCTGGAAAGAGGCGTTGGTGGGCGCGAGGCCGACCCTGCCCTTCCACTGGGGTTCGGTCAGCTCGAACACGGAGGCGGGCAACTCGTCCTCGGCCACCGCCTCGGAGTTGTACACCAGCACCCGGGAGCGTCCGGTCACACCGACCCACTCGCCGCCGGACGCCTGGTAAGCAGGCGGAACCTGCTGCCGCACCTCTTCTGGCAGCGGTGCGAACAAGCCGGCCTTGGCGACGGCGCCGAGTGCCCCAGCGTCCTGAGCGAGGAAGACGTCCGCCGGTGTCCGCTCGCCCTCCTCCAACAGCTGCGCCGCCATCTGCGCGGTGTTGCCATAACGGACCTCGACCGTGATACCGGTCTCTTGTTCGAAGCGCTCGATGAGGGGACCGATCAAGTTTTCGTTACGACCGCTGTAGACCGTGATCGCCTTCTCATCGCTGGCGTCGCCGGGTGCGGCGGCCTCGTCCTCCTGTCCGCACGCCGCGGCGGCGAGCATCACCGCCACCGCCACGCCGACCCCGGTGGCACGAGCCGCAAGCCTCCAGGCAGCACTCATGCGCCTACCTCTCCTCCTCATAGTCAGGTGAGGCTAACCTAACACAGGGGAGGGAGCGCGCAACCGGAACCCATGTTGAGAGTCGTCACACGGTGTCAGGCGGCCCGGGCAGTGAAACGCCCGGCGTCGTGACTCACCCGCAACGGCAGTCCAAAGGCCGCCGACAGGTTCTCGTCGGTGAGGGTGTCCGCCAGCGACCCTTGCGCCACCACCCCGCCGTCGCGCAACAACAGCGCGTGGCTGAAGCCCGGTGGAATCTCCTCGACGTGGTGGGTGACCAGGACCAACACCGGTGCGTCCGGGTCAGCCGCCAACCCGGTCAGCTGCCCCACCAACTCTTCCCGCGCACCCAGGTCGAGCCCTGCGGCGGGCTCGTCCAGCAGGAGCAACTCCGGGTCGGCCATGAGCGCCCGGGCGATCTGCACCCGCTTGCGTTCCCCTTCCGACAGGGTGCCGAAGGTCCGATCGGCGAGGTGAGCCACTCCGAACTGCTTGAGCAACGCCTCGGCGCGTGCCTGGTCCACCGCGTCGTACGCCTCGCGGAACCGACCGAAGACCGACCACGCACCCGTCAGCACCGCGTCGAGCACCCGCTCCTGGAACGGCACCTGGTCGGCCAGCGCAGAGCTGGCGAACCCGATCCGCGTACGCAGCTCGCGGACGTCGGTGGCGCCCAGCCGCTCCCCCAGCACCGCCACGGTCCCTGCCGTGGGGTGTAGCCGAGCGGCGGCGAGATTGAGCAGCGTGGTCTTGCCGGCACCATTGGGTCCGAGCACCACCCAGCGCTCGCCCTCCTCGACCCGCCACGAGACGTCCCGCAACAACATGTTTCCGGAGCGGCTGACACTCGCCCGCTCGATGGCGATCACATAGTCCGAGTCCAGATCACCGGGGTGCATTCGCCCATCAAACCATGTCGAGGTGGTCCCGGACAGGCAGGGCCGCGGCGGGGTGAGCAGGCCGACCCGCTCACCCGTTGGCGGTCCTGACCAGGGTGCGGATCTGGCGCAGCAGCACCGAGACAGCGGCGAGGTCCACCGTCGAGGTGTCGAACTGACTGACGGCGTCGACGACCTGACGGACCGCTGCCGCGTTGCGTTCCTCCCACTGCGCGACCCGCTGCGCCGCATCGGCATCGTCCGACGTGCTCGCGAGCACTCCGGAGGTGAGCGCCGCCAGCGCGGCGTACAGGTCGTAGCGAAGCGCCATTCGAGCCAAGGACTGCCACCGGTTCTGGCGGGGCAGCGCCGAGACGTTCGACAGCACCGCGTCTACCCGGAACCGCTCCGACAGGGCGAAGTAGACCTCGGCCACCTCGGCCGGGTCACGCTGGTGGGCCGTGGACACCTCCACCACGTCCAACAGGCCGAAGCCGTACCGCAAGCGGGTGGTCCAGTCGGCGAGATCCTCCGGCACTCCCTGGGCGACCAGCGACGCCACCTGCCGACGCAGGGCCTCCCGCTCCGCCCCCCGATAGAGGGAGTTCAGGCGAGGCAGCAACCGCGCCACTCCCGGGCGCAACGCGGCGATCTCCGCGGTGACGTCCAGCGGGGCGCGGCGGTTCTGCAGCAGCCACCGCACCGCCCGGTCCAACAGTCGCCGGGTGTTGAGATAGACCGCGATCTGGGCGCTGACGGGGATCCGGCCGTCCTGGGCAGCCACCGCCGCCCACAGGTCCGGCAAACCGAACGTGTCCCGCACCACCACGTAGGCCCGCAGCACGTCGGCGACGGAGGCTCCGGTCTCCTCCCGAGCGCGGTAGACGAACGACGTCCCACCCCGGTTGATCACCTCGTTGACCACCGACATGGCCACGATCTCCCGGCGCAGCCGGTGTCGGGCGACCGCGTCCGGGAACCGCTCGGCCAGTCCGGGCGGGAAGTAGTCCACCAGCACGTCGGCGGTCCACGGGTCGTCCGGCAGATCCGAGGCGGCGACCTCGTCCTGCAACAGGTTCTTGACGTACGCGGTGAGGACGGCCATCTCCGGCGGGGTGAGCGAGTCGCGTGCGGCCAACTCCGCGTCGCTGGGCAGCGCCTCCAACTCCCGGTCGAGTTCCCCCGACTGTTCCAACTTGGTGAGCATGCGGCGGTGCACCGGCAGCAGCGCTCCCGCCTGAGCCCGGGCCCGGGCCAGGGCCCACGCCTGCTCGTAGTTGTCACGTAGGACCAGCTCGGCGACCTGATCGGTCATCTCGACCAGGAGAGTGTCCCGTTCCGGTCCGACCAGACCGGCTTCCCGGAGCAGGATCTTGATGTTGACTTCCCGGTCCGAGCAGTTCACCCCGGCGGAGTTGTCGATGAAGTCGGTGTGGATGCGGCCACCGGCAAGGGCGTACTCCACCCGGCCTCGCTGCGTAAAGCCGAGGTTGCCACCCTCGACCACGACGGTGGCGCGCAGCTGCGCACCGTCGACCCTGATCGCGTCGTTGGCCTTGTCACCGACCTCGGCGTGGGTCTCGTCCGAAACCTTGACGTAGGTGCCGATACCGCCGTTCCACAGTAGGTCGACGGGTGCCCGCAGCACCGCTCGCAACAACTCCGGCGGGGTCATCGTCGTCACGTCCTTGGGCAGCCCCAGCACGTGACGCATCTGCGGGGTGATCGACACCGACTTGGCGGTACGGGGGAAGACCCCGCCACCGGACGAAATCAGCGACTTGTCGTAGTCGTCCCAGGACGAACGCGGCAACCGGAACAGCCGCTCCCGCTCGGCGTACGAGCGGGCGGGGTCCGGGTCCGGGTCGATGAAGATGTGCCGATGGTCGAACGCGGCGACCAGCTTGATGTGGCGCGAGCGCAGCATCCCGTTGCCGAACACGTCGCCGGACATGTCCCCGATGCCGACCACCGTGATGCTTTCCCGCTGCACATCCTTGCCGAGTTCCCGGAAGTGGTGCTTGACCGACTCCCAGGCACCACGGGCCGTGATCCCCATCTTCTTGTGGTCGTACCCGGCCGAGCCGCCGGAGGCGAACGCGTCGCCGAGCCAGAACCCGTACTCCCGGGACACCTCGTTGGCCAGGTCGGAGAACGTCGCGGTGCCCTTGTCCGCCGCCACCACCAGGTAGGGGTCGTCTCCGTCGTGGCGCACCACCTCGGGCGGGGGGACCACCGCACCGTCGACCAGGTTGTCGGTGACGTCCAGCAGCCCCGAGATGAACATCTTGTAGCAGGCGACCGCCTCGGCCTGACGCTCGTCCCGGTTGGCGGGAGCCTTCTTGAGCACGAAGCCGCCCTTGGCGCCGGCCGGCACGATCACCGCGTTCTTGACCGCCTGCG
>CAYTMR010000066.1:0-19461 GCA_964438855.1 uncultured Micromonosporaceae bacterium
CGGAGGCCAACCCGGACAAGGTGCGCCAGCAGCTCACCGAGTACGGGCTGGTGGCCGAGGAGTACGGCGGCGACACCATGTTCGTCAACGTCTCGGCCAAGACCGGCATCGGCATCGACGACCTGCTGGAGGCGGTCCTGCTCACCGCGGACGCCGCCCTGGAGCTGACCGCCCCGGTGGACGGCCCGGCCCAGGGGGTCGCGATCGAGGCGCACCTCGACCGCGGCCGCGGTTCGGTCGCCACCGTCCTGGTGCAGAAGGGCACCCTGCGCGCCGGCGACTCGATCGTCGCGGGCGGGGCGTACGGCCGGGTCCGGGCGATGCTGGACGAGAACGGCCGGCAGGTGGCCGAGGCGGGCCCGTCCCGCCCGGTGCAGGTGCTCGGGCTCACCGCGGTGCCCAGCGCCGGCGACACCTTCCTCGCCGCCGAGGACGACCGGACGGTACGCCAGATCGCCGAGCAGCGGCAGGCCCGGCGCCGGGCGGCGCAGATGGCCACCTCGCGCGGCCGCGCCACGCTGGAGACGCTCATGGAGCAGATCAAGGAGGGCGAGAAGACCTCGCTCAACCTGATCCTCAAGGGCGACGTCTCCGGTTCGGTGGAGGCGCTCGAGGATGCGCTGTTCAAGCTGGACATTCCAGATGAGATCCAGCTGAGGGTGATCGACCGCGGCGTCGGTGCGATCACCGAGAGCAATGTCATGCTCGCCAGCGCGTCGGACGCCATCATCATCGGCTTCAACGTGCGGGCGTCCTCGACCAATGTGCGGCAACTGGCCGAACGCGAGGGCGTGGACATCCGGTACTACACGATCATCTACCAGGCCCTCGAGGAGGTCGAGGCAGCGGTCAAGGGCCTCCTCAAGCCGGTGTACGAGGAGGTCGAACTCGGCACCGCCGAGATCCGCGCGATCTTCCGGTCCAGCCGGTTCGGCAACATCGCGGGTTGCGTGGTCCGCTCGGGGGTCATCCGCCGCAACGCCAAGGCCCGCCTGGTTCGCGACGGGACGGTTGTCGCCGACAATCTGACCATCGCCTCGCTGCGGCGCGAGAAGGACGACGTCAGCGAGGTCCGCGAGGGTTTCGAGTGCGGTATGACGCTCGGGTACAACGACATCAAGGTCGGTGACGTGGTGGAGACCTTCGAGCTGCGCGAGAAGCCGCGGACCTGATGCACCGGTTCCTGTTGCTCACCGCGCCGTCGAGCAACCGGGTCTACGCGGGCGAGGCGCCGCGCCTCACCGTGGCGGAGCTGTCCGTCTTCGGTGAGCGCGTTCTCGGCGCCCGCCCGCGAGACCCGGAGGAGTTCCACCTAGGCGGGGTGCCCTACATCCACTTCACCACCGAGGCGCCGATGAGCGACCGGGATCTGCGCTTCCTGTCCCACCTCTCCTCGGCGTACGCCCTGTTCATGGCGGAGCCGCCGCGGGGCGAGGTCGAGCTGCTGCGCCCGGTGACGCTCACGCCGCCGGCGCGCTACGACGAGGACCTCATCACCATCCCGAAGTACGCCGGCAAGACCAACGAACAGTTCACCCGGCTGCTCCTCAACATCACGGTGCTCGCCTCGGCCAAGGCCGAGGCGATGTGGGAACAGCGTCTGGTGGTGCTCGATCCACTCGCGGGGCGAGGCACGACGCTCAACCACGCGTTGCGCTACGGATACGACGCGATCGGCATCGAAATCGACGGCCGGCACGTCGATGCGTACTCCGCGTTCCTGCGGACCTGGCTACGGGGCAAGCGGATCAAGCACACGGTGGAGCTGACGCCGATCCGGCGGGAAAAGCGGAAAGTGGCGCGGCGTCTCGCCGCCACGCTAGCGCCCAGTAAGGAGGCGCTGCGCGCAGGTGACGTCCAACACGTCACGCTTCTGCACGCCGACGCGGTCGCGGCCCGGGATGTCCTTCGTGCAGGATGCTGCGACGTGATCGTCACCGACACACCCTACGGCGTGGCGCACGGCAGCCGATCCGCGGGCGTCCGCGAACGTCACCCGTTGGATCTCCTGACCGCGGCGCTGCCCGGATGGGTGCAGTTGCTGCGGCGAGGCGGAGCGATGGGCCTGGCGATCAACATTCACGTGGCGCCACGGGACAAGGTAGCCTCCCTGCTGACCGACGTGGGGCTGGAGGTCGTCGATTCCCCGGCGTACGAGGGCTTTCGGCACTGGGTCGATCAGGGCATCACCCGCGATGTGGTGGTGGCCCGCAAGCCTTGACGCCGGCTGGCGTCGGTCTCGGCGTGTCGGTGATCACTCGGCCGCCCACGTGAGCCCACCGCGGCGTACGCTTTCGGGTCGTGTACACGGGTACGGCGGTCTTCGACCTGTTGCTTCCAGGCGACTCGCGGTCGCTGAAGGCCAAGCGATCGTACGTACGCCCCATCGTGGCTGCGCTTCGGAAGTTGGACGTAGCGGTAGCCGAGGTCGGGGCGTTGGACCGGTACGGCCGAGTCGAGCTCGGGGTGGCGGTGGTGGCGGCCGACGCCCGCCACGTCACCACGGTGCTCGACGGCTGCGAGCGGCTGGTCGCCGCTCGTCCGGAAGTGGAGCTGCTGTCGGTGCGACGGCGACTGCACGGTGACGAGGAGTGACCGCGGGGATGAGCAGCATCGGATCTGCCGTACAACAGGTAGTGTCGAGCCAGCAAGGCGGTCCCGAAATCCCTGCGGAGGTGAGGAGATGACGGACCCGGCCCGGGTACGACGGCACGCCGAGCGCGTCCGCGAGCTGGTGGCCTCAGCGGTACGTACCCAGATCAAGGACCCTCGCCTAGGGATGATCACAATTACGGATGCGCGGATCACCCCGGATCTGCGTGACGCTACGGTGTACTACACCGTGCTGGGTGACGCGGCGGAGAAGGCCGGCACCGCCGCTGCGCTCTCCAGCGCCAAGGGCCTGCTGCGCAGCACCGTCGGTAAGGCGCTGGGCCTGCGCCACGCCCCCTCACTGACGTTCCAGCTGGACGAGGTGCCCGAGCGCGCCAAGCACATCGACGAGTTGCTCGACGCGGCCCGCAGCGCCGATGCCGAGGTGCAGCGCCGAGCCGCCGGTGCGCAGTACGCGGGTGACCCCCAGCCCTACCGATTCGAGTACCAGCGGGACGACGACACCGCCGAGGGAGAAGGCGAGGAGACGGCGGAACCGGAGGGAGACCGGTGACCGGCCAGCCGGCGACGGTGCCATCCGCGCCGAGAATCTCGTCCGCAGGGGACACCACACCGGCACCTCACCACAGCGGCGATCCCGCTCCGACACCTCCTGACACCGACGGAGGACCAGCGGCAGACAGCGGACCTTCTCCTGCCCAGTGGGCAGCGGCGGTCGAGGCTGTCCGCTCGCTACCGCTGGACGCTCCCGTGTTGCTGGCGTGCCACGTCAACCCGGACGGCGACGCGCTCGGTAGCATGCTCGGGTTTGGTCTCGGCCTGCGCACACTCGGGTTTACGGCGGTGCAGGCGAGTTTCCCGGGCCGGATGGAGGTGCCGGAGCCCTTCGCCACGCTGCCTGGTCGTGAGCTGCTGGTGCCGGCCGAGGAGACGGTGCGGGAACCGGCGTTGTTGGTGTCGTTCGACGCGGCGAGCGCTTCTCGCTTAGGGGAGCTCGCGGAGCGGATCGAGACCGCCAAGCTCACCTTGGTGCTCGACCACCACGCCTCCTACACCGGCTTCGGCACGGTACACCTCGTCGACCCGGCAGCAGCGGCGACGTCGGTGGTGGCGGAGGCCCTCCTGACTCGGCTTGGGGTGACGTTGGACGCCAGCATCGCCGAGTGCCTCTACGTCGCCTTGGTCACCGACACCGGGTCGTTCAAGTTCGACATGACCACGCCCGCGGTACATCAGCTCGCCGCCCGGCTGCTCGCCACGGGTATCCGGCCGGCTGACATCTCGCGGAGGGTCTTCGATTCCCGCCCATTTGGGGCGGTGCGGTTGCACGGAGACGTGCTGAGCCGGGTGCAGTTGGAGCCGGAGGCGGCCGGTGGACGTGGTCTCGCGTGGACCTGGGCCACCCTGGAGGACCTGCGCCGCTACGACCAGCGACCGTACGTTCTCGAGCCATTGATCGACTCTGTTCGTTGTATCGCGGAAGCCGACGTCTGCTGTCTGGTGAAGCAGGTGGCGCCGGGCGAGTGGGCGGTCTCCCTGCGGAGTAAGGGCGCCATCGACGTCGGTGCGGTCGCGGTCGCGCTCGGCGGGGGAGGGCACCGGCTGGCTGCCGGCTTCACCGGCTACGGCGAGGTCGGTGACGTGATGGCGGCTATCCGGGCTCACCTGCCAGGCTGACCTCAACCTTGGGCTGAGGAGCAGGGCACCGACCGTGGAGTCGCGGCGCTCACCACCATGGTGGTGATTGCTCACCATTCGGTTCCCGAATAGCGGGAAATCCGTGCGGCACCTGGACCTTAACGATAACTTAGACGGCGATGCGCACTGCGCTCGTCCTTGGCCGCCGCGGCGGGGCGCGCCGCTGACCGACCCATCGCCGCTGGGTTGGGTCGCCGTCGGTGCTCCCGGCGAGGGCGAGTCTTTGCGGTGCCTCGCGTGTCATCCCGGCGAGTCAGCTCGATCCCACCGGCCCGAGCCCGTCGCCGGGGGCCGTTCCGGCGATCCCGGGCGGAGATCGCGGTTGATCACGCACCATGACCCCGCTTCGACGCTGCTCACGTACGCCCTTGGAAAGGACACCGTCATGGCGAGCAAGCCGCAGTCGCCGCCACCGGCTGACGACGCGCGGGAGCAGGCACGCCGCGCTCTTCAGACGTCACTGGACCTCCGGCAGTAGCCATCCGGTCGCCACCTTCGCGTCGCGCGACCCCACCACCCTGGTGGGCACGCTCCGGGTCAAATCAGGGTCCCGGGGTCGGGAATCCACTTGGTTGGTCTGGGAGAATGGCTGGCAGCCGTGAAAGGGCGCCAGTCATGTGGGCGGAGGTTTGGGAGTGCAGCACGGTGGCGAGCGGACAGGGTCCGCTTCCGCTGGCAGTAGGTCGCTTCGCCTCATTCTCACCGTCGTCGGGGTGCTACTCGTCGCGGCCGGGACCCAGGTGATTCCCAAGCTGCCGCTGCGTTCGCTGCCAGTTCCGGTGATCCAGGCGGCAGAGTCGCCGACCCCATTCCCAGAGCTGATCGAGGAGAACACGCGACGGCTGGAGGAGGCCGCGGCCGAGGCGCCGCCGGAGCGGCAGGAGCTATTCCAGTCGATCATCGACCAAGGTCGGCAGCTGCTCTGGTTCGATCCGGATGAGAACCATGGCGGCGGCGCGTGGGCCGAATTGGTGGGGTCCATCACCGAGCACACGGAAGCGGTGGGGGTCCTCGTGACCGGCGGCGGCGCCCGGATCGACAGTGAGAACTTCCGCAAGTACTACCAACGCGCGTTGGACTTGGTCGACCACAGCCGTGGCAACCTGGCCATGGTGGTGTGGGCCGCCGGGCGGTTCCCCAAGGGCTGGCTGCAAGGGGCCTTGAGCTACTTCGACGAGCCGTTGGGTGAGGCGCTGGCGCGGTTCTCACACGAGCTGCGGGCGGAGATCGAGCGGGTTCGTGGACCGAACGCGCCGGTGCGGATCGTGGTAGCTGGCCACTCGTTCGGGGGCGCTGTGGTGGGTACCGCAGAGCGATTCGGCCTCGACGCTGACGCCGTCTTCCACATCGCCTCCATCGGTGTAGGGAAAGTGCGCGATCCCTACGACTACCCCGAACCCACCCGGCCGCGGTACTCCATGACCGCGCCAGGCGACCTGATCAGTTACGTGCAGGGTGTGCCGCTTCCGCCGGGACTTGGCCATGGCCCGGATCCGGACACCTTCCGCTGCGTCGTCGAGCTGCCGACCGGCAACCTGCCCAAGCACCCGGGCACGGTGGATGAGAACGGGCGCGTGTTGGGAGAGCGCGCGGGGAAGCCGATCGGCGGTATCTCCTCTCACAGTGAAATCTTCATCCGGTACTCGGACGCGTGGTGGCAGATCTACCGAGTCTTCATCGGCGCGGCACCTGAACCACCGCCCTGCGAGCCCCGGTCCGAACCGGAGCGGGTCGAGTTGCGGGTGCTCCCGCTGGTGGTACCGCGGGTGGTCACCGCCAGCCAGTGTCGTACCACGCTACGTCCGGGGCGTCGGACCTAAGGCGTGGGTGGATCGACCAGCTGCCTCCAACCGCCCGAAGATGGCGACCAGTACCACCAACACGACCGCGGGGGCGAGGACCCAGAACGGCCGTTGCAGCCACCAGCCCACTGTGGGTCGGCTCAACGGCGAGATCCCGGCCGCCCGTAGCAGCTCCAGCACCACCAGAAGAGCCGTCATGTGCCACAGGAACAGCGTCATGATGACGCTGTTGACAGCTACGACGCAGGCCCAGACGCGCCGACGCTGCAGCCAACGCGACAACGGGGCGCGCCATCGCATCGCGATCGCCGACTGGAGCACCGCCACCACCGCGATCACCATCGTCGTGGGGTAGATGTTGCTGTGCTCCTGCCCGATCATGGCGACCATGGACACCGGGTACGCGGGTAGCGAGGTCAACGCGGCCAGCACGGCGACCGCGCCCGCCGCTAGCGCCAGGGACTGGCCAGGCCGCAGCCGGGTTGCCCATCCGTCCTGGTAGAAGTAGCCGATCTGGTGGATGAGGACCCAGACGAGCGCGGTGTTGACCCAGCCGAGGGTGGTGATTCCCGCCGCGAACCGGCCCACGTCGGCGGCGACCACCGCCGCTGCGAGCGTACCCACCGCCACCCATCGCGCGCGGCGGTGAACGCTGGCCGTTACCGGAGTGAGCACGACGACCAGCACGTACGCGCCGATGAACCACAGCGGGGTGAAGACGATCATCGCGAACCTCAGCGCCCCGGGGTAACCGGGAACGAGTAAGTGAGCGACGATCTCGACACCGGCCCAGACCGCGAGGAATCCGGCGACGGGTAGCAGCAACCGGCGCAGGCGTCGGGCAAGGAAACCTCGCACTCCCCGGCCGTCGCGTCGGGCCGCCCACCAGCCGGCGGCGTTCGCGTAGCCGCCGACCACGAAGAAGAGAGGAACCACCTGACCTACCCAGGTCAGGAGCCACCCACCAGGCACGGTATGGAGCGGATTGGGATTGACCCAGCGGTCACCGCTCCAGTACACCACCGACAGCGCCCAGTGCCACAGCACCACGACGCCGATCGCACACACCCGCAGGAAGTCGACGTACCGGTCCCGCGTCGGCCCAGTGGCAGCGGCCATCGCTACCACCCGGTGCCACCAGGCCGCCGCCGCGGTGCGTACTCCCACTGTGCAAACCTATGCGAGGAAAGGAAGTGGTGTGGACGGCTTCGTGGTGGTGGACAAGCCCGGCGGGATGACCTCTCACGACGTGGTGGCGCGGATCCGGCGCCTGGCGAAGACACGCCGGGTAGGGCATGGCGGCACACTGGATCCGATGGCGACCGGGCTGCTCGTGGTCGCGGTCGGGCGGGCGACACGGCTGTTGACCTATGTGATCGGCACGCGGAAGGGTTACACCGCGACCATGCGGTTGGGGCAGGCGACGGTTACCGATGACGCCGAGGGGGAGGTGACGGCGACCGCCGACCCGGAGACGGTGGCAGCGGTGACCGACGAGCAGATCACCGCGGGACTCGCCGCCTTGACCGGTGACATCGACCAGGTCCCCAGCGCAGTCAGCGCCGTGAAGATCGACGGGTGTCGGGCGTACCGGCGAGTCCGCGAAGGTGAGCGGGTCGAACTGCCAGCGCGCCGAGTCACCGTCTCTACCCTCGAGGCTCAGCAGACCCGGCGCGATTCACCGGGTGTCATCGACGTCGACGTCACCGTGGAGTGTTCGGCGGGGACGTACGTGCGGGCACTCGCTCGTGACCTCGGTGCCGCTCTGGGCATCGGTGGGCATCTCACGGCACTACGCCGCACCCGCGTGGGCGGATTTACGCTGGACGAGGCGGTGACGTTGACCGAGCTGGAACAGCGGGCACCGGCGGTGCTGACGATGACCATGAGTCAGGCGGCGCGGCGGATCCTCCCGCAGCGGAGGGTCACCGGCGACCAGAGCCGCGTGCTCTCGCATGGTGGTGCGCTCTCGGCGACGGGAGCGGCCGGACCGTACGCGGTGTTCGGTCCTGACGGGGAGGTGGTGGCGGTCGTCGTCGAACGTCACGGCCGAGCCCGCCCGGAGGTGGTCCTGGCGCCGGCGCGTTGACGCGCCGTCAACCCGCCCCCGCGAAAGTGTCGCCGTGCGGTAGCTTGCGGAGTCGTGACGACGAACGAACTCGTTCTCCATCAGAAGATCGCCGAAGAGCTGACGGTTCTACCGCGGCAGGTCACCGCCGCGGTAGAGCTACTCGACGGTGGGGCCACCGTGCCGTTCATCGCCCGGTACCGCAAGGAGGTGACCGGTGGGCTCAATGATGCGCAGCTGCGCACCCTGGAAGAGCGGCTACGGTATCTGCGCGAGCTAGAGGAGCGGCGCAAGGCCATTTTGGAGTCGATCGAGAGCCAGGGCAAGTTGGACGACGAGCTACGGGCTCAGATCATGGCTGCCGACTCCAAGGCCCGACTCGAGGACATCTACCTGCCCTACAAGCCGAAGCGGCGGACGAAGGCCCAGATCGCCCGGGAGGCAGGGCTCGAACCGTTGGCCGATAGCCTGCTGAACGACCCTACGCAGGATCCCCAGTCGGCGGCGGAGGCGTTCGTCGACCCGGAGAAGGGTGTCGCGGACACGGCCGCGGCTCTGGATGGAGCCCGGGCGATCCTGGTGGAACGATTCGCGGAGGACGCCGACCTGATCGGCGCGCTGCGCGAACGGATGTGGCAGCGCGGCCGGCTGGTCGCCAAGGTACGCGAGGGCAAAGCGGAGGCGGGTGCCAAGTACGCCGACTACTTCGACTTCGCTGAAGCGTTCACGACCCTGCCGTCGCATCGCGTCCTGGCGGTCTTCCGGGGAGAGAAGGAGGAGATTCTCGAGCTCACGCTGGAGCCGGAGGAGCCGGTAGAGTCCGGTCCCAGTAGCTACGAGCAGTTGGTAGCGGAGCACTTCCGGATCGCCGACCAGGGACGCCCGGCCGACCGGTGGCTGCTGGACACCGTTCGCTGGGCCTGGCGGACCCGGATCCTGATCCGACTGAGCGTGGACCTCCGCATGCGGTTGTGGCAGGCGGCCGAGGACGAGGCGGTCCAAGTCTTCGCCGCCAACCTGAGGGACTTGCTGCTCGCCGCCCCCGCCGGCACCCGGCCGACCATGGGGCTCGACCCGGGCTACCGCACCGGTGTCAAGGTCGCAGTCGTGGACGCGGTGGGTAAGGTCACCGCCACCGCGACCATCTACCCGCATCAACCGCACCGCCGCTGGGACGAGGCGATCGAGGTGTTGGCCCGGTTGGCACGCGAGCACAAGGTCGAGCTGGTCGCGATCGGTAACGGCACCGCATCGCGGGAGACCGACCAGCTCGTCGCCGCCCTCATCCGGGCCCACCCGGAGCTGAAACTGACCAAGGTGATGGTCTCGGAGGCCGGGGCGTCGGTCTACTCGGCGTCGGCCTACGCGTCGAAAGAGCTGCCGGATCTGGACGTGTCGCTGCGAGGAGCGGTCTCGATTGCGCGGCGGTTGCAGGATCCCCTGGCCGAACTGGTGAAGATCGACCCGAAGTCGATCGGCGTCGGGCAGTACCAGCACGACGTCTCCGAGACCAAGTTGTCCCGGAGCTTGGACGCCGTGGTGGAGGACTGTGTCAACGCGGTCGGCGTGGACCTCAACACCGCCTCGGCGCCGCTGCTCACCCGAGTCTCAGGGATCGGTGCGGGATTGGCCGACGCCATCGTGGCCTACCGGGACGCTCACGGCCCGTTCCGTTCACGCGCGGAGCTGACCAAGGTGCCGAGGCTGGGGCCGAAGGCGTTCGAACAGTGCGCCGGCTTCCTGCGTATTCGCGACGGTGACGACCCGCTGGACGCTTCCGCGGTACACCCCGAGGCGTACCCGGTGGTGCATCGCATCCTGAAGGCCACGGGGCACGAGGTGGCCACGCTGATCGGCAACACGAAGGTGCTTCGCAGTCTGCGTCCGGCTGACTTCGTCGACGAGACGTTCGGCTTGCCGACCGTCACCGACATCCTCTCCGAGTTGGAGAAGCCTGGCCGGGACCCGCGTCCAGCCTTCACCACCGCGGCGTTCGCCGAGGGAGTGGAGAGCCTGGCCGACCTCCGCCCAGGCATGGTGCTGGAGGGGGTGGTGACCAATGTGGCGGCCTTCGGCGCGTTCGTCGACGTAGGGGTGCACCAGGATGGGCTGGTTCACGTCTCGGCGATGTCCAAGAGCTTCGTCAAGGACCCTCGCGACGTGGTGAAGTCCGGTGACGTGGTGAAGGTCAAGGTGCTGGACGTGGACGTGCCGCGACAGCGGATCTCGCTATCGCTACGACTCGATGACGACGTTGCCCCCGCCGGCGGCCGTGACAACGGAACCAGGCGGGGCGGCACCCGCCAAGGGCGGCCGCGCAGGCCGGAACCGCCAGCTACCGCCATGGCCGATGCGCTACGTCGTGCTGGCTTGGACCTAGGCCGGTTCTGAACAGGCGCGTGGCTGCCTGGCTGATGCCGTGCCGTCAGCCAGGCAGCCGACCGTCGTACCGCTCCTGCGCGGAGATGACCTGAGGAAGTTGGCCTTCGATCAGGGCGATCAGTTCTCGGATCTTGGCGGCGATGGGTGCGCCAGCAGGGGTGAGGCTGTACTCCACTCGGGGCGGCACGACAGCGTACGCCTGGCGATGGACCAACCCGTCACGTTCCAAGGCGTGCAGTGTCTGGGCGAGCATCTTTTCGCTGATGCCGTCGACGCGTCGGCGTAGCGCGTTGAAGCGGTAGGAGCCCTCCGCGAGTGCGGCGAGCGCCAGGACGCCCCACTTGCTGGTCACCGTCTCGAGCACGCGGCGGGACGGGCAGGCGCGAGCGAAGACGTCGGCGGCCGGGAACGTGGCCTCTTCAGCCTGCTCTTTCACCACCGGAGTGCCGTCCATGGCGTCACCATAGCGCCGGGCCGGGGCGTCACTCCGGTTGGAGGACCCAGTTGCCGTCCGCCACGATCGAAATCGCGAAGGTGCCGGGCGGTACCACGGCGCTTCCCTCGTGCAGGCCGATCTCGTTGAACAGCAGGCTTGGGAAACCATCCTCGACGTAGGCCCAGACGATGAAGTTGCTGACCCCGTCGTGCTGCCCCGTTACGGTGATGGCTTTCGATCCAGGTTCGACGAGCACTACTTCGGAGCCTGTACCTTCGTACGTCTGTGGCCACGTCGGTGACGCGGACAACTCGTAGATTTCCATCGTCCACGAGCCGGAACCCCGGATGCGGATACCGTCGGGATTCTCGCCGTGAAACAGGTTGAGGGCGTAGGTGCCGTTGTAGTCACCAAAGCCCCACGCCAAGCTCTCCAAATCGTCGCCGGCCTCGGTGGTCGACAGCTCCCACAGATCGCTTCCTCGGTAGTCGAGGTGAAGGGTGTAATAGGTCCCCTTGTCGAGAGTGAGGGAGATTTCCCTAGAACCTTCGCCTTCGAACCGCTCGATAGTCGTGCCAGGGGCGTCGTTCCGGTCACGGACTGGATCGTCGGGAGACTCCTCCGGTGGCGCCGGTGACGGGCTCTCGACGCCAGGCGTGGGGCTCGAGGCCGTGACCGTACGTCGGTCAGGAGTCTCGTCGTCTGGACGCAAAGCGATGAACGTGCCGACTCCTACCAGGGCGGTGAGGAGCACCAACGCACCTGCCCCGAGAGCGATCACCCAGCCCTTCTGGTACCACGGTTTGTCGGGTGCGGGGTAACCCGGCGGGTGGTACGCGCCGGGATAGCCCGACTGAGGCTGGCTGCCGCCCGGGAAGTACGGCTGTCCGGACGGTGGCTGGCCCGGTGAGAAGGGCGAGGGGGTCGGCGGAGCGGGGGCCGGCGACTGGTAAGGCGCCGGTGGGTAGGCCGCAGTCGGCGGGACAGAGGGCGAGGTGGACTGATCCGCTGGCACCCAGAACTCCCAGCCAGGCGGTGCCGGCGGCCAGTTGGGATCGGGCGCCCACCCAGGTGGCGGTAGCCAACCTTCTGGTTGTGGTGGCCAACCAGGCGGCGGATTGAACTTCCAGCTCATCTCGGGGTGTCTCCTCCAGACCTGGGAAGGGTGTCCTCATCGCCACCCGGCACGATAACCGGCCCACTCAACGGGGCGTCGGCAGTAGTTCGAGATCAGCGCCGCTGTAGCCGGTGACAGCTCATCCGGATGCTCCGCGTCACGGTAGCGCAGGAGATCGGCGATGATGGTCCGTACCTCCTCCGGATTGCCCTCCGCGTAGGCGATGCGGAGCAGGTCACGCCACGGCTGATCGTCGCTGCGGTGTGGATCGGCGAGCCAGGCTCGTCCCACCGCGTGTCGGGCACCGTCGAAGTCGCCCGTGTCCAGGCACATGTCGACCAGTTCATGTGCGGTGTCGGTGATCCCGGCGAGGATCAACTCCGGCTGCAGCGCGGTACCAGGCAGCCAACTGTACGCCGGGCGGATGCCGGCCAGCGGCGGCCGCTCCGCGTCGTGCAGCGGGGCGCCCGTGACCAGGCCCAGGGCGGTGTGCAGGTCCTCTGCTCCGGCGAGGCCTCGCGACTCCCCGCGAGCCCGCAGCCGCCGGAACAGGTACCAGTCGACGAGCACTCCCGGGTCGAGTCGGTACCGACCCTCGGAATCGGACTCGTGTAGCCACGGCTGGCCATCTGGTCGCAATCCGAGCCAGCGACGGGTGCTCGCTATGACTTCGTTGCGTACGGTGGCCGGGACGTCCTGGTGGGGCCACAAGCTGTGGCTGATCTCGACTGCGGTGGCACCGGCCTCCCCACGCGCGGCCAGGTAGACCACCAACTCCTGGCAGGCCCGTCGGCGGCGCTGGGGCGCCGGGCCGGTAGCGGAGACCTGGATCGGGCCGAGCACCGCCACCCGGGGCGTGTTGCCGCTGCCCGTCCGCCACTGACGGACCAGTTCGTCCAGTTCGTCTGGTTCGGGCGTGACGGGATCCGCGGTATCGTCCTCCCCGTCGGTGTCCGTGAGCGTCTCGGACGAGTACTCGGAGACAGAGACTACGGGCTCCTCGGGCGCCGTGAGCGCGCCCGCGGCGTCCGTTCCCTTGGCCCAGGACTCCGGTGCTTGTGGGATCGGGTGGTCGGTCCCGGCCGCCGCGTCGCGGATGAGGTCGGACAGGTCGCCGAGTAGATGACTGGGCAGCGCAGCCGCGGGGAGGTCCTGGGAAGCGTCCAGGAACCCGGCACGCAGGCGGCCCTCCGAGGTCACCGTGAGCGGGAATGATCCGTACGGTGAGTCAGGACGGCCGGTGACGACCACCGCGACCGCGCTGCGCCTGCCCACCGAGGTCAACGTCTTCTCCAGCTCCGCCAGGGTGTGGTCGTGCTCAGGACCCGGATCGGCGATCAGAAGCAACTGTGGAATCCACGTGTCGGTGGCGGTGTCGCTGATGCGCCCATGCATCGCGTCGACCAGCTGGTGCTGCTCTAGTGCCGAATCGGTGTGGGCCAGCCGGCGGCGTACGGCGGCTACCGCTGCCTCCAGGTCCGTGGCCGCGTGGATGCGGGCCGGGTTGAGCGCGACAAGCTGGGTCGTCTCACCGGGATCGAACCCGACCAGGGTCACGTCGGCCAGGTCGGACCAGGTGTTGTGGGCCAGCTCCGCCACGAGGTATCGCAGCAGGTCCATGGCGCGCTCCGGTGAACCGGTGATGGTGGCCATCCCCACCCGCTCCAGGTCGACCAACAGGTGTCGGCCGGTCTCAGTACCAACGGTCACCAGCGCTGGCAGGGGAGAGACCACGCCACGCAGGTCTGGTAGGGCGGCGTCACCGGGAAGGATCCAACTGTGACCGTCCTCGGTCACGAACGGCTGTGGAGGCTCGCCCTCGTACGGGCTGGCCAGGATGAAGTGGACGTCCTCGTCGGTGAGCCAGACCGCGCCGATGTCGGGGAGCCGGTCGGGGCCGTTATCGGCGAGGGCAGCGGCCAGGGCTCGCAGAGCGCGATCCAACCGGGCGACGTCCGCGGTCGCCGCGGCACGCAGGCCCGCCTCGGCGGCTGCGGTAGCCGGTGCCACCACCATGTGGCCTGGGCGCCGCCTGGCCGCCCGCAAGCGGCGATAACCAAGCACCCCACCGACCAGCAGCACCGCGAGTACCGCGGCGGCAGCCAGCGGGCCCTGGTGCTGACCAGCGCGAGCTCCCGGTTCTTCCGCGGCGATGTCGTCTGTGGCGGGATCACTACCATCGGTGAAGTTCGCCGCTGGCGCGCGCGCGGCCGTCGGTGTGGGCTGGCTCTCCTGCTGGTCGTCCCCGGCAGCGTCCGGCTCCGCCACCGCCTGCTCGGCCGGCGGTGGTTCCACCTCGGTGACCGGTGGTGCGCCAGGGGGAGGCACCCCTTCGTCAGCGCCGGGATCGGTGTCGACGTCGTCTATCGGGGCTGTGTCGGCCGGCTGGGCTTCCTCAGCGGGGGCGGCGTCCTCAGCCGGTGCGGTGTCGTCGGCCGGTGCCTGGTCGGCCGTGGGTGGCTCGGTGTGCTCGACGGCAGGAGGATCAGGCTGCTCAGCAGCGGAGGGCTCCGATTCCGCTGCGCGTTCTTCGGCCGGCACGTCGCCGCCGGTACCCACCGGATGTACGTCGCCGCTGGCGTGAGGGCGGGGCCCTCTGTCACGGGCGTCCGGTGGAAGCACCAGCACGTCGCCTGGCTGGATGTGGTCGGGATAGTTGGCGTACTCGTCGGCGTACTGCGGGTTCAGAGCGGCGATCTCGGGGTAGCGGGTCTCGTCGCCGAGATACCGGCCGGCGATGTGCCACATCCAGTCCCCTTCGGCGACTTCGTGCGTAAGCGTCTGATGCTCGCCCTCGTCGTGCAGGGGTGCCGTCGGCGGCGCTGGGGAAGACTGTTCGGGGGCGACCGTTGGTGCCGCCTGCGACGTGGGCGGTCGCCACTCGCCTGGGCGTAGCGGCTCCTCGGCTGGTTGCACCACGGGCTCGCTGGAGATGGATTGGTCGGACTCCAAGGTCTGCACCACGGGCGGCGGGGCGTCCACGTAGGCCGCGTGCGCGGCGGCGGTGGGCCCGGTCAGCGCCGCGATGGTGGCCGCCACCAACACCCCCGCTAACCGTTGAGGGCCGGTCAGCCCGGGCAGCCGGGGGGTGTGCCGTCCCGTGAGTTGGGCAACGAGCTCGAGCACGATCGAGCTGGCCATGATCGCCCAACCGACCCAGCCGACCACCGAAAGCGTCCACAGCAGAAGCTCGCCATTGTCCGGGCCGGTCAGTCTGGCAGCAAGATCATCGATGCTGGGGATCCGGCTCGGTAGAGGGTTGCCGCCTAGCTTGAGCAACAGGATCGGTCCGCCGGCCACGATGCCGGCGAGCGTCAGCGCCCCGGCCAGTCCCGCCAGCCGGCGCCCGAGCGTCGGATGTTGGTGTCGCATCACGGCGGCCTCCGATGGGTCATTGCTGAATCAGGTGGGCGGTGGCCTGACCGCTGAGGGTCCGAGGGCCGAAACCGAACACGCCGAGGACGTCCGGTTGCCAGTCGGCGGTGATGGTGACCGTCACCTCCTGTTGGTCTGTGGCGACATCCACCTCGCCGTAAACCCCGGCCTCGGCGGTGTACTCGGCGACCGCGGCGACGGCGGCGTCTGGGTCGACCTCCACGATCCCGTCGGCGATCGCGAGGGGAACGTTGATCTGCTGCCCAGCCGTTCGCGCCGCCTCGGCGGCGATGTTGTCGAGCCGATGAAGGGTGCGTAGGTAGCCTGAGGCGTCCCACATCAACCCCAGGAACGTGATCATCGCTGGCATGGCGGCAGCGACGAATACGCTGATCTTTCCAGCATCGCACCGCCGCCGTGACCCCTCATGCCCGACAGTGGCGGTCGGGTGGCGGCTCCGTGAGGGATGAGTCACGATCATGCGCGAGTCCGATACTTGTCGATGGGTGACACGAACTCCGCGGAGACGGTGCGGTCCGTCGGCACCCCCGGCAGATCGATGTCGGCGAACGATACTAGACAGCTGACCTCCACCCATACGAATGTCGGTTCGCCGATGGGTGCGGCGAAATCTTCTGTATTCACATTAACCCGCAACTGCACACAGGACAGCCCTTGCTGCAACAAGCTAGCCTCAACCGACTGCTGGGCCAGCGTCTCGGCGGTCCGGGCGTCCCGCGCGAGCGAGGCGGTACGGGCAGCGTCGTAAGCCGCAAGCTCCACGGCGCTCATCGCGTTGGCGGTCCGTCCCAGCACCACGGTCGCGATGAACATCGCCACGAACAGTGGCATGATGATCGCCATCTCGATGGAAGCCGAACCGCGGTTCCTCATGGGATCTCCGTGATGCGCTCCACCGGTCCTACCGCGGTCTGCTGCACCGTCATCCTCAGTCCAGGGATGATCTCCGGGGTGGTACCGGTGACGGTGGCGGTGACCATCTCGCCGTCGTTGTCCACGATGATCTCGACGTCGTTGAGCCACGCGGGCGCGTTGGCCAGAAACCTCTCGGCACGGACCAACCCGGATCCGGCAGGCGCCCCATAGGCGCGTTCACCATCGACGGCGATCTGAGCGGTGGACAGAGCAGCCTGACGCCCGAGGAAGAACAGCCCCAGGTGTGCGAGGGTGAAGACAAGGGTGAGCAGGAGCGGCAGCACGATCGCGAACTCGATCGGGCCGCCACCTCGGTCGCCTCGCCCTCGCCGCCCAGACTCAGTCTCCACCACCGCCAGGGCTCCCGTAGTCAATGTTCATGTACGTGTCGGCGATTTGCCGACCCCACGCCGCCACGGCGATCGCCAGCAGCACGACCCCGGAGACAAGGATCGCGTAGCCGATCGGCCCGACCTCGCCTCGGTCGTTTCTCAGTCGGACCGTCAACGCGGTGAAAAGTCGCAGCATCGTCCCTTCCTTTCTCGTCCTATCCGAACACGCGCTGTGTGATCGGATAGATGACGAACGCGGCGAGCACCACCAGGAGCACCGCCCCCGGAATCTCCAGCTTGGCCGTGGTGGCCTCGGCCTTGGCCAGCGCCTCGGCGCGTAGCTCGTCTCGAAGCGAATCCGCCCGCTCTAGCAGAGTGCGGTGGACCTGGGCACCGGATTGTCCCGAGCTGTGCATGATCTGGCCAACGTCGCCCAGCTCCGCCACACCGATCCGGGCGGCGAGCGCGCTCAGCTCGTCCCAGGGTGGGCGGTGGTGGGACCGGGCGCGCAGCAGCGCCTCCCGGATCCGCAGGAAGACCCATCCGTCACTAACCTGTGCCGCCCGTTCCAGTGACTCCACGGAGCCGTGTCCTGCGGCGCGTTCCATCGCGACCAGGGAGAGAAAGATCGCTACCGCCCCGCGGAACTCAGCTCGCGCTCGTTTCGCCCGGAATTCGACGTCACGGTGGGCGGCGTACACGAAGAGCGCACCAGTGATCAGTGAGAGCAGGCCACCAGCCGCCATCAGGAAGGGCGGCAGGCCACGACCTGACGAGATCAGCAGGAAGCCGGCGATCCCGGGCAGGGCCATCCCGCCGATCCCGGCGGCCAGCAGGGACAGATAGTAGTGACGAGTGGTGCGGCCGAGCAGGGCCAGGCTCTCGTACGGCACCGGCCATAGCTGGAACGCCAATGTGGAGAAGGAGATGCTCGGACGGCGCTCCGGCAGATCGTCGGGGTGTAGACGGCGCAACGCGGCGCCCAGCGGCGGGGAGGCCGGCAGCAGCTCCCGTACCAGAATGAGCACGCCGATCGCGGCGAGTGCGCCGATCGCCGCGGACAGCAACGTCACCGAACCCATCAGCCACCTCCCGTCAAGTCCTGAGAAGTGGTGAGGAACCGCTGTCTGGGCGGGGGCTGACTCATTGAGCGCACCCATACCAGCACCGCCACGAACGCTCCGACGAGTAGTAGCAGCACCAGTTGCCCCTGCGGCGTGGTGTAGGCCGCCATCAGCTCACCGCGAGTCAGGATGGCGAACACCACGAGGCTGAACACCGTCATGAACCGGACCGTGTTGCGTGGCTGGGTGCGCTTGGCGTACACCTCCCGGCGCATCGACACCTGCTTGGCCGTGTCGGTGGCGATGGCCGACAGCACCTCGCCCAGCCGCTCTCCCCGGTCGTGCAGGTGCAGCAACAGAACCGCTACCACCTGCTCAGCGACGGGGTCGTCCAATTCGGCAGCGAACCGTCGCAGCGAGCGCTGAGGGGAGGTACCGCTGCGGAGTCGAGCAGCCAGGGTGCGCACGGGTTCGGCGATCGGAGCCGGAGGGCTGGTGGCGGTGGCGACGATCGCCGACACCAACCCGGTGCCGGTGGAGAGTTGGTCCTTGAGCCTGCGGGTCCAGTTGCCCAACGCCTCCACACGGATGATCGCCTGCTGTTCACGGCGACCCACGTTCCACAGCCACGGAACCATGGGGACCGCGCCAGCGGCGAGCAGCGCCACCGCCGGGGTACGGGACATGGCGTAGCCGATCACCGCCGCGGCCAGAGAGCCGAGGAGTAGGAGCCGGTGGCGTCGGCGTTCGGTACTACTGTGCCCCGGCCCGGCCCACAGCCGCCGAAGTTTCTCCATCAACGGTGACGGCGGGCCGGCTGGGCTTGTGGTACCCCTCAGCCCAGCGATCAGCAACACCACCCCGGCAGTGGCAAGGGCGGCGATCACTGCGACGTAGGCGTCGACGCTCATCGCTCACGCCTCTGTCCAGGTGGAGCGGGGATGTTCCAGGCACCGCGCCCTTGCTCGATGAAGGGCACCAGCACCCGCGGGTCGTAGCCGACCTCGCGGAGCCGGTCGCCGATCCGTTCGGGCAAGTGACGGGGGACCGCGCGACCACCGGGCCCAGGGCCGAAGATCTCTGTGGTGACCACGTGGCCAGCTTCGAAGGTGTCGTGGACCTCTACGATGTGCGACACGTAGCGCTGTTTGCGCCCACCCCGGTGGCGTTCATCGCGCAGGGTCAGGTAGACGATGAGGTCCAACGAGCCGGCCGCCATCCGCTGCGCCAGCTCGGCGGACATACCCCTGCCGTAGGAGAGCGCGAGCTCGACGATCCGGTCCATGACCGAGTGAGGAGAGCGGGTGTGGATGGTGCACATCGACCCGAGGCTGGACCGCATGGCCTTGAGCATCGCGACGATCTCGTGGCTACGGACCTCACCCACGATGATCCTCGGCGCGGACATTCGCAGCGCGAAGGCGATCAGCTCGTCGAGGGTGATCTGGCCCTCCGGGCGTCCGTCCGCTCCTCGTTCGCCGTGTCCTTCGCGAGCCTCGAAGCTCATCGCCCACGGGTGCCGACCGGTGGTGTGGAGACCCAGCTCCCGCGACTCCTCGAGCACCACGAACGCCTCGTGTGGCGGAATCCGGGAGGCGGCGGCGCGCATCAGGGTGGTCTTTCCGGCGGTGGCCGGAC